>JAEZIA010000472.1 GCA_023416315.1 Actinomycetes bacterium
GCTCGGATCCGGTGACGTCGATCATGCTGCGCGGCGGTCGCGACGACTCGGACATCGAGAACTTCCCGCAGTACCTCGACGATGTCGCGGCGCTGATGAGCGCGCGCGGGGTTCGCATCCCGATCCGCAACCAGGACTACATCCTCAAGGCCACCCCGGCGGCGGTCGATCAGCCGCGGCTGTGGCTGCTGGGCTCGTCGATGTATTCGGCGCACCTGGCTGCCGCCAAGGGGCTGCCGTACGTGTTCGCCCACCACTTCGCCGGGCAGGGCACCCATGATGCGCTGGACACCTACCGCTCGGAGTTCCGGCCGAGCGCTGTGGCCGCCGAGCCGGTGACGTTCATGACGGTCAACGCGGTGGTCGCGCCGACCCGCGCCGAAGCCGAGGCACTGCTCCTGCCGAATCTGCAGATGATGGCGCGGTTACGCACCGGGCAGCCGCTCGGCCCGCTGGATCTCGTCGAGGACGCGGCCGCGCTGACCATGCACCCACAGGCTGAGGCCGTGATCGCCGCCGGGCGGTCCAAGGCCGTCGTCGGCTCACCGTCGGAGGCCGCCGAGCAGGTGCGCGCGGTGGCCACCGAATTCGACGTCGACGAGGTGATGGTCAATCCCGTCGCATCGGCGTATCGCGGTACCGACCCGGCAACGGCGCCGGCCCGGGAGGCGACGCTGGAGCTGCTGGCGAAAGAACTGTTCTAGGGCGCCCACACTGCAGTTGTTGTACTCATTTCGCGAGTAAGTGCGCGAACAAGTGCAGTCTGGGCGGTCACGGTGTCAGACGCACGACCGGGATCGGCCGCGTGGTTGCACTCTGATAGCTGCTGTAGCGGCCGTTGTTCTTCGAGTCGCACAGTCGCCACAGCCGGACGTACTCCGGATCGTCGGGCAGCAGCACGTGCGCGGTGACCGCCAAACGCCTTCGGCCAAGATTGATTTCGACATTCGGGTGGGCGCGCAGGTTGTGATACCAGGCGGGGTTGCGGTCCGCGCCGCCATTGGAGGCGACCACCAGAAAGTCGCCGCCGTCGCGGTAGTACGCCAGCAGATTGGACCGGGGCCGGCCGGTTTTCGCGCCGACCGTGTGCAACATCAATGACGGCGGTGCACCGGGCATGCGGTGCCCGATCCAGCCGTGGCTGAGCCGATACACGCGGTCGTGCACGGTGACGAACGCCATCAATGCCTGATTGGCCAACGAGGTCATGTCACTGCCATCCGGTCGTGTCGAGGGCGGCCAGCGCGTCACGCAGGATGCGCCCGGTGCCCTCACGGTCGGGATCGCGGCGCAGCAACATGCCCTTGGCGAACGACAACTTGTCGCCGTCGCGCCGCGGGATCACGTGCAGGTGAATATGGAACACGGTCTGCATGGCCGACTTACCGTCATTGATCGCGATGTTGTTGCCCGTCGCGCCGAGCTCGGATGACCGGGTGGCCCGCGCAATCCGCTGACCGATGCTCAGCATCCCAGCCAGGGTCTCGGCGGGCGTATCCCGCAGATCGACGCTGTGCCGCTTGGGCACCACCAGCGTGTGGCCCCGGGTGAACGGCCGGATGTCGAGGATCCCCAGATAATCGTCGTCCTCGTAGACGCGGATGGCGGGCGCCGTACCGGCGACGATCTCGCAGAACACGCATGCCATCTGGCCACCGTAGCGGTCAGGGTTAGGCTGCGGGAGATGGACTCCACCGACATTGCCTTCGCCGGTGCTGCCGAGCAGGCGCGCATGCTCGTCAACGGCACGATCACCGCCCCTGCCCTGTTGGAGCTCTATCTCGATCGGATCGCCCGCGTCGACCGGGAGTTGCGCGCATATCGGGTGGTCCTCGCCGAAAGCGCCCGACGCGAGGCCGCGGCCGCCCAGGAACTCCTCGACGCCGGCGAACGCAGGCCCCTGTTGGGTGTACCGATCGCGATCAAGGACGACGTCGACGTCGCCGACGAATTCACTTGCTACGGAAGCAGCGCCTACGGATTGCCGCCGACCGTCGACGCCGAGGTCGTGCGCCGGCTGCGCGAGGCGGGCGCGGTGATCCTGGGCAAGACCGCGGTGCCCGAAATGATGTTGTGGTCGTTCACCGAGACCATCGCCTTCGGTGCCACCCACAATCCATGGGATCTGGAACGCACACCCGGCGGCAGCAGCGGCGGCAGCGGGGCCGCGGTGGCCGCGGGCCTGGCACCGATGGCGCTGGGCTCCGACGGGGCCGGCTCCATCCGCATTCCCGCCACCTGGTGCGGGCTGTTCGGTCTCAAGCCGCAACGCGACCGGGTTCCGATCGCGCCGCACGACGACGCGTGGTGCGGTCTGTCGGTCAACGGTCCGCTGACGCGCACGGTGGAGGACGCCGCACTGTTCCTCGATGCGACGGCGACGACGCCCGGCCCGTCCGGTGGTTTCGTGACCGCCGCGAACCGGGAACCGGGCCGGCTCCGAATCGCCTTGAGCGCCAAGCTCCCTGCGACCATGCTCGGCCGGGTCGGGACGGCCCAGCAGAAGGCGCTCGACGAAGCCGAGACCCTGCTGCGCGACCTCGGCCACGAGGTGATCTGGCGCGACCCTGATTACCCGGCCTGGGCGGTCTACGGCCACATCCTTCCGCGCATGTGGCGCGGCGCCTATGACGACGCCGCCGCGCTGCCGCACCGGGAACGGTTGGAACCCAGGACCAAGGCCATCACCCGGCTCGGGCGGATGATCTCCGATGCCCGGATCGCCAGGGTGCGGGCAGCGGAGCCGGCACTGGCGGCGCGGGTGCAGTCGATCTTCGATCACGTCGATGTGCTGATCACGCCCGGGACCGCAACGGGTCCGTCGAGAATCGGCCAATATCAGCACCGTGGCGGGCTGACGACGCTGGCCATGGTGTCGCGGCGGGTGCCGTTCCAGGCCGTCTTCAACGCGACGGGCCAGCCGGCCGCCGTCGTGCCGTGGGGGCTGGACGGCGCGGGGGTTCCGGTGTCGGTGCAACTGGTCGGCAGGCCCTCGGACGAGGCGACACTGCTGGCGTTGAGCCGCCAGATCGAGACCGCGCGACCGTGGGCGAATCGGCGACCGCCGGTGTCCTAGGGCATGGCTTCGGCGAGTTTCATATGCCCTTGGATGTCAAGGGACTTCGCCTTTGACCGGTACCGGTCGCGGAAGTCTCGGTAGGCGCTGTCGTCACCGAAGGACTGGGCGAGTAGCGCCCGCATTCGCAACAGTGGCAGGTCGAAGAGTGCGAAACCTGGATCGGTGGGTACTTCGGCCAGCCGGTTGATCGCCGACTGTGCTTCGCGCACATCGTCTTCGGTTCCCCGCTGGATAAGCGCTTCCACCAGTGCCAACGTCGCGGGGCCGCGCAGGATCATGTCTCCGCCACTGAAGGTGTCGTCA
>JAEZIA010000009.1 GCA_023416315.1 Actinomycetes bacterium
TATTCCACCAGCTGCTCACCCGGTTACCCGAGGTTCAGGTCGGCGAGCCGGAGTACCTGCACAGCAACGTCATTCACGGCGTGAAACGGCTGCCGGTCAAGCTAGCGTGACGCGCCCCTCGGCTGCGGCCAGGGCGATGTCACTGCGGAAATGGCTGCCGGGCAAGCGAATCGAGGACACGATCCGGTAGGCGGCGTCGCGCGCGGCGACCAGGTCCGCGCCGGTGCCGACCACCGCGAGCACCCGCCCGCCGGAGGACACGATCGTGCCGTCGTCGCGTCGTGCGGTGCCTGCGTGCAGCACCCCGTCGGCTTCCGATCCGGTGATGACGTCACCGACCCGCGGGCGGCCCGGATAGTTTTCGGCCGCCACCACGACGGTCACGGCGTACCCGTCGTGCCACTGCAGCGGACCGAAGCCGGCCAGCTCGCCGGTGGCGGTGGCGTACAGGAGTTGACCAAGCGGGGATTCCAGCAACGCCAGCACGGCTTGGGTCTCCGGATCACCGAAGCGGCAGTTGAATTCGACCACCGCAGGCCCGTTCGACGTCATCGCCAGCCCCGCGTACAGCAGCCCGGAGAACGGGCAGCCACGGCGGACGAGTTCGGCGGCAACGGGTTCGACGACACTGCTGACGATGTCGGCCACCACGTCGGCTGGCAGCCACGGCAATGGCGAATAGGCGCCCATCCCACCGGTATTGGGCCCGGCGTCGTTGTCCGCGACCCGCTTGAAGTCTTGGGCGGGCAGCAGCGGCACCACGGTCGCACCGTCGACCAGACAGAACAGCGATACCTCGGGCCCGTCGAGGAAGGACTCCAGCAGCACCGGATGCCCGGAGTCGAGCAGTGAGGCGGCATGCGCGCGGGCCACGTCACGGTCGTCGGTGACCACCACGCCCTTGCCTGCGGCGAGCCCGTCGTCCTTGACCACCCACGCGGGCTGGCCCGCGGCCGGTCCGAACCGGTCCAGCGCGGCGTCGAGACGGGCGGGGTTGTCGACGGTCTCACTGCCCGCGGTGCGGACACCGGCGGCGGCCATCACGTCCTTGGCGAACGCCTTGGAGCCCTCGATGCAGGCGGCGTCCTTGGACGGGCCGAAGCAGGCGATGCCCGCCGCACGTACCGCGTCGGCGACCCCGAGGACGAGCGGCACCTCGGGACCGATGATCACCAGATCGGCCTCGACCTTGCGGGCCAGCGTGGTGACGGCCTCGGCGGAGGTCACGTCGACGTCATACTGTTCGGCCACCGATGCGGTGCCGGCATTGCCGGGGGCGACGGCGAGGAAGTCGACTTGCGGATCCCGGCGCAGCCCCAGCAGCAGGGCGTGTTCGCGGGCACCGGATCCGATCACAAGGACGCGCACAGGTTCACACCCTATCGCCCGCCGCGGCTACCGGGTGTCGACGAACCGTCTCGGCGGCGGGGTCGGTGCCCGACCCTACGACCAGACCGAACCGAACCCGTTCTCCAGGAGTTCGAAGATCGCGTTCAGCGCCGCGCGCGGATCCGGTTCGTCGCCAACGAACTCGGGGATTTCCAAAATGAAGCGGGCGGCGGCACGCGCGGTGATGTCACCAGGCGCCAAGCCGGCTTCCGCGGCGATGGCCTCGGCCAGAGGCCCCTCACTCCGGATCCACATCGTGCGGGTGTAGTTGCGCAGCGCCGGCGTCTTCATGATGAGCGCGGTGCGCCGCTGGACGTCCGGTGCAGGATCGGTGACGAACGGGCCACGGGTCAACATGTATTCGCGGATCGAGGCCATCAGGGAGACGCCGGCCGGCCGCTGTTTCACCGCGGCAAGAAGGCCTTCCCGGCGCTCGACGCCATCGTCGAACATGATGGCTTCTTTACCGCCGGGCACATGGTTGAACAGCGTCGGGACCGAGATGTCCACCGCATCTGCGATCTCCTTCACGCTTACCTGGTCGTAGCCCTTGGCCAGGAACAACTGCTCGGCCGCGGTCGCCAGGGCGGCTCGGGTCTGCGCATTCTTGCGTGCTCGGCGCCCGACCGGGATCTCTGTCACGCACGCATTGTACGAGTAAAATCTAGGTGAATCAATTATTTAACTGGATTGTGTTTCTGAACGACTAATGGTTTATTGGGGGCATGACGAACATTGGTACCGCACCTTTCCCGGGACAGGTTCCCGTCCTGATCGTCGGCGGCAGCCTGGTCGGCATGTCGGCCGCGACATTTCTGGCAGCCCACGGCGTTCCGGTTGTCGTGGCAGAACGGCACCGGGGTAGTGCGCCCCACCCCCGTGCCATCGGCTACACGACGCGCACCATGGAACTGTTTCGCAGCGTCGGCATCGAACTTCCGCCGAGTTCACACACCGGCGGGCCGCCTCGTCGGGCCCGGGTTCAGAGCCTCGCGGGCACCTTGTACGAGGAGTATCCGTGGACCGCCGCCCCGTCCGACAGCGGGAATCCCGACAGGTATTCCCCCGTGCGTGGAACCGCCATTGCTCAGGACCGCCTGGAGCCGATTCTGCGCGACCGTGCCACCGAACTCGGCGCCGACATTCGTCTGGGCACCGAGCTGCTCGACTTCGACTACGACTCCGACGGTGTTAACGCGTCACTACTGCACCGGATCTCGGGTCACCGTTATCGGGTGCGCGCGCAATATGTCATTGCCGCCGACGGCGCCGCGAGCTTCGTCCGAGAAACTCTGGGTATTGCGCGTACCGGACGCGGCTTGCTCTCGGTGCAGCGCAGCATTCTGTTCCGTGCGCCGTTGCAGGGCTACCTGCGCGACGGCGTTGTCCAGTTCGAGATTGATCAACCCGACTTCAAGGCATTTCTGACCACCTATGGAGACGGGCGCTGGGTGCTGATGCTCGACGACGATGCCGACCTGACCGATGACCAACAGCGCACACTGATCCGGCGGGCCGTCGGTATTTCCGATCTGCCAATCGATCTGCTCACCACGGGACGTTGGGAGCTTGCCGCACGGATTGCGGAGCGATTCCAGCAGGGGCGGGTCTTCCTCGCCGGCGACGCAGCTCACCAACTGCCGCCCAATCGCGGCGGATATGGCGCGAATACCGGCATCGAGGACGCCCACAATCTGGCGTGGAAACTTGCTGCGGTGCATTCCGGGACATCATCGCCCGCATTGCTGGAGACTTACGATGCCGAACGCCGTCCCATCGCTTGGCTGCGGCATCGCCAGATATTCGCACGAGCCGATTACAAGGCCTTCCGCGCCCGCGGCGATGGAACAGAGGTTATCGATGACATCGCGATGGACCTCGGCCAGCTCTACCGGTCATCGGCGATATCCGAGATCCCGGCCATGCTGCCCCCCGCTCGGCGACCCGACCAGTGGGCCGGCCAGCCCGGCACTCGCGCACCGCATCTGTGGTTGAAAGCCAGTACCGGAGAGACCATTTCCACCCTGGACCGCTTCGGCAAGTCCTGGGTGCTGATAACCGAGGACCCCCGGTGGGCGCATACCGCTGCCGCAGCATCAGCTCGGTCCGGCATGCCGCTCACGATCGTGACCGTCGAACCGGACGACAACCTTGGGCCACAGTCATTTCCGGATGCCTACGGGTTGACGCCCAGCGGTGCCAGCCTGGTTCGTCCGGACGGGTACGTCGCCGCGCGTTGGCCGGTAGCGCCCGAGAATGCCTGCGCGGAACTGGAACAGACGTTGTGCCGGCTCGCCGAAGCAGGACACGCCGGGGCCCGACCGTGATGAACGCGCACCGAACGGCACAGCGGGTGCGCCGTTTGGAAGATGTCGAGGCCATCAAAACCCTGACCGCACGATACGCCAACGCGATCAACCGCACCCCCGATCACGCGCAGGTCGACATAGGCACCGTTCGCGCGATCTTGACCTCCGACGCTCGTTGGAGCAGCGCCGATTTCGGTGTGGTCGCGGGCGCCGACGCCATCATCGACGCACTTCCCGCTGCCACCGCTGGTGTCCCGCTGGCCATGCATGCCTTCGTCAACCCCACCATCACCGTGGACGCGGACACCGGCACCGGGCGCTGGGCGCTCTGGATCGCCTCGATTTTCGATGGCCGTCCCGGCACCGTGCACATGGCTGCGGAGATGACATATGCGCGTACCGAAGCGGGCTGGCGGATCCGAACCATCCACATCGGCCGAGGTTTCCGGATCTGCGGTGTCCCGTGAACGGGCAGCTGAAAATAAGACGATGAACCACTCGACGCACGGTGTTCGCTTCGGGTCATTGGCCGTGGCGCTGTCGCTCATACTCGCCGGGTGCAACCGCAGCACCGAAGACCGATGGGCCGACGAGTTCGACGGTCCGGCAGGATCATCCGCAAATACCTCGGCATGGACCAACGACGTCGGCAATGCCGAATTCGATGGTTGGGGCAACGACGAACTGCAGTGGTACACGGCCGGTGCGGCAAACGCGGCATTGGACGGTGCCGGCAATCTCGTCATCACGGCGCAGGCCGAGCAACCGACGGGACGGTGTTACACAGTGCCGATCTGCCCGTACACCTCGGCCCGGCTCACCACGCGCAATCGGGTGGAGCTGGTGTCGGGGCGGGTCGAGGTCCGGGCCAAGCTGCCCACTGACGTCGGGTTGCTACCGGCCGTCTGGCTCCTCGGGCCTGGTGAGTGGCCGGAGGGCGGAGAGATTGATATCGCCGAGGTCGTCGGTGGTGAACCGGCAACCGTCTACGGGTCCGCTCACGGTCCCGGTTACTCAGATGACGAGGGCCCGTCATTTTCCGCGAAGTTGGCCGGCGACGCCGCGGAAGATTTCCATGTGTACGGCGTCGACAAGCGGCCTGATCGGGTCACCTGGTCGGTCGACGGTGCGGACTACGCATCCCTGCGGCGCACCGACCTCCCTACCGGCTTGCGGTGGGTGCTGGACAAGCCGATGTCGATCGTCGTCAATCTGGCGGTCGGCGGCACCTGGCCTGGCGACCCGGACGACTCGACGTCATTTCCGGCGCGCATGGAGGTGGACTACGTGCGGATGGCCGGGGACATCATCCGGACCAAGTCCTGAGTCATCGAGCGAGTTCCGGCGGTTACGACCCAGATTTTCCGCCGGTCATGATCGTGGCCATCCGGGCCTTCATGTCGCCATAGGTGATGGCCTGCGAACCCGGGCGCGGGATTCGATCGACGTCGACCTTCGGGGTCGACAAGTCCTTGTCCGCCACCTGCGCACGCAGCGCGGCGACCGTGCAGTTGTCGCGACCCAGTCGCTCGACACCGGTGTAGCCGAAGGCCTTCGCGGCGTTGCGCCACGAGATCGCCTCGATCTCGTCGGCCGTGCACCCGTCGAGCTCCTTGGCGAGCTGCTCGGGCGCGTCCGGCCAGCTCGAATCGGAATGCGGGTAGTCCATCTCCCAGCAGATCGTCTCGACTCCGATCCGGTGCCGGTTTTCGATGCCGACGCGGTCGCGGATGAAGCAGGACAGGAAGTTGGCGCGGAACACATCGGTCGGGGTCCGGCCACCGCCCAGGTCGTCACCGGTCCAGGCGCGCTGGCGGCTGTAGACATCCTCGAACCGTTCCAGCAGGAACGGAATCCAGCCGATGCCGCCTTCGGAGAGGGCGAACTTGATCGTGGGGAAATCCTTGACGACTCGGGAGAACAACAGGTCGGCAGTGAACCGCCCGGTGTCCAGCACGAGCATGGAGTTGTAGGCCAGGTAGCTGGTGTGGTCGGACGGGACCGGCATCCCGCCGCCGGTGCCGATGTGAATGTTGACGACGGTGTTGTTCTCGCACACCGCCTCCCAGAGAACATCCCACTGGCGGTCCTGCCACGCCGGCTGACCGTAGTTGCCGATGTGCTGGGGGACGGTCACCGCGCGGCACCCGAGAGACGCCAGCCGGCGCACTTCGTCGGCCGCCAATTGAGCGTCCCACAGCGGAAGGATTCCCATCGGGATGAAGCGGTCCGGGTGGGCACCGCACCAGTCCTCGATGTGCCAGTCGTTGTAGGCCTTGACCATGACCGCTGAAATGTCGCGCTCACCTTTGAAGGTGAACAACGCCCCGGAGATCGTCGGGAAGGACGGGAAGCACACGGAAGCCAGCACGCCCGAGGCGTTCATATCGTCGACGCGGGCATCGACGTCGTAGCAACCCTTGCGCATGTCCTCGAAGCGGGACGGCTCGAATCCCCACTCGTCGTTGGGCCGGCCGGCAACCGCGTTCAAGCCGATGTTGGGCAGCTTCATCCCGTCATAGACCCAAGCTACCGAGCCGTCGGCCTCTTCGACGATCCGCGGCGCGTCGTCGGCATAGCGGGCGGGCACCCTTCCGGCGAACATGTCGGGGGGTTCGACGGTGTGGTCGTCAACACTGATCAACACCAAATTCGAGGGATCCACCATCACCGGTTCTCCTACCCTGATCATCGGCTGCGCCGCAGCAGCATCATCGTGGTTCCGCTGTTCGCGCCACCCACCCCGCACGCCACGAGTTCGGCGTCGGCGACCTGGCGCGCACCCCCGTCACCGCGCACTTGGACACACGCTTCGTGCAGGTGGCCGAAGCCGTGCAGCCGTCCGCCCGAAAGCTGGCCGCCCGCAGTGTTGATCGGCAGCTGGCCCCCGAGCGAGAAGCGCAGCGGATCGGCCACCCACTCCCCCGACTCACCGACACCGCAGAAACCGAAGTCCTCCAGGAAGCACAGGACGAACACACTGAACCCGTCGTACAGCGACGCGTAGTCGACGTCGTCGGCGGTGAAGTCGGTGCGGTTCCAAATCGTCGACCACCGCGAGTTGAGCCGGGTGATGTCCTCGCCGCCCTCCCAGAGGAACCGGTCATGATGGGCGCAGTCGAGCGACTCGACCGTGACAGCCGGATGATCAAGGGCGTCAGCGTGTTCAGCACGCGAGACGACGAACGCGGTGGCACCGTCGCAGGCGATATCGCAGTCGTAGAGGCACAGCGGGTCGGACACCATCCGGGCGTCCAGGTACTCGTCAACGCTCAGCGGCTCGGTATAGATCGCCTTCGGGTTGAGCTTGGCGTGCGCCCGTTGCACGACAGCGACATTCGCAAGCTGGTCGCGCGTCAGCCCGAACCGGTGCATGCGCGCGCGGATCTGCATCGCCGCCAGGTTCGCCGCCGACGCGCCGTACGGCAACTGCCAGCCAAGCTGGCCCGCCGCCCGCGATCCGGAGGGCACCCCGTAGCCGCGACGACGGTCGGCACCCTGCGCGGTACCTTCCCAGATACTGCGCCAGCACAGCACGTGATTGGCCAGTCCGCCCGCGACCGCAAGCATCGCATCCACCACGGCGCCCAGTTGTCCCGGATACTCCACGCCGCCGGCCACCCAGTTGGGCCGGATGCCCAGCGCATCGTGAAGCTCGCGCAGACCCGCACCGGAGAAACCCTTGCCCGCCATCGAGGCGCCCGGATAGGTGGTGAGTCCGTCGATGTCGGCCAGTGTCAGCCCGGCGTCCTCCACGGCGGCTATGCAGGCATCTGCGGTGAGCTGCAGGGGATCTCGCCCCAGCCGGCGTCCGATATCGGATTGTCCGATTCCGCTGATGATCACACCGTCGGTCAAGGGTCCCGCCATCAGCGCTCCGCGGTGAACAAGGGAAACCAGACGGCGTCCGACGGTTCGCCGTCGTCGCCGGGCTCAAATGTGACCTGAACCGGCATGCCGACCGAGATGTCGCCGGGGTCGACGTCAACCAGGTTGGTCAACACCCGCACCCGTGGGTCTTCGACCGGGTTCACGAACGCGATCACATAGGGCGTGGGGAATCCGGGAAAGAAGGGGTGGTGATTGATCGTCCACGACTCGACGGTTCCGCGGCCCGAGAGCGCCACCCACTGCGGTGTCGCGTGATCATACTGACAGCGCAAGGCAGGCGGATGGATCAACCGCGCGCACTCGGGACACTGTTGCAGCCGGAAAACTCCTTCGGCACCGGACGTCCAGTACGGGCGGTTGACCTCGGTGACCGCAGGCAGCGGCCTGCCCGCACTACTCACCGGCAGGCTCGTCATCATCGGTGACGCCGAAGATGAACCGGTCAGCGATGGCGTGCTCGTTGCGGATGGACATCTCCTGTGCGGTGTTCAACCACAGGCCGTCGAACCCCCGCGAGTGCATGCCCGCATGGATCGCATCGATGTTCTTCAGGTCCTGTGTCGGCAGTTCGCCCCAGCCGTCGTGGTCCTGCCAGCGTTGCACTTCCAACCACTCCGTCTGCGGCACCTCGCCGGGGGCGAAGTGCTCCAGCGAAAACATCTCGAAGACACAGCGATTGGGGTCTTCGGCATCGGGCAGCATGCGATAACCCAATAGACACGATTTCTCCACCAGGATCACCAGGGTCGGGAACACGTGCCAGTCCCCATTGCCCGCGAAATACTGCTCCATGGTCATCTTCGGGAAGTCGACGCCCTCGGCCAGGGCGAGTTCTTCACACATCTGGTGGTAGAGCACGAACGGCGGGATGTCACTGGGCTCCAGCTGAGCCAGCTGCTGAGCGGCGCGGTAGTCCCGCTCGGTGACCAGTGAGCCCACCTCAAGATAGTTGTACTGCATCGAGTTGGCGAACACCTCGGGCCGGGCGGCCTGCTGCTTACGCGCGGTGTCTTTGTCGCCGCTGTCCGGTCGTGCGGTGTAGATGAAGCGGGAATGGTTCTTGTACGGAATCGTCGGGGTGTATGGGGCGTAGACGAACTCCTGCGGGGGCGCGGGCTCCGCAGAGGGCCGTGGGCCCTGGACGGGCCGCAGCGTCTGCGGATGCGTACCCGGGGTGTGGTACCCCTCGATGAACGCATCGATGACGGTCTTGTAGTTGGCGTTGAGGAACGTTCGCTTGCGCCAGCGGAAACGCATGTCCTGCAACCGGAACGGGGCAAGCGCGGTGGGCAGCGGGTCGAGCCACTCCAACAGATCCGGTGGGTCTTCGGCCATGCTGACGAAAACCCAGCCGCCCCAGGTTCCGACCGACACCGGGCGCAGCGACCACTGCTCCCGCGGGCGCTCGAGAAACTCGTCCCGGGACGGGACGAATGACGAGCGCCCGTCGAGCGCGAAACGCCAGCCATGGAACTCACACCGCAACTCGTTGGCCGCCGCGCACCCGGTACCGCGCACGACCTTCATCCCCCGGTGGGTGCACGCGTTGTAGAACGCCTTGATGCCGCCGTCCTTCTGGCGCACCACCATGATCGACTGTCTGCCGATGGTGTACTCGTAATAGCTTCCTGGCTCGGGGATCTCTTCTTCCCGGCACGCGGGCTGCCACACCGCGGTGAACAGCCGGTCGAGTTCGAGTTGGAGAAACTCGGGATCGATGTAGCGGGTCTTGGGGACGAAGGTGTCGCCGCATGCGTACCGGTGCGGCACCTTTCCGGGCGCCGCTGGTTCCTCAATGGCGGTCATCGCAGGCACTTTCCACAGCTAGCCGGCGGGTGGCTTGTCGAAGATGTTGGGGTACAGCACCGCTTCCTTGAACGACGTCTCGATCTCGGCGAACGCCGTCGGGATGTCCCAGGTGCCGGACGCGGACACGATCTCCCGCTCGATGACGGGATTGGACATCAGGCTGATCCGGCCGTTGCCCGCGAAGATCACCCTGCGGTTCAGCCAGTCGGACTGCTCGCTGGCGAGGTAGACCACGGGCGGCACCACGTTTTCCGGAGCCAGTCGGCGGTTCGACGCTGAATAATCCATACTGCCACCACCTTTGATGCCCTGCGTCATACGCGTGCCGGCGATCGGCGCGATGGCGTTGGAGCGCACCCCGTAGCCCTTGAGCGCGTTGGCGCACGAGAACGTCAGCCCTACGATCCCCATCTTGGCGGCGGCATAGTTGGGCTGGCTGGGCGCTCCCTGCAGCCCCGACATCGACGTGAAGTTGATCAGGCGGTACTGGCCGCCGCGATTCTCACGCCACCACGCGGCGGCGTGCCTGGTCAGGTTGAACGTGCCCTTCAGATGGACGGCGATGACCGTGTCCCAGTCCTGCTCGCTCATCTTGAACACCATCCCGTCACGCAGGATGCCGGCCGCGTTGACCATGATGTCGAATCCACCGAGGGTGGCGGCAGCCCGCTCGATCAGATCACCGCAGGCCGCGAAATCGGTGATGTCGGTGGCATCCGCGAACGCCTTGCCTCCGCGTTCGTTGATCGTCGCGGCCACCTGCTCGGCAGGTCCGGCGTCATGACCGGAGCCGTCGACCGCCACTCCGGCGTCCGACACCAGCACCGTGGCGCCCTCGGCCGCCAGCCCCTCGGCGATCGCGGCGCCGATACCTCGGCCCGCCCCGGTAACCAGCGCGGTTCGGCCGTCGAGAACACCCATGTTCACCCCTTGAGTTCCAGTGA
>JAEZIA010000100.1 GCA_023416315.1 Actinomycetes bacterium
GGTGGCTGTTCACCAGTGAGGTGGTCGACTGCGGAGGTGTGACGCGCATCGACGGCTCGCCGCCCGAGGCGACGGCCGAGGACGCGTACTCGGCATGGTTCCGGATGGCCAACGGCTGCACCGCCGCACATGACACCGGCTTCGCGGGCGCGGTTCCCCTTGCGCCGCGCGCGACGCTGCTCGGCAGCGCCGGCTCCATCGAGCTGACAGCCGACACGACACTGGTGCTGTATCGGCCCGGCGAGGAGCCGCTGACGTTCGAATTCCCGCCTGCACCAAGGCGATCCCCGCCACCGGCGTTGTCGTCGTTTCTCGGCAAGGTCGTCGAGGCGATCGGATCCGGCACGCAGATCACGCCCTCGTTCGACGACGGTGTGGCGGTGGCGCACGCCATGGATCGGCTACGGGCCAACTCGTGACGACCCTCGAGGATTTCCGGGCCGAGGTGCGGGCGTGGTGTCAGTCCCATGTGCCCACCGACTGGCGGGCCAGACAGACCGGCGCCTCCGACGCCGACTTCGTCGCCTTCCAGAAAGCCTGGTTCGCCGAACTGCACGCCGCAGGCTTCGCCGTCCCGCACTGGCCTGCGCAGTGGGGGGGCGGCATGCCGGTCGATCAGCAGATCGTGCTGTACTCCGAACTCGCCGCGCACGACGCCCCGCGACTGGTGCTCGCGTTCGTCGGCATCCACCACGCCGCATCGACCCTGCTGGTGGCAGGCACCGATGAGCAGCGTCAGCGCCACCTCCCGGCGATTGTGAACGGCGAGATCTGGGTGCAGGGGTTCTCCGAGCCCGAAGCCGGATCCGATCTTGCGAGCCTACGCACCACGGCCCGGCGGGTCGGCGACACCTATGTGGTCAACGGTCAAAAGATCTGGGCCAGCGGGGGATTGCACGCCGATTGGTGCCTGCTGCTGGCTCGCACCGATCCGGATGCGCCGAAGCGGCGGGGAATCTCCTACTTCCTGTTGGACATGACGACGCCCGGTATCGACGTGCGGCCGATCCGCAACGCGGTCGGCGAGTCGCACTTCTGCGAGATCTTCCTCGACGATGTCGTGATCCCGGCCGCCAATCTGATCGGCGGCGAGAACGAGGGCTGGCAGGTCGCCCAGGCGACGCTGGGCGCCGAGCGCGGTATGACAATGCTGGAGTTGGCCGAGCGGCTGGGCAATGCCGGGTTCCGCTGGCTGGTGCAGGCGTGTGCGCCGATCGAGGACGCCGTGGTGGCCGACCGGCTGGCACAGTTCGAGATCGAGATCACCGGACTGCGCGGGTTGTGCCGGGACCTGGTGCTGCGCAGCGAAACCGACGCGGTAGGCGCCGCTGACGCATCGGTGGTCAAGTTGTACTACAGCGAACTGCTGCAGCGGATGACCGATTTCGGGGCGGAGATCGGCGGGCTGGCCGCCCACACCAGGCTGACCAAGCCGGCCTCCAGCGGCTGGGAATCCGGCTCGTGGGTGCTGGACTTCATCGGCTCGTGGGAGTGGACCATTCCCGGTGGAGCCAGCGAGATCCAGCGCACGATCATCGCCGAACGCGGATTGGGACTGCCCCGCGAACCGATTCCGAGCGGGGCGTGATGGCCGACTACTCCGAGTTCCACGACGAACTGAAGTCCGTAGCCGCTGACCTGCTCGCCAAGGAGCGCGCCGTCGACTGGGCGATGATCGCCGATGCCGGGTGGTGCGGGCTGGAAGTGCCCGAGCACCTCGGCGGGTCGGGGGCGACATTCGCCGAGACGGCCGTCATCTGCGAGGAGATGGGTCGCGCTGCGAGTGCCAGCAGCTTCCTCGGCAGCGCCGTGCTCGCGACCGGCGCGCTGACCGCGCTGCAGCCCAGCGATACTCGTGACCGATTGCTCGCCGAGGTGGCGGCCGGAACGACGCGGGTGGCCGTGGTTATCGATCGTTTCGACTTCGTTCCGGACGCCGAAGGCGCCGACACGGTGCTGGTCGTCACCGACGACGGTGTCAGCGAGGCGACCGTGACGGTCACCGCGCAACCGGTGGTCGACGAGACGCGCAGGCTGGCCCGCGTCGCGGTCGAACGGTCCTCGGCGGTGCTGAGTTTCGCCGACGCCTCCGCCGGCCGTCGGCTTCGTGACCGGGCCGCCGTCGCCGTCGCCTGTGACAGTCTCGGTGTGGCCGAGGCGATGCTCGCGGCGACGGTGTCGTATGTGAAGGTGCGCCATCAGTTCGACCGGCCCATCGGCTCGTTTCAGGCCGTCAAGCACGCTTGCGCCGACATGCACGTCGCGATCGCGGTGTCCCGCCAGTTGGTGGCGGCAGCCGTGCAGGCGGTGGCCGAGAACCGCGCCGACGCGGCGGTGGCGGCGGCGATGGCGAAGTCCCACGCCTGCAGTACCGCCGTCGATGTCGCGGGCAAGGCCATGCAGCTGCACGGCGGTATCGGCTACACGTGGGAAAGCGGCATCCACGTCTACCTCAAGCGCGCCGCGCTGAATCGTTCGCTGTTCGGCTCGCCCGCAGCGCATCGACACGAACTCGCTCAACGCTATCGATAACGAATTCAAGGAGTTTCGCATGGGTGTACCGGTCTACAAACGCATCCTCGACCTGTTCGAGGCCGAGGGCGTCAACACATTGTTCGGCATCCCCGACCCGAACTTCGTGCACATGTTCACCGAGGCCGAGGCCCGCGGTTGGTCGGTGGTGGCGCCGCACCACGAGTTGAGTGCGGGTTTCATGGCCGAGGCGGCGTCGCGGATGACGGGCAAGCCGGGCTTGTGCATCGGCACGTTGGGCCCGGGCATGGCCAATATCGCGGGCGCCATTCAGTGCGCGCTGGTGGAGAACTCACCGGTGATCTTCCTGGGTGGGCAGCGAGCCCGCGTCACCGAGCGCCGAGTGCGCCGCGGAAGGATCCAATTCGTCCAGCAGGAACCGCTTTTCGCCGCGTCGGTGAAGTACAGCAGCTCCATCGAATACGCCGACCAGACCGACGAGATCATTCACGAAGCCATCCGCAAGGCGATGTCGGGTACCCCGGGCCCGGCCTACGTCGAGTTCCCCTCGCACGTGATCCTCGAGGAACTCGATGTGGCCGACGCCCCGCCCCCGTCGGCCTACCGTCTGGTCAATCAGGGTGCCGGCAGCCGCGAGGTGGCCGAGGCGGCAGAGCTGATCCGCACGGCGAAGAGCCCGATACTGCTGGTCGGTCACGGCGTGCACACCTCTCGCACCCAGCAGGAGGTCAGGGAGCTGGCCGAGCTGATGGCCTGCCCGGTGATTCAGACCTCGGGCGGGACGTCGTTCATCCCGGGACTGGCCGACCGGACCTTCCCGTATCTGTTCTCACCGGCCGCCAACGAGGCCGTCGAGCAGTCGGACCTGTGCGTGGCGTTGGGCACCGAACTCGGCGAACCCATGCACTACGGCAAGACCCAGCACTGGGCAGTCAACAACGCGAACCGCAAATGGGTGCTGGTCGAACAGGATCCGACCGCGATCGGCGTCAATCGGCCCGTCGACGTGGCGCTGGTGGGTGACCTGCGCGGGGTGGTCCCGCAGCTGGTCGAGGCGCTTCGCGACACCCCGCGTACCCCGTCGGCCAACCTCGACACGCTGATCAAGGCCGACGCCGCCGAGCTTGAGCGGGTGGCCGAGGAGGCCCCGAGCGGCCGCACCCCGGTGCACCCGGCGCGCTATGTGGTCGAGGCGACCAAGGCGTTCGACGAACTCGACGACGGCATCCTGGTCCGCGACGGCGGCGCGACCGTGATCTTTCAATGGACCTATTCGCAGACCAAGCCGCGCGACGTGATCTGGAACCAGAACTTCGGCCACCTGGGCACCGGACTGCCGTACGCGGTGGGTGCCTCGGTCGCCGAAGGCGGCAAGCGTCCGGTCATGCTGCTCACATCGGACTCGGCGTTCCTGTTCCACATCGCCGAACTGGAGACCGCCGCCCGGCAGAATCTGCCGCTGGTGTGTGTGGTCGGCGTCGACCACCAGTGGGGCCTCGAGGTGGGCGTGTACAAGCGCACCTTCGAACAACCGTCGCCGCAGCCCGGCGTGCACTGGAGCAAGGACGTCCGGATGGACAAGATCGCCGAGGGCTTCGGCTGCCACGGCGAGTACGTCGAGTCTGAAGCCGACATCGGCCCTGCGATCAAGCGTGCCTACGCCAGTGGCAAGGTCGGCGTCGTGCACGTGTGCATCGACCCCAAGGCCAATTCCGAAGAAATGCCGAAGTACGACCGATTCCGGACCTGGTACGCCGAAGGTACCCAGTGAAAACCCCTCCAGTGACAGGATGCTCCCATGCGTGAATATCTGAAGTTCTACATCGACGGCCAGTGGGTGGACCCCATCGAGCTGACGACCCTCGACGTCGACAACCCGACCACCGAGCAGGTCGGCGGCAAGATCGCGATCGGCACCGCAGCCGATGTCGACAGGGCTGTCAAGGCTGCCCGCAAGGCGTTCGACAGCTGGGCGCAGTCCACCCGTGAAGAGCGCCTCGACGTCCTCGAGGCGGTGCTGGCCGAGTACCAGAAGCGCGCCGGCGACCTGGGCGACGCCGTGCACGAGGAGATGGGTGCACCGCCGTCGCTGGCGGCCGGTTCCCAGGTGATGATGGGCATGCTGCAGCTGTCCACCGCGATCGACGTGCTGAAGAACTACTCCTTCGAGGAGCAGAAGGGCGCCACGCTGGTGGCCAAGGAGCCGATCGGTGTGTGCGGGCTGATCACGCCGTGGAACTGGCCGATCAACCAGATCGCTTGCAAGGTGTTCCCGGCGCTGGCCGCCGGCTGCACGATGGTGCTCAAGCCGTCGGAGGTCGCGCCGTTCAGCGGGCAGATCTTCACCGAGGTCATGGACGCCGCGGGCGTGCCCGCCGGCGTGTACAACATGGTCTTCGGCGACGGGCCGGGAGTCGGCACGGCGCTGTCCAGCCATCCCGGCATCGACATGGTCTCGTTCACCGGGTCGACCCGGGCGGGTATCGAGGTCGCGCGCAATGCCGCCCCCACCGTCAAGCGAGTCGCCCAGGAGCTCGGCGGTAAGAGCCCGAACATCGTGCTCGACGACGAGGCCTTCGCGCAGAGCGTCGCCGCCGGCGTCTCGGTGATGATGGTGAACTCCGGTCAGAGCTGCAACGCACCGTCGCGCATGCTGGTGCCGAACTCGCGGCTCGACGAGGCCGTCACGGTGGCCCGCGCCACCGCTGAGGGCGTCAAAGTCGGTGACCTGTCCGATAGTTCGGCGATCGGCCCGGTCGCCTCGAAGGTGCAGTTCGAGAAGGTCCAGGGGCTGATCCAGAAAGGCATCGAGGAGGGCGCGACTGTGGTCGCCGGCGGCCCCGGCCGTCCCGAGGGCCTGGACACCGGCTATTACGTACGCCCGACGGTGTTCGCCGACGTCAACAACGACATGACGATCGCCCGTGAGGAGATCTTCGGGCCAGTGGTGTGCATCCTCGGCTACGACGACCTCGATCAGGCCATCGAGATCGGTAACGACACCGACTACGGACTCTACGGCTACGTATCGGGTGCCGACCTGGAGCAGGCCCGAGCGCTGGCCCGCCGGATCCGCGCCGGGACGGTGACGATCAACCACGCGTTCGACATCACCGCACCGTTCGGTGGTTACAAGCAGAGCGGCAACGGCCGCGAATGGGGTGAAGAGGGGCTCGACGAGTTCCTCGAGTCCAAGGCCATTCTGGGCTTCGCCCCCGCCGGCACCGGGGAGTAGCCCGGGGCCGACGGTCGCCCGTTAGCATCGGCACTCATGCGAGTGCTGGTGCAGCGGGTGACGTCGGCGTCGGTGTCGGTGGGTGGTGATGTGGTCGGCGAGATCCGGCCGTCCGGTCAGGGTCTGCTGGCGCTGGTCGGTGTCACCCACTCCGACACCGAGGTGATCGCCCGCCGGCTCGCCGAGAAGCTATGGCAGTTACGGATTCTCGACGACGAGCTGTCGGCGTCCGACGTCGGCGCGCCTGTCCTGGTGGTCAGTCAGTTCACCCTGTACGGCAATACCACGAAGGGGAGAAGGCCGACCTGGAACGCCGCCGCACCGGGTGCGGTCGCCGAACCGCTCGTCACAGTGTTCGCCGATGCGCTGCGCGCGTTGGGTGCCCACGTCGAAACGGGCGTGTTCGGGGCCGACATGCAGGTCGAGTTGGTCAACGATGGCCCGGTCACGGTGCTGCTGGAGCTGTGACGCCAAGGGCGCGCAGGGGCTTGCCTTTCGTTTCGCGCAGGGTCAGCACCGTGGCCAGCGACACGACCGCGGCGATGATCACGTAAATGCCCGCGGCATAGGCATTGCCGGTGCGGGCGGCCAGCAGGGTGACCACATAGGGCGTGGTGCCGCCGAACACGGCGACCGACACGTTGTAACCGACCGACAGCCCGCTGTAGCGCAATCGGGTGGCGAACAGCTCGGCGGCGACCACCAGCGACACCGAGACGAACACCGCCTCGATCGCCGCCAACAGGCAATGCGCCGCGATCGCGTACGCCAGCGAACCCGAATTGAGCATCAGGAACGCGGGATACGACAGCACCACAAACCCGACCGCGCCGGCGATCAGCAGCGGACGGCGCCCGATCCGGTCTGACAGCGCCGCCAGCGGCAGGATCAGCACCAGTGCCACCACACTGGCCGTGGTGATCGACGCGAACGACGCGGTCTTGGAGAAGTGCATTGTCTTGATGAAATAGGTTGGCAGATAGGTGAACACCACATAGAAGGCGACGTTGTGGATGATCATCAGCCCGATCACCTGCAGGATCGGTACCCATGCCGTGGTGATCGCCTCCCGCAGCGGTGACGCCGCCACCTCGTCGGCCCCAGAGATCTCGGCGAAGGCGGGGGTGTCCTGCAGGCGCGTCCTGATGTAGAGGCCCACCAGGCCCAGCGGTGCGGCCAGCAGGAAGGGGATGCGCCAGCCGTAGCTCTCCATGGCTCCGGCGGGAAGCAGCGTCGTCAGCACCGTCACGGTGACTGACCCGAGCAGGAAGCCCAGCACTGCCGACCAGACCAGGAACCCGACCACGAGGCCGCGGCGGCGGTCGGTGGCGAACTCGGCGAGATAGCATGCGCCGCCACCATATTCACCACCCGAGGAAAATCCCTGCAGGCAGCGCAGCAGCAGCAATGCCAGCGGCGAGAACACGCCGATAGCGGCGTAGGTCGGGAGCAGCCCGATCAGCAGGGTCGCACCGGACATCAGCAAGATCACCAGAGCCAGGACACGCTGACGTCCGATGCGATCGCCGAGCGGGCCGAAGAAGAAGCCGCCAAGCGGACGCATGAAGAACGCCGCGGCGAAGATCGCGAAGGTGTTCAGCAGGGCAGCTGTCTCATTGCCCGGCGGAAAGAATTTGACCGAGATGATCGTGGCAAGAAAGCCGTAGATCGCGAAGTCGTACCACTCCACGGCGTTACCGATCGACGCGCCGATGATCACCCGCCGAAGGGAGGATCTGTTCGCTATGTGATCACTGGTCGACAAAGTCTGTTCTCCTGCAATCGAAGTCCCCCAGCACGATAACGGGGTACTTCCGGATCAGGACGCGGAACGACGCGTTGAATGACGCGGCATCCCCGCCTTGCCGACCGATTCCATCGCCTGCACGAAGCTCGGATAGATGACGGCCGGCCCAACCCAACGGGCCAGGAACGTGCGCAGATTCCCGCCACTGCGCGGGTTCTGATTGCTGTCGACGAGGAAGGAGTACAAGATCCGGAGCAGGAATTCGGCGAGGTCACTCAGTGCTGCTTCGTCGAAGCCGCTGGCTTCCCAGTCGACGGCGTAGCGATGCAGCATCGCGCGGCTGAAGGCCAGGGCAGTATCGGCGGTCAATGACGGTGCCATCTCACCGCGCTTGTTCAGCATGAATCCGATGCGGTCGTCCTTGGACAGATTCTCGATCGCGAAGGCCAACCC
>JAEZIA010000127.1 GCA_023416315.1 Actinomycetes bacterium
CGTGGCTGCGTTCCTCGGGCAGGGTGGCGATGTCCTCGTCGGTGATCACCACGGTCTGGCCGTCGTCGGATTCGTAGGCCTTGGCGATGTCGCGGTATTCGACGACTTCGCCGCAGACTTCGCAGACGCGCTTGTAGCGGATGCGGCCGTTGTCCTTGGCGTGCACCTGATGGAACTTCAGATCGTGATCTTCGGTGGCGCTGTACACCTTCACAGGGACGTTCACCAAGCCGAATGCGATCGAGCCTTTCCAGATGGAACGCATATGTCCAGTATGCAGGGCTGAGGGGACTTGCCGCGGTCAGATGGCGGGCTGGACGCCTGGATTCACTCCGAGGGGCAGGCTGGGGTTGGCGCCGGGGGCACTGCCGTCGCTGGTCCCCTGGTACGGCGCCGGCCGGCAGTTGTTGTCCATCGGGGTCTGGCCCGCCGAGCAATACGGGACATGGTCTTCTGGCTCGGCGCCGGCCTGCGGGATACCGATCAACGCGGGCAGCGCCAGCAGGACGGCCGCCAGCATTCTGGTCATAGTCCAGCCTAGCAGCGGGTAATAGGTTGTGGTGGTGAATGACGTGTGGCCGCCGGGTGCGACGAGGGGAGCGCGCGTCGTGCTGACCAACGCCGACAAGGTGTTGTATCCGGCCACCGGCACCACGAAGGCCGATGTGTTCGATTACTACACGACCATCGCCGACGTGATGCTGCCGCACATCGCAGGCCGTGCGGTCACCCGCAAGCGGTGGCCCAACGGCGTCGACGAGCCGGCGTTCTTCGAAAAGCAGCTGGCCAGTTCGGCGCCGGGCTGGTTGGAGCGCGCCACCGTCGAGCACCGGTCGGGCAGCACCACCTATCCGATCATCGAGACCGCGACCGGGCTGGCGTGGATCGCGCAGCAGGCATCCCTGGAAGTCCATGTGCCGCAATGGCGTTTCACCCCGGACGGAAAGCCCGGCCCGGCAACGCGTTTGGTGTTCGATCTGGACCCCGGCGAGGGCGTGACGATGCCGCAGCTGTGCGAGGTGGCCAACGCCGTCCGTGAGCTGATGACCGACATCGGGTTGACGGTGTACCCGCTCACCAGCGGCAGCAAGGGCCTGCATCTCTACGCTCCGCTGGCCGATCCGGTCAGCAGCAGCGGGGCGGTGGTGGTCGCCCGGCGGGTGGCTCAGCAGCTCGAGAAGAGCATGCCCAAACTCGTCACCGCCACGATGACCAAGAGCCTGCGCGACGGCAAGATCTTTCTGGATTGGAGTCAGAACAACGGCTCCAAGACCACGATTGCGCCGTATTCGCTGCGGGGCCGCCGGACTCCGACGGTGGCCGCGCCCCGGACGTGGGACGAGATCGGCGATCCCGAGCTGCGGCATCTGGAGTACCACGAGGTGCTGGCGCGGGTGGCCGAGCAGGGTGATCTGCTGGCCGGCCTGGACGAGGATGCGCCGCGCTACGACCGGCTGACGACCTACCGCAGCATGCGGGATGCGACCAAAACGCCGGAGCCGGTGCCCGCCGCGAGGCCCGCGGAGTCCAATGTCGCCGGCCCAGCGGCTTCGGTCGGGGAAAACAACACCTTCGTTATCCAAGAGCACCACGCCCGCCGGCTGCACTACGACTTCCGCCTGGAACGCGACGGGGTGCTGGTGTCGTGGGCGGTGCCGAAGAACCTGCCGGACACCCCTGCGGTGAACCATCTGGCCGTGCACACCGAGGATCACCCGCTGGAGTACGCGACGTTCGAAGGTGAGATCCCGAAGGGGGAGTACGGCGGCGGCAAAGTGATCATCTGGGATTCCGGGACCTACGAGGCGGAGAAGTTCCGGGACCGCGCCCCCGACGGTCCGGCCAAGGGCGGCGAGGTGATCGTCGACCTGCACGGCCAGCGGATCTCGGGTCGCTACGCGCTGATTCAGACCAACGGCGACCAATGGCTGGCGCACCGGATGAAGGAGCAGCCCGCCCCGAGGCTGCAGGACTACTCGCCGATGTTGGCCACGCTGGGCTCGGTGGCGAAGCTCACCTCGGCGCAGTACGGGTTCGAGGGCAAGTTCGACGGCTATCGGCTACTGGTCGAGATCTCCGGCGGGCAGCTTCGGGCGCAATCCCGCAGCGGACGTGACCTGACCGCCGACTACCCGCAATTGCAGTCGCTGGCCGCCGATCTCGCCGACCACGAGGTGATCCTCGACGGCGAGGTGGTGGCGCTCGACGCCGACGGCGTGCCGAACTTCGGTGAGATGCAGAACCGGGTGCGCGCCACACGAATCGAGTTCTGGGCGTTCGACATCCTGCGTCTCGACGGGCGTTCCCTGCTCAAGGCGAAGTACTGCGACCGGCGCAAGGTGCTCGAAACTTTCGCCGAGGGAACTGATCTGATCGTGCCCCCGCTGTTGGACGGTGACGGCGCCGAGGCGCTGGAGTACTCCCGCAAGAAGAAGTGGGAAGGTGTGGTCGCCAAGAAATGGGATTCGACGTATCAGCCCGGTCGGCGGTCGGCCGCCTGGATCAAGGACAAGAACTGGAACACCCAGGAGGCTGTGATCGGTGGCTGGCGGGAAGGCAACGGCGGACGCTCCAGCGGGATCGGCGCATTGCTGCTCGGCATCCCCGAGGACGACGGACTGCGGTTCATCGGCCGGGTCGGCACCGGGTTCTCGGACAAGGAGCTGACGAAGCTCAAGAAGATCCTCGCCCCGTTGCACACCGACGAATCACCGTTTGCCACACCGCTTCCCAGGGTGGACGCCAAGGGCGTCACCTATGTGCGGCCGGAGTTGGTCGGCGAGGTGCGCTACGAGAACTGGACCTCGAATGGCCGGTTGCGTCATCTGAGCTGGCGCGGCCTGCGGCCGGACAAGGAACCGGCCGACGTCGTGCTGGAGAAACCGACGGGCTAGTCGCGCAGGCGTCGTAACTCCCGACGGGACGACACCCCGAGCTTGGCGAAGATCTTGCTCAGGTGCCACTCGACCGTACGCGGACTGAGAAACAGATGGCTGGCGATTTCGGAGTTGCTGTAGCCGTCACCAGCGAGTCGGGCGATGTAGCCTTCCTGCGTCGTCAACGCCACCGTAGTGTCACTAGGCTCTTTGGGCGCGGAATCGCCGACGGCACGTAGTTCGCGCCGCGCCCGCTCGGCAAAGCCGTCGGCTCCCATCTCAACGAACATCGCGTGCGCGATCCGTAACTCGTCGCGTGCCTCGGCCCGTCGACTCTCCCGCCGCAGCCACTCACCGAAGATCAGGTGAGTAC
>JAEZIA010000152.1 GCA_023416315.1 Actinomycetes bacterium
TCGAGGTCGGCGACGTACTTCAGCAGCCGGCGACGGCGGCCGACCAGCAGCAGCAGCCCGCGCCGCGAGTGGTGGTCGTGCTTGTGCTGCTTGAGGTGCTCGGTGAGGTCGGCGATGCGCTTGGTCAAAAGCGCCACCTGGGCTTCCGGTGAACCGGTGTCGGTCTCGTGCAGACCGTACTGGCCCAGGATTTCTTTTTTCTGCTCGGCGGTAAGCGCCACGAATACGTCTCCATCAATCGGTGCCGCGCGGAAAGGGATCAAGGTCGTGGCCGCCGCGGACTGCAGCTCACGCCGGGCAACTTTAGCAGCGTGAGCACCGCGAACCGAAATCGCGGCGGATGGTCGCCAACAACCCTTGACAACATACAACCGATTGGTTGTATGTTGGTGGGCGTGAGCGTAGATGTCGAGGACCGGGCCGACGCCCTGTTCCACGCGCTCGCCGACCGAACCCGGCGGGACATCTTGCGGCGCGCGCTGGCCGGGGAGCATTCGGTCTCCGCGCTCGCAGGCAAATACGACATGAGCTTTGCCGCGGTGCAAAAACACGTCGTCGTGCTGGAGAAGGCCGGGCTGATCACCAAGCGCCGCCACGGTCGCGAGCAGTTGGCCAGCGGCGACGTGACGGCCGTGCGATCGGTGGCGGCGTTGCTGGCCGAACTCGAGGTCATCTGGCGCGGCCGCGTCGCCCGCATCGACGACCTCATCGCATCCGAAGACCAGGAGGATTGACCCATGCCCGTGACCGACGTCCAGCACGATCTGGAGAAGCTGACGTTGACCATGACCGCCGAGTTCGCCGCGCCGCCGACGCGGATCTGGCAGATCTATGCCGACCCGCGTCAGCTGGAAAAGGTGTGGGGCCCACCATCGCATCCGGCGACCTTCGTCGACCATGATCTGCGCCCCGGCGGCCGGGTCACCTACTTCATGACCGGACCGGACGGTGCGAAGTACGCCGGGTATTGGGAGGTCACCGCCGTCGACGAGCCCAGAAGCTTTTCATTCCGCGACGGCTTTGCCGACGACGACTTCAATCCGAACCCCGACCTGCCGGTCTCGGAGAACACCTACACCTTCACCGCCCACGAGGGCGGCACGAAAGCGGTCTACGTGGGCATCTACCCGTCGGCGGAGGCGCTCCAGCAGGTGCTCGACATGGGTGTGGTCGAGGGCGCCACGTCGGCGATCAACCAGATCGACGCGCTGCTCGCCTCCTAACGGCCGGTCAGTCCTGCGCCGACAGGATGGCGCGGGCCCGCTCGGTGTCCTTGCCCATCGCCTCGACGAGGTCGCTCACCGAGTCGAACTTGAGCTGGCCGCGCAACCGCGCGACGAAGTCGACCGCCACATGCTGGCCGTACAGGTCCGCGGCGGTATCCAGCACGAACGCCTCCACGGTCCGGGTACGCCCGGAGAACGTCGGGTTCGTGCCGACCGAGACCGCGGCCTGATACCGCTCCCCCGGAACCACCGACCCGGTCACCGGGCCGTGGCCCAGCACGGTGAACCACGCGGCGTAGACACCGTCGGCCGGGATCGCGGAGTACATCGGCGGTGCGACGTTGGCGGTCGGGAAGCCCAGCACCCGGCCCCGGCCGTCGCCGCGCACGACCACGCCCTCGACGCGGTGCGGGCGGCCCAGCGCCTCGGCGGCCGTCACCACATCGCCGGCGTCGACGCAGGACCGGATGTAGGTCGAGGAGAACGTCACGGTCTCGCTCTGGTGGTGCTCGGCGACCAGCGACAGGCTGTCGACGGCGAAGCCGAACCGTTCGCCGGCTTTGCGCAGGGTGCCGACGTTTCCGGCCGCCTTCTTGCCGAACGTGAAGTTCTCCCCGACGATCACCTCGACGACGTGCAGCCGCTCCACCAGCAGTTCGTGGATGTAGCGCTCCGGGGTGAGCTTCATGAAGTCGGTGGTGAACGGCATCACCAGAAACACGTCGATGCCCAGTTCCTCGGCCAGTTCCGCGCGCCGGGTCAACGTGGTCAGCTGGGCCGGATGGCTGCCCGGAAACACCACTTCCATCGGATGCGGGTCGAACGTCATCAGCACCGCCGGCACGCCCCGCGATCGGCCGGCCTTGACCGCGCGGGCGATCAGCTCGGCATGCCCGCGATGAACACCGTCGAACACGCCGATCGTCACCACGCATCGGCCCCAGTCCGAGGGGATCTCGTCCTGTCCGCGCCAACGTTCCACGTCGGCAAGCCTACGGCGCGCGGGCCCGGCCGGACACGCTAGATCCCCAGATCAGGTGACGAATGCCTAAACTTCTGGATGTGAGTCCCGACGGCAGCCCCAACCCCGGGGTACACGATCTGACGACCGTCGCCCAGGACTACCTCAAAACCATCTGGACGGCCCAGGAGTGGTCGCCTGACAAGGTCAGCACAAAGCTGCTGGCCGAGCGCATCGGGGTATCGGCCAGCACGGCGTCGGAATCGATCCGCCGACTCGCCGACCAGGGCCTGGTGGACCACGAGAAATACGGGGCGGTGACGCTGACCGAGCGGGGCCGGCTCGCGGCGCTGGCGGTGGTCCGCCGACATCGGCTCCTGGAGACCTTCCTGATGCAGGAGCTCGGCTACAGCTGGGACGAGGTGCACGACGAGGCCGAAATCCTCGAGCACGCGATCAGTGACATGATGCTCGACCGGATCGACGCCAAGCTCGGCAACCCGACCCGCGATCCGCACGGCGACCCCATCCCGTCCGCCGACGGCCGGGTGCCGACTCCGCCGGCACGCCAGCTGTCGGCATGCGTCGATGGTGACCTCGGTACGGTCGCCCGGATCTCCGATGCCGACCCCGAGATGCTGCGTTATTTCGACACCGTGGGCATCAGCCTGGATTCGCGCCTGCGGGTGCTCGCCCGGCGCGATTTCGCCGGCGTGATCTCGGTTTCGGTCGAATCCTCCGACGGTGCAGCAAACACCGTTGACCTGGGAAGCCCTGCCGCTCAAGCGATTTGGGTCGTCGGCTAATTCACAAGGCGGCCGCTCGCCGGCAGTGCGGGCAAATACCGTGCTCAGCGCCGCAAAGTCCGTAAAATTCTTCCCATCCACGGGAGGGACGGGGGCGGATGGCGTGGTTCCCTGTCGACCCGCTGTCGGTGACGGCGGGCTGGCTCAGCGAGATCTTGGATGCCGATGTCCGACAATGCCGACTCGAACAGATCGGCATCGGGGTCGGACTGCTCGGCCGGGTTTACCGCGCGCATCTCGAGGGTTCCGACGTCCTGCCGTCGGTGGTGGTGAAGTTCCCGACGCTCGATCAGCGCGCCCGCTCCACGGTCTGTCAGGACATGGGACTTTATTTGCGCGAAACCTGCTTCTACCGGGAGATCGGGCTGGACAACCCACTGCCACCGGCCCGGCCGTACTTCGTAGGCTTCGACGAGACCACCCACGACTTCGTCCTGGTGCTCGAGGATCTGGGCCGCCTGCGCGTAGCCGATCAACTCCTCGGGTGCACGGTCGCCGATGCGGGGACCGTCGTGGACGCGATTGCCCGGCACCAGTCGTACTGGTGGGAAAGCGACCGGCTGGCGACGTTGCCGTGGCTGAAGGCCTACACCGCGCCGCCGATGCCGGCCGTGGTGGCCGCCAACTTTCACGCCGCCTGGCCGCGGTTCCTGGACACCATCGGCGCCGACCTGTCTGCCGAATTGCGTTCCTTCGGTGAACGATTCACGACGCTGGTCCCGTGGTACTTGGAACAGATCACCCGTGGACCGCGCACATTCCTGCACGGTGATCTGCGGCTGGATCAGCTGTTCTTCGGAGTCGACCCCAGTCACCCGCCGGTGACCGCGTTGGATTGGCAGCTGTCTGCCGTTGGCCGCGGCGCCTACGACCTCGCGTACTTTCTGAGCCAGAGTCTGAGCACCGAGACCAGGCGCAGCTGTGAGACCGACTTGATCGAGCGGTATGCGCAACGCCTTGCTGAGCACGGAATCGACTATCCGACAGCGGATTTGCATCGCGACTATCGTCTCACGACCGCATGGTGCTTCGGCTACCCGGTGATCGGCGCCGGCCAGGTCGACATCACCAATGACCGTCAGCGCCAGTTACTGCTGACGATGCTCAATTGCGCCGCACAGGCCATCGAGGATCACGACGCACTGGCGCTAGGGCCCGATTGAGATGAGCGGTCCCGCCTGCGCCTCGTGCGGTAGCGCCAACGAAGCGGACGCCCGGTTCTGTGAGAGCTGCGGAAGCCCGCTGCAGCGCACGTGCGGGGCCTGCGGGGCGGCGGCGAGTGCGACCGCCCGGTTCTGCCGGGCCTGCGGCACGTCGCTCGATGATCCACGCCCCCAGGTCGTTTCGACGCCGATCCGGAAGACCGTGACCGTCCTGTTCGCCGACCTGGCCGGCTCTACCGCGTTCGAGGAACTGGTCGATCCGGAGACGGCTCGAGAGGTCATCGGGCAGTACCACGAGCTGCTGCGCGCGATCGCCGAACGCCATCGCGCCGGGATGACCAAGTACATCGGCGACGGTTTCATGGCGGTCTGGGGCGTACCCGAAATCGGGGCCGGTGACGCCGAACACGCCGTCGATGCCGCTGTCGAACTCCAGGAGCGATTCGTCGACCTCGCCGGCAAGTTGGCAACAATTCACGGGGTCGAGCTTGCGTTGCGAGTCGCGGTGAACACCGGTGAGGTGGTGGTCGGCACCGATGACGCCGACCTGGTCGGCGATGCGCTCAACGTCGGTGCACGCCTGGAGTCCGAATGCCCGCACGGCCACGTCGTCGTCGGCGAGCAGACCTGGCGCTCGACGCGCGGACGACACCGCTACGACCCGCGAGGTGCCGTGCGGGTGAAGGGCCGCAGCGCCGCGGTCCCGGTCTATCAGTGGGTGGCCCGCCGCACTGAAACCTCGGATTCGGTGCCCTTCGTCGGCCGGGATGCCGAACTACAGCGCATGCGTGCGATTTTCGACGAGGCGGTCGCCGCGGCCGGAGCCCGCCTGGTCACCGTGATCGGTGATCCCGGTGTCGGGAAGACCCGGCTGGCAGCGGAATTCACCGGCGCGCTCGGCGAGGGTGTCCAGGTCCTGCGGGCACGGTGTGCCGTGGAGGGCAGCCCGGCGATGACGCCGCTGGTCGATGTGCTGCGCACCCGCGATCTCGAGTCGGATATCGCCGTGACCGTCGCCGAACGAGACCGCATCCTGCGTGACCTCACCGGCATGACGGCCGGGGTCGCCGGCTCCGTCGAAGAGGCCTTCTGGGCGTTGCGCCGCTACGTCGAAGTGCTGGCGATGACGGGCCCGCTCGTGCTGGTCGTCGACGATATCCAGTGGGCCGACACGCTATTGCTCGACTTCATCGAGCACCTCGTCGAGTGGGTGCGGGGCGCTCCGGTGCTGCTGGTCGCGCTCGCCCGTCCCGAACTGCGGGAGTCCCGGCCCGATCTGCTGACCGTCGGCGGCTGGGTCGCCGACGCGCTGCCACTGCGCGGTCTGGCGGCCGATGCCACCGCCGAACTCGCCGCCCGGGTGTTGGGTAGCGACCTGCCGAATGAATTGCTGATTCGGCTGCCCTCGTCGACGGGCGGGAACCCGTTGTTCGTGCGGGAACTGATCGGGATGCTCGTCCACGACGGTGTGCTGGTCGCGAAACCCGGTGGGTGGAACCTGACGGTGGACGTAGACACGATCGCGGTTCCGCCGACGATCCAGGCGCTGTTGGCGTCCCGGCTCGAGCGGTTGGATACCGGCAACCGACGCGTGCTCGAAGTCGCCTCGGTAATCGGCACGGACTTCTCCCCCAGCGCGGTCGCCGCGTTGGCCGGCGTCGGCCGAACCGAGATCATGTCGGCGCTGAACCGGTTGCGCCGCCTCGACCTCGCCCAGCCGAGCGGCGTCTACGCGGGCGACGAGCCGGTGTGGCGGTTCCATCACGTCCTCATCCGCGATGTCGCCTATGGCAGGCTGTTGAAATCCGAGCGAGCCGAGTTGCATGAGCGGCTGGCGAACTGGGTGCACGCCGGCGGCGCCAGTGCGGCGTTCGAAGCCGACGAGGTCATCGCCCGCAATCTCGAAGCCGCCCACGGATACCGGTGTGATCTGGGATTGCGCGACGGCCAGACCGGTGAGCTCGCCCTGCGCTCGGCGCGCAACTATCTGGCGTCGGCGCGCCGCGCACTCGACCGCGACGAACTCGGATCGGCCGGCGGCCAAGCCGCTCGCGGTGCCGCGCTGGCCGGCGCCGACCCCGCACTGCACGCCGAGCTGCTGCTGGTCGGCAGCGAGGCGTATCTGTCCGCCGGTGACGTCGCCGCAGGCGCCGGTCTGGTCGACGACTTGGAACGCGTTGCCGGAGGCGACTTGGCGCCGTGGGTGACGTGTTATCGGTGTCAGCTCGTGGCATACACCGACCCCACCCGGCTGCTGGAGGTCGACGCGCGGCTGCAAGAGGCGATCGACGAGTTCAGCCGCCGCAAGGACGCGGCCGGGCTGGCCAAGGCGCACCGGGTACGGGCGAATGCCCGGGCCCGGTTGGGCCGAGTCGGGGATTGTGAAACCGATCTGTTCGACGCGTTGATCGCGGCACGTCAGGGCGGGGATCATCGACAGATCACCGCCGCCCTCGGCGCGGCGCCCACCGCCGCACTATGGGGCCCCAGTCCGGCGCCGAAGGCGGGCGGCCGGTGCCTGGATGTGGTTCGGATGCAACGGATGACCACCGCAGCGCCATCGCTGGAAGCCACCTCCCTGCGGTGTCTGGCGGTACTCGAGCTGCTCCGCGGACGCCCGGACAAGGCACGTTCGATGCTGGCCGACGCACGGAAGGTCGTCGCCGATTTGGGCCTGCGGCACGGGCTGATGGAAACCGAGCTGTTCGCCGGGCTCATCGAGCTGATGGTGGGCGACGCGGTGGCCGCCGAACCACACTTTCGGATCGCGCTGGAGGGCTTGGATTCCCTCGGTGTCGGAGCCGACGCCGGCCAAGCCGCAGCCCTGTTGGCCAGATCGGTTCTGGCGCAGGGGCGGCTGGAGGAGGCGGACAAGTACGCCCGAGAAAGCGAACGGATAGCCGGACACAACCTCAAAACCGCGATCGCGTGGCGATCGGTGCGGGCCGAGATCCTCGCGGCGCAGGGCCGACACGGTGACGCGGCGGCGATGGCTCGCGACGCGGTGGCCGTCGCTGCCGACACCGACTTGGTGCTCGATCACGCCGACGCGTGTCTGGCGCTGAGCCGGGTGCTGGAGTCCGCCGGGGACGACCACGGTGCGACCCTCGCCCGCCGCGAGGCCCACGCGTTGTACGCCGCCAAGGATGCGGTGTTCCTGGCCGGGCCCGTCGCCGCGCGGTCGGTATCCGAGGACCGGCGCGATGTCGAGGTCCCGCGCCGAGCGAGCCGCCTGGTCGTCGCCAACCGCGCCAGCGCGGTGGGTGATCGCCAGATCGAGGCCATGCAGCGTCACGATATCGACGGCACTCTGGCGTTTTGGGGTGATCCGTTCGTCTACAACGACCGCCGCCGGCTCAGTGGGGACCCGATCGAAGGGCGTGCGGCCCTGCGGATGGGAATACAGCGAATATGCGAGCAGTACACCAACTTCGAAGTGCGGACGCTAGCCGTCCGCGGTGACAACGTCTACCTGGCCTGGACCCGCTGGACGGACGACGACGGGAACGAAACCCGCTATGTCGGGGTATACGAACTCGACGCCGACGGCCTCATCATCTATCACAGCCGCTTCGACGACGAGGACTTCTGGGCGGCATACCGCGACTTGGAGGACCGCTACTACGCGGGCGAAGGTGCGCGCTTCGCGGTGCACGGCCTGGCATCCGCTGATTGGGTCATCGGCATCAGCCAAGGGGACATCGAGGGAGTACGGCGTGTGTCGCATCCCGAATTTCGCTGGGTCGCACAACCTTCCGCCCTCAAGGATCGCGAGCGCACGGTCGACGACATGTTCGCGTGGATGCGGATGCGCGCACACCAGGTCTCCTCGCAGCGACACTGGGTTTCAGCCCTGAAATGGCTCTCCCCCACGTGCAGTGTCGGGCTTGGCGAAATCGAGGCAACCGGTGCCGACGGTGAGGACTATCGCTGGAACTTTTTGTTCGTCGGCATCTGTCGCGACGGCCGGCTGCTATCCCTGCGCGAGTTCGACGTGACCGACGAGGACGCCGCCTTCGCCTACGCCGAATCGCTTGTCGCATCAGGCAACAGTCGACTGCCGGCGTCCAACGCGGCCAGCCGGGCACTGGATAGAGTGATCGACGCGTTTCAAGCCAATGACCCGAACGCCGTGACCGACCTGTTTTCCACCGACATTGTCTACGAGGACAGGCGCTCTGTTGCCGGCGGTCTGGTCACCGGCATCGACTACCTCCGCGAGAGCGTCCCCGCCATGCTGGCGCAATACAACCACTTCGAGGGCCACTCGGTCGCTATCCGGGGTGATCGTGTCTGCCTGGGTTGGAGCCACTGGTGGGACGACCCCGGCAACGAAGTCGTCAACCTGCATGTCGGCGTTCTTGGCGAGGACGGGCTTGTCACGAGTCTGCTCTACTTCGACGGCGACGACTTCGACAGCGCCTACCGGGAACTCGAGCGGCGCTACTACGCCGGTGAAGGCGCACCCTACGCCGACGTGGGCGCCCCGCTGACCGAACTCGTGCTCTCCGAGAACCGCGGCGACCTGGACCGCACGTTCGAGATGTACATGAGTCCGGGCCTTCAGATTGAAAGCCGCTCCCGTTCGATCTTCCCCCGCCGGACTCGGGAAGAGTTGCGGCGCAGCGTCGAGGAGCTCGGCGCGATGGTGGAGTCGTACCGGGTCTGGGCGTCGGCGTCGTGCTGGGTGTCCAGCGATGTGATGGTGGCCCGACACGAGCGTGAGGCGATCGGCCGGGGTGGCGAGAAGTACACCTGGACACGGCTTTACGTTGGACAGGTCACCGACGGACTGTTCACCACGCTGTGTGAGTTCGACGTCGACGATGAAGAGGCCGCATTCGCCTATGCCGAGGAACTCTCGCAGGGCAGGTCGCGTCGGTTGCCCCTGGACAACCCGGCGACCGCGACGACTCGGAAGTTGGGCGCCGCCCTGCAGTCCGGTCGAATAGACGATGTCCTCGAATTCTGGTCAGATGACGTCGTTCTCGACGACCGGCGGCACTACCGCGGCGACCCGGTGTCGGGAAAGAACGAATTCCGAGCTGCCACGGAGGTGGTTCTGAACCAGTTCAACAACTTCGAGATCCGCACGGTCGCGGTGCGAGGTGAGAGTCTCGCTCTGGCCTGGAGCAGATGGGCCGATGACGCGGGAAACGAAAGCCAACATGTCCATGTGATCGAGGTCGATTCTCATGGTCGAATCGCTGTTGATGTCCGGTTCGATCCGGACGACTTCAACAGTGCCTGCCGGGAACTCGACCACCGGTACTACACAGGCGAGGGTGCGGCGTACGCGGCGGCGGGCGCCACCCTTGCTGAAATTATGACGGCGGCAAGCCCCGACGACCTCGACTGGGTGTTTGGCGAACTGATGGCTCCGAACCTCCGGGTGGAGAGCCGTTCCCGCACCATTTACCCACGCCGCACGCCGGCCCAGTTGCGGGCCAGTATCGAGGAGTTTCTGGCCGCGACATCGTCTCTGCGGAGCTGGGTCTCCGCGGTGTGCTGGTTGTCGCCAACCTGCGTCGTGGGCCGTCAAGAGCGAGAATCCGTCGGGCCGGAGGGCGAACGGTATGAATGGACGCGGATCTACGTAGGTGAATTCGAGGGCGGCATCGTGACGTCGCTGTGTGACTTCGACGTCGAGTTCGAAGCACAGGCGTTCGAGTACGCCGAGCAACTCTCGCGGACGGCAGCCAGCCGGTTGGCGGTCGACAACCGCGCCGCGGCGGCTGGCAAGGGGTTGCTGCGCGCTACCAAGGCCGGCGACCTCGACACGTTGATGACGTTGTATGCCGACGAATTCGTCTACGACGACCGACGGCGAATCAGCGGTGATCCGATCGTCGGACGTGCCGCATTAGGCGCAGCTTTCGAGCGACTCCACGCCCAGTACAACCACTTTGCGTTACGCATCCTGGCCGTGCGCGGTGACGGCCTGTACCTCGGCCAGACCACGTGGGCGGACGAGAACGGAAACCAGTCGATCAGTCTGGGCGTCGGCGTGATCGATGACGACGGCCGCGCGCTGTACCACGGCGTCTTCGACGAAGACGACTTCGCATCCGCGTATGGCGAGCTCGAGCGCCGGTACTACGCCGGTGAAGGCGCACAAGCGGCGCGGTCGGGACTTCGTACGGCCGACTACGTTGCCGCCATGAACCGTGGCGACTTCGACACGATGTTCGCCGACCTCAGCTGGCCCGACCTGCACATCGAAAACCGCTCCCGCTCAGCGTTTCCAGATCGGTCGGCAACGGATCTCAAGGCCAGCTTCGTCGAGCTGCACAACATGCTGGCCTCGGTGCGCGCCTGGTTCTCGGCTATGCGCTGGTTGTCTCCAGACGTGTTCGTCGGCCGATTGGACCGCGACGGTCGCGGACACGACGGCGAACGTTACGAATGGACCCGGATCCTCGTGGGCGCATTCCGGGACGGACGACTGGCGCGGCTGTGCGAGTTCGACACAGACGACGAGGACCCGGCGTTCGCCTACGCCGAGGGGCTTGTGTCCGCAGAGGCGGGCCGGCTGCCGCTGACCAACCGCGCGAGTGAGGTCGCGTCCAACGTGGTTCGTGCGATGCGGAACCGCGACGTGGTCACCGCTGTCGACGGTTATTCGGACAGTTACGTATTCGACGACCGCCGCCGGTGGAGCGGCGATCCGCTCAGCGGCAAAGTCGCGTTGCACGCTGTCATCGAGCGAATACTGCACCAGTTCAGCAGCTTCGAGCACCGCATTATGGCAGTACGAGGTGAGAACGTCGCCCTGACCTGGAGTTCGTGGCTCGACGACAGCGGCAACCAGACGGCCTTCTATCATGTCTACGAGATCGGCACAGACGGGCTCGTAGCGCGTGACACCTGTTTCGACGACGATGACTTCGACCAGGCCTACCACCACTTTGAGAAGGCGTACTACCGCGCAGAAGGTGCCGCGTTCGCCGAGAACGCAGACCTCAACGCCGCGTATGTCCTGGCGATGAACCGCGGCGACTTCGACACGATGTTCACCAAGCTGACCTCGCCCGACATGCGCGTCGAGAACCATTCCCGCTCAGGGTTTCCCGACCGATCTGCCGATGACCTGCGGGCCAGCCTCGAGGAGCTGTACGGGATGCTCGCCTCCGTGCGATCATGGTTCTCGGCTCTGCGCTGGCTGTCGCCGGAACTGGTGGTCGCTCGCCTGGAAAGGGAAGGAGCCGGTCGCGACGGGGAACGCTACGCCTGGGCTCGCATCCTGGTCGCGCAGTATCGCGACGGGCGTATCACCTCGATCGGTGAGTTCGACGCCGACGACGATGCCGCGGCGTTCGCCTATGCCGAGTGGCTTGCAGAGTGACCTTCACCCGCGAGCAGACGCAGAATCGCACGGCTCAGGGGCGAATTGTGCGATTCTGCGTCTGCTCGCGCTAGGACTACAGCGTCGCGGGCCGGATCACCACAATGGATTTGGTGCGCGAACCGCGATCCTCCAGCAGCGCGATCACCCGGCCGTCGGGATCGGTTGCGGCATAGACACCGTCGATACCCGCCGCACTCAACGGGCGACCATGGCTGGCGTCGTCGGCCTCGGCCGAAGTGATGTCGCGGCGTGGGAATGCCAGCAGGCAGGCGTCGTTGAGCGGATAACTCAACTGGGGCGCTTCGGCCAGCTCGTCCAGCGTGCGGGCGTGATCGAGTCCGTACCCACCGACCCGGGTACGCCGCAACGCGGTCAGATGCCCTCCGACGCC
>JAEZIA010000226.1 GCA_023416315.1 Actinomycetes bacterium
GCGCAGCTGACCCACGTGCTGCAGGACGCGCTGGCGGCGCTCGGCGCGGCCGACGCCGACGCCGCCAGGGCCATCGACGCGGTATTCGACGCCGCCACACCGGAACCGGTGGCGGTGCGGCCCGCCGCGGCGGCGGCCGGCGGTGATGTCGGCGACTGGCCGCACATGAAGCAAGCCGACATCGCCGCATCGATCGCGGCGATGCCGGATGCCGAGCGGCAACGCCTGATCGAACGACACCCCGGCGCCGTCGGCAACACCGACGGGGTGCCATGGGAGCTGCGCGTGGCGGCCAACCGGATCAACATCGCCACCGCGATCCTCGACGAGCGCCGCCGCGTCGCTGCGCCCGAGGAGGCGAAGCTACGCTCCGTCGCCGCCACGCTGGAAACCGGTGATGCTCAAAGACTATGGGCGACACTGCAGGCCGACCCGGTACTGCGGGCCGCGGCGATCGCCGACTATGACCGTGCGGCCGGCGACCGTATCGGCTACTACGAAAGCCTGCTCGCCGACGTTTCCGACCCGCTCGACCGCGACCGCCGGGTGCCGCGGCAGATCCTGGCGTTCGACCCACAGCGCGAATCGTTCATCGAGTTGTCCGGCGATCTCGACCGGGCACACGCGCTGGCGGTGCTGGTGCCCGGGCTCAACACGACGTTCGACGGCGCGGCTGACGATGTCGCGACCGCGCGGCGATTCGTCGCCGGTTCCGGCGGGGACGTCGCGATGATCACCTACCTCGGCGGGCGATTCCCGACCGGTGAGCTGGCCGATGGCGTGCTCGCCGCCACCGACCCGCGCTATGCGTTGCGGATGGCGCCGCGACTGGTGGCGTTCAGCGAGGACGTCGATCGCCGGGCCGGGGCGCTGCCGGTGACCTATCTCGGTCACTCCTACGGCGGGTCCATTCTCGGCACCGCCGAGACGTTCGGGCTCACCGCCGACCGGGTGGTCTACGTCGAGGCCGCGGGCGCCGGTGTGGGCGTGCATGATTCGTCGGACTGGCACAACCGTAATCCCGACGTGTCGCGGTTCTCGATGACCGCGCCCGGCGATCCGATCGCGTTGGTGCAGGGCATCCCGTTGGGTCCGCACGGCGCCGACCCTGACCTGATGCCCGGTGTGATCCGACTGGCCACCGGGCGCCGCCTCACCGGTGTCCCGATGGCCGGACTGTCCTCGCACAGCGATGTCCTCAACGAGCCCTCCGACGCCTGGCACAACCTGCTGGCGGTCATCACCGGCGACCGCGAGCACATTCGGGTGCTGCGCTAGTCGCGGGCCTGCTCGACGAAGAACCGCGCGGCCCGGCGAATCGAGTCCTCGACGGGCTCGGGCTTCCATCCCAGTTCGCGTTCGGCCTTGCTGTGGTCCAGCGGCGACATCAGTTGCGCCATGCGCAATCCCACGACCGCGAACTGCAGGTCGCGACGCAGCAGCTTCGACGCGAAGTCGTTGGCATGGGCGGCGGCGTAGAGCACCGGCATCGGGATCTTGATCCGCGGCCGGGCCACACCCACCGCGTCGGCGGCGATCTCGTGCACCTCGCGGGTGCTCAGGTACCGGTCGGAGATGATGTAGCGCTCCCCCGGACGACCATGCTCGGCGGCGAGAAGCATTGCCCGCGCGGCATCTTCGATACCGACGACCTCGGAGGAGAAGTCCAGGTAGAACGGGAACCGGCCCGCAGCGACCTGCGCGATGAGCCCGCCGTGCGGCGTCGGCTGCCAATCCCCGGGGCCGTAGGTGGTGGAGATGCACATCGCGACGGCGGGCAGTCCCTTGTCCCTGGCATAGCTCAGCACCAGATCCTCGGCCTGCACCCGTGCTTCGATGTAGGGACCGCCGCCGCTCCAGTTGTGCGGGTCGTCCTCGGTGACCGGCCTGCTGTCGTTGACCGCCAATGCGCCGGTGGTGCTGGTGAATACGAACTTGCTCAAGTCGGACTCGACGGCGGCGTCGAGTACGTGCCGCAACCCCTCGACGTTGGTGCGGAACAGCGGCGCCGGGTCGCGCAACCACATCCGCGCATCGACCACGCAGTAGTAGACGACGTCGCACCCGCTCATCGCGGCGCGCAGCGCGTCGTCGTCGAAGATGTCACCGTAGTGCCGTTCGACGTCGAGGTCGTCGATTCCCTTGGTCGAACTGGTCTTGCGCAGCATGACCCGGACATCGGCCCCACTGGCCACCAGTTGGCGCGTCACGTGCGAGCCGAGGAACCCGCTGGCGCCGATGACGAGCTGCGTCAGGACTCTTCCTCCGCGCCGGATGTCTCGGCCGGCGCATCGGCGGTCTTGGGCAGCAACGCTTCCAACGCCGAGCCGGTGATTCGCCGAAACGCCCGCCGCGGCCGGTTGGCATCCAGGATCGCCACCTCGAGCGTGGCCGGCCCGAGCACCCGGGGCTCTGCCGTCGACGTGCCGCCGCCGTTGATCCCGGCCCGCAGCGCGTCGACAGCGATGCCGACGGCGTCGCCGAGCGCGGCGTTCTCCGAGTACGACTCCTTGAGCGCGGCGATGATCGGATCGGTGGTGCCACCCATCACGACGAAATGCGGTTCGTCGGCGATCGAGCCGTCGTAGGTGATCCGGTACAGCTCAGGCGCTTTCGTCTCGCCGTAGTGCGCCACCTCGGCCACGCACAGCTCCACCTCGTAGGGCTTGGCCTGCTCGGTGAAGATCGTGCCGAGGGTCTGGGCGTAGACGTTGGCAAGCTGACGGCCGGTCACGTCGCGCCGGTCATAGGCGTACCCGCGGGTGTCGGCGAACTGGATGCCGCCGCGGCGCAGGTTGTCGAACTCGTTGAACCGGCCGACGGCCGCGAAGCCGACCCGGTCGTAGAGCTCGCTGATCTTCTGCAGCGACCGCGACGGGTTCTCCGCCACGAACAGCACGCCGGAGTCGTAGGCCAGCACCACGACACTGCGGCCGCGGGCAATACCTTTGCGCGCGAGCTCGGAACGCTCACGCATCGCCTGCTCAGGCGAGATGAAATATGGGAAGCTCACTTAGTCCACCCGCGGTGCTTCGTTGCTGGGCCCTCTGCCGGGTCCCCCGAATGTGTTGGTCGCCGAACGCTTTTCGATCACCTCACGCGCCAGCGTGGAGATCCGCTGCTCGCTCACCTCGACCGCGCCGTCGGCCTCGATCGTGACGGCGGTCGGGAAGATGCCGCGCACCAGGTCCGGGCCGCCGGTCGCCGAGTCGTCGTCGGCGGCATCGTAGAGCGCCTCGACAGCCGCCCGCAGTGCCGAATCCGCGTCGGTGACACCGGGATACAGCTTCTTGATCGACGACTTGGCGAACAGCGAGCCGGAGCCGACCGACTGGTAGCCCTCTTCTTCGATGTTCCAGCCGCCGGCGGCGTCGAACGACACGATCCGGCCTGCCGCCTCGGGGTTGGCGTCGTCGAGGTCGTAGCCCACCAGAAGCGGCAGCGCGACGAAACCCTGCAGTGCCGCACCGAGGTTGCCGCGCACCATGGTTGAGAGCCGGTTCACCTTGCCGGGGAACGTCAGCGGGACGCCCTCGACCTTTTCGTAGTGCTCCAACTCGACCGCGTACAGCCGGGCGAACTCGACGGCGATGGCCGCGGTGCCCGCGATGCCGGTGGCCGTGTAGTCGTCGGTGATGTACACCTTCTGCACGTCGCGGCCGGCGATCATATTGCCCTGGGTGGACCGCCGGTCGCCGGCGATCAGGACCCCGCCCGGATATTTCAGCGCGACGATCGTGGTGCCGTGCGGCAGCGCGTCACCGGGCAGGACACCGCTCGTGCCGGTCGGCGTCGGCAGCAGCTGCGGGGCTTCGCGCCGCAAGAAATCAGAGAACGAAGACAGATCGGTAAGGGGTGAACTGGTGGCCGTGCGATCAGAGAACGGCCAGGTCACTGTCCGCCCTTTTGAACGTATGCGCGGACGAAGTCCTCAGCGTTCTCTTCGAGGACGTCATCGATCTCGTCCAGCAAGTCGTCGGTCTCCTCGGCGAGTTTGTCGCGACGCTCCTGCCCGCCGGCACCGGTGCTGCCGAGGTCGTCGTCCTCGCCGCCACCGCCACCACGCTTGGTCTGCTCTTGAGCCATCGCTGCCTCCTGCTCGTGATCGGCGACTGTGTCGTGCCATTCGGCACGGGCCGCCGGGTTCTTCCACAGTACCGGTCGAGACCGGTATTGCTCGGTCTAACGAACGTCAGGTCGTCAGTTGTTCCACGAGTTGAACTGCGCTGTCGACCGAATCGAGCAGCGCACCCACGTGGGCTTTGCTGCCGCGCAGCGGTTCCAGGGTCGGAATCCGCACCAGCGAATCACCGCCCAGGTCGAAGATCACCGAGTCCCAACTGGCCGCGGCGATGTCGGCACCGAACCGGCGCAGGCATTCGCCGCGGAAGTAGGCCCGGGTGTCGGTCGGCGGGTTGTCGACGGCATCGAGCACCTGTTGTTCGGTGACCAGACGCTTCATCGAGCCGCGCGCCACCAGCCGGTTGTAGAGGCCCTTGTCGAGCCGTACATCCGAGTACTGCAGGTCCACCAGATGCAGCCGCGGGGCCGACCAGCCCAGGTTCTCCCGGTGCCGGAAGCCTTCCAGCAGCCGCAGCTTGGCCGGCCAGTCGAGCAGCTCCGCGCACTCCATCGGATCACGTTCGAGCAGGTCAAGGACGTGCGCCCAGGTTTCGACGACGTGCGACGCGCGCGGATCGGGGTCCCGGGCGTCCACCAGCTTGGCCACCCGGTCCAGGTAGATCCGCTGCATGGCCAAGGCGGTCAGTTCCCTGCCGTCGGCGAGAGCCACCGTGGCCCGCAGCGACGGGTCCCGGCTGATCACGTGCACGGCGTGCACCGGCCGGGCCAGGGCCAGATCGGAGAGGTCGAGGCCGTATTTGGGGCCTTCCTCGATCAAATCCAGCACCAGCGACGTCGTGCCCACCTTCAGGTAGGTCGACGTCTCGGCCAGGTTCGCGTCGCCGATGATCACGTGCAGGCGGCGGTACTTGTCGGCATCGGCGTGCGGCTCGTCGCGGGTGTTGATGATGCCGCGCTTGAGCGTGGTCTCCAGGCCGACCTCAACCTCGATGTAGTCGGCACGCTGGGACAGCTGGAAGCCCGGTTCGTCGCCCGACGGGCCGATGCCGACCCGGCCGGAACCGGTCACGACCTGGCGCGACACCATGAACGGCGTCAGCCCCGAGATCACCGCAGAGAACGGCGTCTGGCGGCTCATCAGGTAGTTCTCGTGGGTCCCGTAGGACGCGCCCTTGCCGTCGACATTGTTCTTGTACAGCTGCAGCTTGGCCGCACCGGGCACGCTGGCCACGTGGCGCGCCGCGGCCTCCATCACCCGCTCGCCGGCCTTGTCCCAGATCACGGCGTCCATCGGGTCGGTGACCTCGGGGGCCGAGTACTCCGGGTGGGCGTGGTCGACGTAGAGCCGGGCACCGTTGGTCAGGATCATGTTCGCCGCGCCGACCTCATCGGCGTCGACCACCGGCGGCGGCCCCGAGGAGCGGCTCAGGTCGAATCCGCGGGCATCGCGCAGCGGCGATTCCACCTCGTAGTCCCAGCGGGTGCGCTTGGCCCGCTGAATGCCGGCGGCCGCGGCGTAGGCCAACACCGCCTGGGTCGACGTCAGGATCGGATTGGCGGTCGGATCGGACGGCGAGGAGATGCCGTACTCCACCTCGGTTCCGATGATCCTTTGCATGGCCGCAAGCCTAGCGGTCTTCCGTTGCGCGCCTGGCACGTGGACCGCGCCACTTGCGGCTAGGGTGACCTCACCAAAACCCCACATCGGAGCCGCGCAACGATGAAGTCACCGGACCGCTACGCCGAAGAGCGGTGGTTTCTGGTTCGGGGCCTGCCGGCGATGGTCCGGCGCGGCACCCTGCTGCGCCGCGTGTGGGGGCGTTCGGCTCCGGCGCTGGCCGGGGTGGCGGTGTTCGCCGTGAACTCCATCCTCGTGGTCGAGCTGTCCGGCAAGCACAGCATCGACATCGACGGCAGGCCGACGGTGGCCGAGGGCTTCCTGTTGGCCCTGGTGGTGCTGGTGTTGCCGCTGGCCGGGCTGGTGGGCTGGCTGGTGTCGCGGATCGACACCCCGCTGCGGCGGGTGGCGGCGGCCGACGTGTCACTGGCGGCGACGATCCTCGGCTGTATTTTCGGCGGCCCCAGTCCGCGGGTGGCGGTGAACCTGGTGCTGGCGGCGATCACGGTGCTGGTCATCGTGGCGGCCACCGCCACCGGGGTCGGTTCGATCGCGGGCTGGGCCGCGCGGGACACCCTGTCGAACCTCGCCCTGGCCAGCGGCATGTTCGTGCGCGCCCTGCCGGTCGTGCTGCTGACGTTCCTGGTGTTCTTCAATACCTATGTCTGGCTGATGGCGGCGGTGATCAGCCGCGGGCGGCTGTGGCTGGCGATCGGCTTCTTGTTCGCGATCGCCGCGGCGTTCCTGGTGTCGAGCACGCTGGAGCGGGTCCGCCCGGTCCTCGACGCGACCGACACCGCCCCCGAGGACGTCGACCGGCTGGCCGGAACACCGTTCGCGAATGTCCCCGGCGAACCCGGCGTCGACCCGCTGTCCCGGTCGGAACGCACCAACGTGGTGTTCGTCGTCGCCGCCTCCCAGGTCGGTCAGGTGCTGACCGTCGCGCTGGCCACCGGGGCGATCTTCTTCATCCTCGGCCTGATCGTGCTGAGCCCGCCACTGCTGGATTCGTGGACCCGCGGCAGCGCGCGTAGCGACGGCGAATTCCTCGGGATGGTCCTGCCGGTGCCCGACGCGCTGATTCAGACCACGATGATGCTGACCGCCATCACGTTCATGTACCTGGCAGCCAAGGCGGTCACCGACACCGAGTACCGCGCTCAATTCCTCGACCCGCTGCTGGCGGACCTGCGTCGCACGCTGGTCGCCCGCGACCGCTACCGGGCGTCGCGGCGGAGACGGCCATGACGACCGCGCGCCGTCAGGTCCACGAATGGTTCCTGACCCGAGGTCTGCCGCTGGTGCTGACCCGGCGGGTGCGGTCGGCGCGGCTGATCCCCCGCTCGGCACCGATGGTCAGCGGCATCGGCGCGCTGATCGCCGTGACGACGCTGGTCGCCGATCTCAGCGGCGGCCGGGCCGACGTCGGCACCGTCGTGCGGTTGGGCGTCATGGCCGTGCTCCTGACCGCCGCGCCGTTCGTGCTCTACATGCTGCACAAGGCGGGCACCACCCGCAGCGAAGCCGGTCGGCGCGGCGCCGCGCTGATCGTGATGGCGTTGTTCGTGATCGGCTTTCCGCTGGCCGATCACGGCTGGAGTGGGCTGACCGCGGCCGAGGTCGCCGGCTTCGGGCTTGTGGCGCTGCTGGCAATCTGGCTGACCTATCTGGGGATCGGCTCGATCCTGTTGTGGGCCTTCCGATTCGCGTGGGTGCAGTTCGGCGCGCTCGGGACCTTGATGAGCCGCGCGCTGCCGCTGCTGATGCTGACCGTGGTGGTGTATTTCACCGGTGAGCTGTGGCAGCTGTCGGCCCGGATGACCCGTGAACGGCTCTGGCAGACAATCGGTTTCCTTGCCCTGGTGGCGCTGCTGTTCATGGTGGTGACGATTCGCGACGAAGTGGCCGCGCTGCGCGAGGACCAGTCGGGGCCGCGTGATACCGCAGCCCTGCTGGCAGGCACGCCGCTGGCGACCGAGCACGATCCGCCTCGGACGCCGTTGTCACTGGCCGAACAGGTCAACGTTGTCGCGGTGATGGTGGTAGCCCAGGCGATCCAGGTGGTGTTCTTCACCACCGGCCTGTTCGCGTTCTTCCTGGCGCTGGGCACGATCGCGATTCCCGACGACGTGACGGTGCTGTGGTCGTCCGAGCAGACCTGCGCGGTCGGTCAACCACCCTGTGCCGGAACGTGGTTCGGCATCGGAGTCCCGATACCGCAGACGGTGGTGCACACGTCGTTGTTCGTCGCCGTGCTCTCCGGGCTGTACTTCACCGTCAGCACCAGCGTCGACCCGCTATACCGGCAGCGGTTCTTCGACCCGCTGATCGCCGATGTCGCGGTGAGCCTGGCCGGCCGCGACGCCTATCTGGAAATGGAGGCCGCCCATGACCGATCAGACCGATGACGTCTTCGGTAAGCGCTACGGCGAGGTCCTGCTGGTGCGCATCGGCGAGGACGGCCCGCAAGCCGGCGTCTACAACAGCTTTCCGCTCAACGACTGTCCCGCCGAACTGTGGAACAAGCTCGACGCCGACGCGATCGCCAGCGAGCACGACGCGATCGCGGCGCTGTTGAACGGGCCGAGGTACTGGCTGATGAGCAGCATCGACAAGGTCGCAGCGCAGCACCAGGAGATCAAGACGTTCGGCGGCATCGACATGATCCGGCAAGCCACGGTGAAGCTTTCGTCGATGTCGCCGGCGCCGTACAGCGTGAATCGCGTGGACCGCAGGACGGTGTTCACCTTCGGCGCCGGTCGACCGGTCTTCGAACTCGTCGACCCGCACGGGCAGCGCTGGGTCATGCAGACCTACAGCCAAACCGTCGACGCCGGCCTGAGCCTGGCCGACCTGCCCGACTTGGCCGAGCGCCTGGCCCTGCCCGACGGGTGGCGCTACGAAACCCGCACGCTCACAGAGCCTTTGCGGGTGGACACCACCACCCGCGACGCCCACGTCACCCAGGACAACCTGGCCAACAGCTACTCCCTGGCGTTCTAGGCCAGCCAGAAGCGACGTTCCCGCTGGTCACAGCGATCTCGCGGCGAATTAACGGCTATGTCGATAACGCTGCAGTGCGGCACTTTCTCGGCATACACTCCGCGATACTGCGCAGCTGAAACAAACCGGTGACGCGCACACGCCCGACAAAGGGGAACCACATGAAGAAGCTCATGATCACCGGCATTGCCGCGGTGGGACTCGGCTTGGCGTTCGCGGCACCAGCTTCTGCCGACCAGGACTCCTTCATCACGACACTCGCCAACGACGGCTGGACCGGTCCGGTCGCCTCGGCAGTGGCCGTCGGTCAGCACATCTGCAGCGATATCGCCGCGGGCGTACCGCAGGCGACCACGCTGCAGACGATCTCGGACAACACCACCGACGGCGTGGAACCGAAGGACGCGGCGTTCTTCTACAACGCTGCCGCCGAGCACCTCTGCTGAGGCCGGCTGGCCCCGACTCGACCTGGGCCCAGTACCGAGACTAGAGGTACTGGCCCAGGTTCGATTCGGTGTCGATGGCCCGGCTGGCGCTGCTGCTCTTGCCGGTGACCAGCGTGCGGATGTAGACGATCCGTTCGCCCTTCTTGCCCGAGATCCGTGCCCAGTCATCCGGGTTCGTGGTGTTGGGCAGATCCTCGTTCTCGGCGAACTCGTCGACGATCGAGTCGAGCAGGTGCTGGATGCGCAGACCCTTCTGCCCGGTCTCCAGCACCGACTTGATCGCGTACTTCTTCGCGCGATCGACGACGTTCTGGATCATCGCGCCAGAGTTGAAGTCCTTGAAGTACATGACTTCTTTGTCGCCGTTGGCGTAGGTGACTTCCAGGAAACGGTTGTCGTCGATCTCGGCGTACATCCGGTCGACGACCTTCTCGATCATCGCCCTGATGCACTGTCCGCGGTCGCCGTCGAACTCGGCCAGATCGTCGGCGTTCACCGGCAGCTCTTCGGTGAGGTACTTGCTGAAGATGTCCAGTGCCGCTTCGGCATCCGGCCGCTCGATCTTGATCTTGACGTCCAGACGGCCGGGCCGCAGGATCGCCGGGTCGATCATGTCCTCGCGGTTGGACGCGCCGATCACGATGACGTTCTCCAGCCCCTCCACACCGTCGATCTCCGACAGCAACTGGGGCACGACCGTCGTCTCGACATCGGAGCTCACCCCCGTGCCGCGGGTGCGGAAGATCGAGTCCATCTCGTCGAAGAACACGATCACCGGCGTTCCCTCGGAAGCCTTTTCGCGTGCCCGCTGGAAGATCAGCCGGATGTGCCGTTCGGTCTCGCCGACGAACTTGTTCAGCAGCTCCGGGCCCTTGATGTTGAGGAAGTAGGACTTCGCCTCACGAGCGTCGTCACCCCGCACCTCGGCCATCTTCTTGGCCAACGAATTGGCCACCGCCTTGGCGATCAACGTCTTACCGCAACCGGGCGGCCCGTAGAGCAGCACACCTTTCGGCGGCCGCAGCGCGTATTCGCGGTACAGCTCCTTGTGCAGGAACGGCAGCTCGACGGCGTCGCGGATCTGCTCGATCTGACGGGTCAGGCCACCGATGTCCTCGTAGCTGACGTCCGGAACCTCTTCCAGGACCAGATCTTCCACCTCGGCCTTGGGGATCCGCTCGAAGGCGTATCCGGCCTTGGTGTCGACCAACAGCGAGTCGCCGGGGCGCAGCTTGCGCGGACGTAGATCATCGTCGTCGAGTTCCTCGGCGACGTCGGCGGGCAGGTCCTCGATCGCGACCAGCGGTTCGGCCAGCCAGACGATCCGCTCCTCGTCGGCATGCCCGACGACGAGCGCCCGGTGACCGTCGGCAAGGATCTCGCGCAGTGTGCTGATCTCGCCGACCGACTCGTAGGTGCCGGCTTCGACGACGGTCAGCGCCTCGTTGAGGCGCAGGGTCTGGCCCTTCTTCAGGGACTTGACGTCGATGTTGGGCGAGCAGGTCAGCCGCATCTTGCGGCCGGAGGTGAACACGTCGACGGTGTCGTCCTCGTGGGCGGCCAGCAGCACGCCGTATCCGCTCGGCGGCTGGCCGAGCCGGTCGACCTCCTCGCGGAGCGCGAGCAACTGCTGACGGGCCTCTTTGAGGGTGTCCATCAATTTGGCGTTGCGCGAGGCCAGGGAGTCAATGCGGGCCTCGAGTTGATGTACATCGCGAGCAGTGCGGCCGCTGCCTTGTCCAAGGGCGTTCTCGAGCTGATCGCGCAGGCCTGCCGCCTCGCGTCGCAGCTCTTCTAGTTCGGCGGCGTCTTCGCCGGACAGCTGGGGTTCTTGTGCCTCACTCATGTTGCGCTCCTTTCCCACACCGAGAGTTGGTGCGGTGGATACCACAACGCTACCGGCCCAACCTCGATCATGTGCGTTCGGGGAATTTCGACACACCAGCAACGCTGTTAACCTTCTTGATGAGTCGGGACGATCGAGAGGACAGCCGTGACCCTTAAGTCCCTAGCCACGGGCGTTGCCGCCGCAGCGATCGTCGGCGGCGTTGCCGCCGGTGTGACGTCGGTTGCATTCAGCTCGCCGGTGCCCGCGCCGGCCGTGCAGCCCGTCGTCTTCGGCGTGCCGATGCCGCAGGCACCGGCACCGGAGCTCCAAAGCCAGCTCGTCGCCACCCTCGACGGCCTGCAGGGCGGCGGCACGTTCTCCGGCGCCAAGGCCTCCTACATCCAGTTCGGTCTTGGCCGGATCGAGGGCATCGCCGCAGACCGGGCGTTCAACAACGCCTCGGCCAAGGGCCTGTTCCCGCTGAGCTTCAACGTCGTCGACATCGACCAGGAAGGCCCGACCGCGACGGCCAACGTCACCGCGATCGCGCCGAACGGCCAGACCGCCAGCCAGAGCATCCAGTTCGTCCAGGGGCCCAGCCCGACCGGGTGGCAGCTGACCAAGCAGTCAGCGCTCGCGTTGATGTCTGGGGCCAGCTGACCACCGCTGAATGCGACCGCTTCTGGTAGGTCTGAGCGCCGCCATAATCGTGGCGGCGCTCAGCCTCTCGGGATGTTCTGACCAGGGCGAGCCGAAGTCGACGCCGAGCCCCTTCGAACAGTCGTCGACGCCGCTGGCGCCGCCCCAGGCCAATACCGCTCCCCTGCCTGCCCCCGACGCCCTGACCGATGTGCTCTACCGGCTGGCCGACCCGGCGGTCAAAGGTGAGGACAAGTTGCAGCTCGTCGAGGGCACCACACCGGGCGACGCGGCGACGATCGACAAATTCGCGGCGGCGTTGCGCGACGGCGGCTTCAGCCCGCTGACGTTCACCGCCAGTGAGATCCGGTGGTCGGATCACCGGCCGGACGACGCCCTGGCATCGATCAACGTCACGACCTCGAACCCGGCCAACCCGGGCAACTTCACGTTCCCGATGGAGTTCCGGCAGGACAAGGGCAGCTGGCAACTGTCCCGCGAGACCGCCGACATGCTGTTGGCGTTCGGCAATGCCCGCGGCGGCGCCACCTCGCCCAGCCCGACGCCCACGCCCTGAATGTGGATCGGCTGGCTGGAGTTCGACGTCCTGCTCGGTGACGTCCATTCGCTGAAAGAGAAACGCGCCGTGGTGCGGCCCATCGTGGCCGAACTGCGGCGGCGCTTCGCGATTTCGGCGGCCGAGACCGGTTCGGCCGACCTGCACCGGCGCGCCGGGATCGGCGTGTCGGTGGTGGCCGGCGACCGCGCCCACGTCGTCGAGGTGCTCGACGCCGCCGAACGGCTGGTGGCCGCGCGTCCCGAGATCGAGCTGCTCTCGGTGCGGCGCGGGCTGAACCGCAGCGACGATTAGACCTGCTGGCGCTTGCGGCGCAGCGGCGTCGGCGTGACCGTGCCCGGCGCCAGACGACGCGCCGAGACCAGGAACGCGGTGTGGCCGCGCATATTGTGCTGCGGGCGCACCGCGAGGCCGACGACGTTCCAGCCGCGCTGCAGCGTCTCCCACGCCCGCGGTTCGGTCCAGCACTGCTGTTCGCGCAGCGCCTCCACCACCTTGGACAACTGGGTGACCGTGGCGACGTAGACCATCAGCACGCCACCGGGGATCAGTAGCCGGGCCACGGTGTCCAGCACGTCCCACGGCGAGAGCATGTCCAGTACGACCCGGTCGACGGATCCTTCGTCGAGGTCGGAGTCGACGAGGTCGCCGATGATCAGCCGCCAGTTCTGCGGGTCCTCACCGAAGAACGTCTCCACATTGCGTTTGGCGTGCACGGCGTGGTCGTCGCGGACCTCGTAGGAGATCACCTCGCCGCCGGGGCCAACCGCACGTAGCAGCGAGCACGTCAGCGCCCCGGAACCGGCGCCGGCCTCCAGCACCCGCGCTCCGGGGAAGATATCGCCCTCGTGGACGATCTGGGCGGCGTCCTTGGGGTAGATGACCTGGGCGCCGCGCGGCATCGACAGCACGTAGTCGATCAGCAGCGGGCGCAACACCAGAAAGGCGTCACCGCTGGTGGACTTGACCACGCTGCCTTCCGGCAGGCCGATCACGGTGTCGTGCTCGATGGCCCCGCGGTGGGTGTGGAACTCGCTGCCCGGGTGCAGGATCATCGTGTAGTGCCGGCCCTTGGCGTCGGTCAGCTGGACGCGGTCCCCGACGACGAAGGGACCGGTCCGGCGCGGCGCGGGATCGTCGGTCACAGCCGTTCAGCCTGCCATAGCCGACTCGCCGCGCTATCTACCGTCTCCGTGTCGGTGTGCGGTCCTAGGCTGCAGTTATGTCTGATCAGGTGCTGCAGGCCACGCGCCCCGCGTTGTCGCCGTCGCGCGCCGCGGACTTCAAGCAGTGTCCGCTGCTGTATCGGTTTCGCGCCGTGGATCGGCTGCCGGAGCCGCCGTCGACCGCCCAGCTGCGCGGTTCGGTGGTGCACGCCGCGCTCGAACAGCTCTACGGCATGCCGGCCGCCGAGCGCGGCCCCGACACCGCACTGTCGCTGGTGGACCCGGCCTGGGATCGGGTGTTGGCCGGGCACCCCGACTTCGCCGAGGAGATCACCGGCGAGCAGCGCGCCCAGTTGCTGGCCGAGGCGCGGGCACTGCTGCGCGGCTACTACCGGCTCGAAGACCCGACCCGGTTCGACCCGCAGAGCTGCGAGCAGCGCATCGAGGTCGAGCTCGCCGACGGCACCCTGCTGCGTGGTTTCGTCGACCGGATCGACGTCGCCGGCACCGGGGAACTGCGGGTGGTCGACTACAAGACCGGCAAGGCGCCGCCGGCAGCCCGGGCGCTCGCCGAGTTCAAGGCGCTGTTCCAGATGAAGTTCTACGCCGTCGCGCTGCTGCGGTCCCGCGGTGTACTTGCCACCCGGTTGCGCCTGATCTATCTGGCCGACGGTCAGCTGCTGGACTACAGCCCCGAACTCGATGAGCTGCTGCGCTTCGAGAAGACCCTGATGGCGATCTGGCGGGCGATCCAGTCCGCCGGGGCCACAGGCGATTTCCGACCCAACCCGTCGCGGCTGTGCGACTGGTGCAGCCACCAAGCGCTGTGCCCGGCCTACGGCGGCACGCCACCGCCCTACCCCGGCTGGCCGGAAAACCCCGCCGCGTGAACTCGTACTACCGGCGCCTGGGCCCCGATCTGTTCGCGTCCACCGATCTCACCCGCAGCAACTGGACACCTGAAATCCAGCACGGTTCACCGCCCTTGGCGCTGCTCACCAAATCCATCGAGGAGATACTGGCCGACGGCATGCGGATCGGACGGCTGACGCTGGACATCCTCGGCGCGATACCGGTCACCGAGGTGCGGGTCCAAGCCCGCATCGACCGGCCCGGCAGCCGGATCGCGATGCTCTCGGCCGAGATGTCGGCCGACCGGCCCGACGGACCGCCGCGCGCGGTCGCCCGGGTCACCGCGTGGGCGCTGGCCACCTCCGACACCGCGGACGCTGCCACCGACCGCTATCCGCGGCTGATCGAGGGTCCTACCGCACCGCTGGAATTGCATTGGAAAGACGCCCGCGGCTACATCGAGTCGGTGCAGTGGCGGCCCCAGCCCGCCGACGGCGACACCGGGGCGGTGTACTGGATGTCGCCGATCGCCAACCTGGTGGACGACGAACCGACGACCGCGCTGCAGCGCCTGGCGATGGTGGTCGATTCCGCCAATGGCATTGGCGCAGCGCTCGATCCGCAAACGTTCGTCTACATGAACACCGACACCGCCGTGCACCTGCACCGGGCGCCCGCGGGCAACGACTTCGCCGTCCGGGCGCGCGGGTCGATCGGGCCGGACGGCATCGGCGTCACCACCGCCGAACTGTTCGACCGTGGCGGCTTCATCGGTACCTCGGCGCAGACCCTGCTGGTGCAGCGGCGGTAGGCACCGACAGCTCGCTTAAGCATTTGCTTGCGTCTATATAGACTGAGTGCAATACTCGGTCTATGGACGTCTTCGAGGCGATCGCTGAACCGAACCGCCGGGTCCTCCTGGACACCCTCGCTGCCGGCGACCGCACTGCCGGGGAACTTGTTGCGGCACTACCGGACTTGACCCAGCCGTCGGTGTCGCGGCACTTGCGGATCCTGCGCGAGGTCGGGCTCGTCGAAGTCCGCCCGGACGCCCAGCGCCGGATCTACGCGCTGCGCGCCGACGGCCTGGTCGCCGTCGATGCCTGGATCGAGCGCTACCGGCAGTTCTGGAGTCAGCATCTCGACGCCCTCGAGCGCCACCTGGACAACACCGCCGAGGAGGAGTCATGACGTGTCGCGACGGAACTCTGCGTATCGAAAACGACAGGGCGGTCCTGACTTTCGAACGCAGGCTGCCCCATCCGATCGAACGGGTGTGGGCAGCGATCACCGATCCGGCGCACCGCGATCACTGGATGGGCGAGACCACGATCGACGCCCGCGAGGGGGGCACCATCGAGATGACGCCGACCTCTCCCCCGATCCCCGCCGACCAGAAACGGATGACCGGCCGGATACTGGTCTGGGATCCCCCGCACGTGTTCGAGCATGAATGGAACCAACGCATCGTCGAGCCCGGCGTCGTGCGCTACGAATTGCAGCCCGACGGGGCCGGCACCCTGCTGCGGTTCACCCACCGCGGCCTGGGAGTGCACAACGCCAACGGATTTCGCCCCGGCACCCACGCCTACCTGGATCGTCTGGAAGCGCACCTGCTCGGTGCCGAGATACCCGACTGGCAACAGCGCTACCGCGAGGTGGCCGAGCGTCCCTATGGAGGACAGACATGGTGACACCACAGATCGTCGTGGCCTACCACTCCGGTTTCGGGCACACTGCCACGCTGGCAGCCGCCGTCGGCCGCGGGGCCACCGCAGGCGGGGCAAACCTGCAACTGGTCACCGTCGATACCGTGTGCGACGAACAGTGGGCGCTGCTGGACGATGCCGACGCCATCATCTTCGGCTGCCCCACCTACATGGGTAACGTGTCGGCGGGCTTCCAGGGCTTCGCCGAACGCACCGGCCGGCGCTGCATGGAGGGCACTTGGCGGGACAAGGTCGGCGCGGGCTTCACCAATTCCGGGGCGAAGGCCGGTGACAAATTGCAGACGCTGACCGCGCTCGCGGTGTTCGCCGCCCAGCATCACATGCACTGGATCAACCTCGGCCTACCCGCAGCCTGGAACAGCCGTGGCGCAAGCGAATTCAGCAAGAACCGGCTCGGCTTCTGGC
>JAEZIA010000251.1 GCA_023416315.1 Actinomycetes bacterium
CGGTGACCTGCTGAAGTGCTCATTCTGCGGTAAGAGTCAGAAGCAGGTGAAGAAGCTCATCGCGGGTCCGGGTGTCTACATCTGCGATGAGTGCATCGACCTCTGCAACGAGATCATCGAAGAGGAGTTGGCCGACGCCGACGACGTCAAACTCGATGAGCTGCCCAAGCCGGCCGAGATCCGCGAGTTCCTGGAGAGCTACGTCATCGGTCAGGACACCGCCAAGCGCACGCTGGCGGTGGCGGTCTACAACCACTACAAGCGCATCCAGGCCGGCGAGAAGCACCGCGACTCCCGCTCGGAGCCGGTGGAGCTGGCCAAGTCCAACATCTTGATGCTCGGCCCGACCGGCTGCGGCAAGACCTACCTGGCGCAGACGCTGGCCAAGATGCTCAACGTGCCGTTCGCCATCGCCGACGCCACCGCGCTCACCGAAGCCGGCTACGTGGGTGAGGACGTCGAGAACATTCTGCTCAAGCTGATCCAGGCCGCCGACTACGACGTCAAGCGCGCCGAGACCGGCATCATCTACATCGACGAGGTCGACAAGATCGCCCGCAAGAGCGAGAACCCGTCGATCACCCGCGACGTGTCCGGTGAGGGTGTGCAGCAGGCGCTGCTGAAGATCCTCGAAGGCACCCAAGCCTCGGTGCCGCCGCAGGGCGGGCGCAAGCACCCGCATCAGGAGTTCATCCAGATCGACACCACCAACGTGCTGTTCATCGTGGCCGGTGCGTTCGCCGGGCTGGAGAAGATCGTCTCCGACCGGGTCGGCAAGCGCGGTCTCGGGTTCGGGGCCGAGGTGAAGTCCAAGGCCGAGATCGACACCCAGGATCACTTCGCCGAGGTGATGCCCGAGGATCTGATCAAGTTCGGGCTGATCCCGGAGTTCATCGGTCGTCTACCGGTGGTGGCGTCGGTGACCAACCTGGACAAGGAGTCGCTGGTTCAGATCCTGTCCAAGCCGAAGAACGCCCTGGTCAAGCAGTACACCCGGTTGTTCGAGATGGACGGGGTGGAGCTCGAGTTCGCCGATGACGCGCTCGACGCGATCGCCGACCAGGCGATCCACCGCGGCACCGGTGCCCGTGGTCTGCGCGCGATCATGGAAGAAGTCCTGCTGCCGGTGATGTACGACATCCCCAGCCGCGACGACGTCGCCAAGGTCGTGGTGACCAAGGAGACCGTTCAGGACAACGTCCTGCCGACGATCGTGCCGCGCAAGCCTGCTCGCCCCGAGCGTCGCGACAAGTCCGCCTAGGCGTCGTACCGTCTCCATCATGAAGACACTCCGCCAGCGGTCCGCCGTCGCTGCTGTGGCCTTGGCCGTCGGCATGATGGGTTTCATGACGGCGTGCGGCAAGGACGAGAAAACGCCGCCGTCGACCACCACCACGACGACCACCACGACTCCGGCCAGCAGCGAGCCAGCCCCGCCGCCGTCGCCGACGGAAAAGGCGCCGGGTGGCGGTCCGAACAGCTTCTCCCCGACGGTGAAGGCCCCGCCGGCGCCGACCGCTATCCCGGGCGACAACTGACGCGCTCAGCGGGTGATGCGGTCAGCCCGGCTGTAGACGTTCATCGATTCGCCGCGCAGGAAGGCCACCAGCGTCAGGCCCGACTGGGTGGCCAGGTCGACGGCGAGTGACGACGGCGCGGACACCGCGGCGAGCACCGGGATGCCGGCCATCACCGCTTTCTGGGTCAGTTCGAATGACACCCGTCCACTGACCAGCAGCACGGTGTCCGACAGCGGGATGAGGTTGGCTTCCAGCGCCCAGCCGATGACCTTGTCGACCGCGTTGTGCCGCCCGACGTCCTCGCGCACCGCGAGCAGGGTTGCGTCGGATCTGAACAGTGCGGCCCCGTGCAGGCCGCCGGTGCTGGCGAAAACCTTTTGCGCCGAACGCAGTTGATCGGGCATCGAGGTCAGCGCCGAAGCCGCGACGGTTGAGGGATCGTCGCCGGGGGAGTGCCTGCTGGTGAGCCGCACCGCATCGATCGATGACTTGCCGCACACACCGCACGACGAGGTGGTGTAGAAGTTGCGGGTGACATCCACTTCCGGCATCGGCACGTCGGGGTGCAGTGTGACGTCGAGGACGTTGTAGGTGTTGGTGCCGTCTTCCTGGGCTCCCCGGCAGTAGCGGACGGTGAGCACGTCGTCGCGGTGGGTGATCACGCCCTCGGTCAACAGAAAGCCCTGCGCGAGTTCGACATCGGAGCCCGGGGTGCGCATCGTGACCGTCAGCGGCGTCCCGTTCACCCGGATCTCGAGCGGCTCCTCGACGACCAACGTTTCCGGACGCTCGGTCGCGGTGCCGTCGATGACGTGGCTGGCCCGCCGCCGCGATGTCACCCGGCCCATGTGGTGCCGCCTTCCGTGTTCTGACCGCCGGGCTCCAGCCGGATCACAATCGCCTTGGACACCGGCGTATTCGACCGGGCGGCAACATGATCCAGCGGAACCAGGGGATTAGTCTCGGGGTAGTAGGCGGCGGCGTTGCCGACCGGGGTGGAGTACGGCACGACGAGGAAATCCTTGGCGCGGCGCTCCTGCAGCTGGCCCTCGCTGTCGGTGAACTCGGAGACCAGGTCGACGCGGTCGCCTTCGGTCAGGCCGAGCGTCGCGATGTCGGCGGGGTTGACGAACACCACCCGACGCCCGCCCTTGACCCCGCGGTAGCGGTCGTCGAGGCCGTAGATGGTGGTGTTGTACTGGTCGTGGCTGCGCAGCGTCTGCAGCACCAGCCGCCCCGGCGGCACCGGCACCCACTGCATCGGGTTCACCG
>JAEZIA010000275.1 GCA_023416315.1 Actinomycetes bacterium
ATGACGTACCACGAACGCGTGGTGTCACCCGCCTTCGGCGTGTACGTAGGCACAGCGCTACCTTCTCTTTCTCGGGTGAGTCCCGGTGACCCGGGTGTCGATCGGGACGCGACGGTGGGGTTACTTCCCGGCGACCAACACTGACCCGAGAACCCGGCTTACCCCGCGGTGAAATCCGCGGCGTACCGCACGCCAACGTGGCAGCTTACCTGCGACGATCCGCCCAGGTCAAAACGCTCATCGCCGCTCGTAGGCGATGGTGGCGACGGCCCGCACGTAACGGGTTCCCGCGGCGTCGCTCATCGCGGCCTCGACCGTCGCCATCCGTCCGCCGACGCGGTCTGTGCTGGTGGTCAGCGTCAGCGCCCGGCCGTCGACGGGTGGCGAGCGGAAATAGTGAACGCTGAGGTCGGCGAGGGTGTAGCGGTCGCCGGGACCGGTGTGGGCCTGACCGGCCAACGAGCAGGCCTGCCCGATGATCGCGGCGATCACTCCGCCCTGGATGGCGCCGAGCGGGTTCGCCATCCACGCCTGCGGTTCGACGGTCAGGACCGGGTCATCTGCGGTCTCGATCGTCATGGCGAGCAGTTCGCACAGCGGTCCGCGGGCGATGTCGCCGCGGTTGATCGCGGCCAGGATCCGACTGCCATCCCAGTCCGGGTCGATCGCCGAGACTTCGCTGTTCACCTGCGGTGGCGCGGGCAGCTCATTCTGCTCGGCGATGGTGTCCTTGTCCAAGGCCCGCAATGCCTCGGTGCTGCGGCCGACCCGCACCGCCCGCGCCACACCGGAGCAGACGACCGCATGCGATCCGTTGGTCACGGTCATCGTTGCGGTGCCGTAGGTGTCGTCGTGGTGGGCCAGGACGGATACGGCGTGCAGCCGGTCCCCGACCACGGGCCGGACGCCTGCGGTCAGCGCCAGCCAGGACTGCACGGTGGCAACCGGCTCGGCGAACGAGTACCAGTAGGCGCCGCTGGTCACCGACTCGGCCATCACGGCATACGCCGGCATCTCGACCAGCCCGCGATGGTCGAGCAGCGTCGGACTGACTTGCTGCTGCAGCGCGATGCCGGCCTCGTTGACCGCGGTGAAGCCGACGCTGAACGCCGCTTGTGGTCCGTTAGTTGTGCTCATTACCCGGCATCTTGCCGCACGTCAGGACGCGAGGTCGAGCGCGGCGCCGATCAGTGCCAGATGGCTGAGGCCCTGCGGCAGATTGCCGAGAAACGCGTTGTCCCGCGGATCGATCATCTCGGCCAGCATCCCGACGTCGTTGGTCAATGCCACCAACCGGTCCATCAGCTCGCGCGCCTCGGCCGTGCGCCCGACGTGGTGCAACGCCGACACCGCCCAGAACCCGCATGCGACGAAGGCGCCCTCCTGCTGTTCCCGGGATCCGCTGAACCGATGCAGCAGCGGGCCGCTGCCGAGATCGCGGAACAGGGCGTCGACGGTGGACGACATCCGCGGCCCGCGATCGAAGCCGCTACCTGCGTGCAGCAGCACCGACGCGTCCAACTGGTTGCTGCCCGGATACCACTCGTAGGCGCCGAGATCCTCCGACCAGCAGTGCCGCATCACCCAGTCCCGGATCCGGTCGGCCTCACTGGCCCAGCGCTGCGGGTCGCCGGGGATCTGCCCCTGCTCGGCGAGGTGAACCGCACAGCGCAGGGCCTGCCAGCAACCGAGCTTGGAGCTGGTGTAGTGCTCGAGTCGTTCCAGCTCCCACATGCCGGCATCGCGCAACCGCCAGGCATCGCACGCCTGATCGGCGAAAGTGGTTAAGAGATGGCCGGTTTCGGTGTCGAGCACGTGTCCACCGTCGACGTAGAGCCGCACCGTGTCGAAGAGGTCGGCGAAGATGCTCAACTGCAGCTGTCCGTCGGCCCGGTTGCCTGTCACGACCGGACCGATGCCGCGCCACCCCGGAGTCTCATGGGTTTGAACCGGTTCGGGCTGCGATCCGTCGAGTCGGTAGAAAACCCGCATCGCGTGACCGTGAGCGCGCGCGGTGCGCAGCAGCCAGCTGACCGCGGCGTGGGTCTCCTCCCGAATTCCGAAGCGCCGCAACGCACTGAGTGTGTAAGCGGTGTCGCGTACCCACGCGTACCGATAGTCCCAGTTCTTGCCCCCACCCAACCGTTCGGGCAGCGACGTGGTCGCTGCTGCCGCGATCGAGCCGGTCGGATTGTGGATGAGCAGCTTGAGCATCAGCACGCTGCGCCGCACGGCGCCATCCCAGTCGCCGGAGCAGTCGAACTGAGCCGACCAGTTCGTCCAGACGTCGACGGTGCGGTCGAGCCCGGCGTCGACGTCCGCGGCGGACGACAGCATCAGCGGTTCCCCTCGGGAGGCAACGAGACCGAGGATCTCGCGACGTCCTGCGGACGCGGTCAGGTGCCCGGTGGCGGCCTGGTCGGTCCACTCCACTGCCATCCCGTCGGACAGGCACACACCGAGGCTCAGGTCCCGGACCCGCAGCACGGTTCCGTGCAGCGTCTGACGCGCCCACGGTGAGGCGGTGTCCAGGCAGGTGCCGGGCGCCACCCGCCACCGCATCGGCACCTCGCCCTCGATGCCGTCGATGCGGCGAACCAGCTCGGTCCACGGCAACCGCCCGTTGACACCGACGTTCAGGGCGTCGGTGACGCGCACCGCGCCGCCGTCGGTGCGAAACGTCGTCTCCAGCACATTGGTCCCCGCCAGATACCGTCGTGTCGCGGTGAATGGACGATCGGGCGCCAATTCCAATCTGCCGCCGTTGTTTTCATCAAGCATCGCGGCGAACACCGGCACCGAGTCCAGATCAGGGATCGGCAGCCAGTCGATGGCACCATCGAGCGCCACCAGGGCGACGGTGCGCCCATCCCCGATCGGCGCGTACGACCGCAACGGCGCGAAGCCGTCGGTGCGATAGCGCGAGCTCTCGGCTACCGACGTGGTGTCGAGTTCCGGCGCCGGCATCAGCGCGGCATTCCCGGCAGGCGGGGCCGGTAAACGCCGCGAGTAGCCGCGCGCTGGGTGGGTACATCGCCGTCATGGCGAAAATCGGATACTTCCTATCCTCTGAACAGTACCGGCCCAAAGAACTCGTCGATCAGGCCAAGCGCGCGGAGGCGGCCGGATTCGAAAGCCTGTGGATCTCGGACCATTTCCATCCCTGGAACGACGAACAGGGACAGAGCGCGTTCGTGTGGGGCGTGATCGGCGCCCTGTCGGAGGCCACCTCGCTTCCGGTGTCGACGGCGGTGACGTGCCCGACGATGCGGATCCACCCCGCGATCATCGCGCAGGCCGCTGCGACTGCCGCCGTGCAACTCGACGGCAAGTTCGTGCTGGGAGTGGGCAGCGGTGAGGCGCTCAACGAACACATCCTCGGTGATCCGTGGCCGTCGGTGGGGGTTCGGCTGGAAATGCTCGAGGAGGCGGTCGAGGTGATCAGGCTGCTGCACCGCGGCGACGAAGTGAGCCACCACGGCGTCCATTACGAGGTCCAGGAGGCCCGCATCTACACCCGGCCCGAGCAGCCGGTGCCGATCTACGTGTCGGGTTTCGGGCCGCAGGCCGCCGAGTTGGCCGGCCGAATCGGTGACGGCTATGTCCTGGTCACGCCGGAGGCCGAGCTGGTCGAGACGTTCCGCACCTCAGGTGGAAGTGACAAACCGGTGCAAGCCGGCATGAAGGTCACCTGGGATCGCGATACCGACAGCGCGCTCGAGGTCGCGCACCGACTGTGGGCCAACGACGGATTGCCGGGTCAGAGCGCGCAGACTCTGCCGCGGCCCAAGGACTTTGAGGCGTTGATGGACTTGGTGCCGAAAGAGACGGTCGGCGAGTCGATCATCTGCGGACCGGATGCCGACAAGCACGCCGCGCGGGCTCGCAAGTACCTCGATGCCGGCGTCGACGAGTTATACGTCCAGCAGATCGGGCCGGACATGGACGGCTTCTTCAGCGCGTGGGAGAAGGACGTGCTGCCGCAGCTGCGCGGATAATTCACTTTCGGAGCCGGCTCCGATTGTGGTCCGATTGGGGATGGCCGATGTCGTCTGGCCGGTGGCCGACTTGCAGGTCGTGACACCGCGACTGACGCTGCGTTACGTCAGCGACGAGTTGGGCTACCGGCTGGCCGCGTTGGCGGCCAACGGTATTCATGATCCGGCCATCATGCCGTTCACTGAGCCGTGGACGGATGTGCCCTCACCGCAGTTGGAACGCAACAGCCTGCAGTACTACTGGCGCAACCGCGCCGAGATGACAGCCGACCGGTGGAATCTCGACCTCGCTGTCCTGGTCGACGAGTCGGTGGTCGGCATGTGTTCGGTTCACGCCGAACAGTTCCGGACGAACCGCAGCCTGACCACCGGGTCGTGGCTGGGCGTGACCCATCAGGGGCACGGCATCGGCAAGGAGATGCGCCAGGCCGCGCTGCATCTGATCTTCGCCGGCTTCGACGCCGACCTCGCGGTGACCCGGGCGTGGCACGACAACGCGGCGTCGCTCGCGGTGACCAGATCGCTGCCCTACATCCAGACCGGCACCACTGAGGAGACCCGCCGCGACCGCCCCGACATCATGGTGGGGTTTGCCATGACGCCGGGGCGGTGGGCCACGATCCGACGTGACGACATCCGTCTGGTCGGCATCGAAGCCGTGCGCGCACAGTTGGCCACTGCACGCTGAGCGATGCTGTGCGGCCCCGTTGGCTCTCCTCCGCAGGGGCCGCACAGAGATCGGAGGGGCGGCTCAGCCCCACATGCCCGCTGCGCGGTGGTCCGCGTCGGCCACATCGGCCGCTCCGTCGCGCACCGCAACACCGAGGCGGACCAGGATGTCGCGCAATGCGGACGCCGACTGCTGCCATTGCGCCTGTTCGGCCTGGTACGCGGCAGCGGCATCTCTGGTCCAGACCTGCTGAAGCGGCGCGATCTGGCGGCTCAGGTCGTCGAGCGCCGCACTGAGTCGTGCCGAGGTGCCCTGGATGTCGGCCAGCACTGCGGCGTCGATCTCGGCGAAGTCGTAGGAGAGGATGGGGTCCACGTCGCGCTCCTCTAGAGATCTGCGGTCACAGCGGCGATGCGTTGCGCATGTACTTGCGCGGCTTGACGCAGTTGATGTTCGTTGTTCCTGATCGTGTCGGCGATGCCGGCCAGCGCGTGGTTCAACTTCATGGATTCGGCATTCCAGTGCGCGACCACCGTCTTGAACCGCGCAGCGGCCACACCACCCCACACCGTGGGCGGTACCGCCTCCATCCGGGTGATGAAGCCCCGCAACAGAACCCGGATCTCCTCATTGCGAGCGTCAGCGGCCGCGGCGACGGTCCGCATCAGATCGAAGTCGGTGCTCAGTGTCGTCACGGGTGATCCTTTCCTTCGAGTTGTACGGGGTGACAACTAATTCGACGCTCGTGCGCCGGTTCCGGTTCCACTCAATTCGTGAGCGGACTTGATGGCCTGATCGCACGCCTCGGCCACGGTGCCTTGCCGGCCTGCTCCGCTCTGGCAGCCGATGCTGATCCGTGTCGCGCCGTCGACGATCACCGTCCAGCCGACCTCCCGACCGATCCGGATTTCTCGGTACGTCAGCGCGGCGCGCCCAGCACGGTGGTCGGTGGCGTTGAAATCGACGAACACACCGTGCGGTTGTCGGTCGAGCGCCGGACTCAGCACTGCGGCGGCATCGGCCAGAGTCTGACCGGGAGAATAGCTTTGGGTGATGTGCAGAGCCACGTTCGGTTCGGTGGGCGAACTCGCCTGGACGCGACGTGAGCCCGGCCCTGCCGTGACCCGGCTGACCACCCAGTGGGCCGGGACCCGTACCGTGATGCGGCCTTCCACGATGTTGATGGCGTCCGGCGACGGTGCCGGACCGCGGGTTCGGGCCGCGGCGAGTCCGACGCAGCAGAGCGTCACCGCGACCGCAGCCGCCACCAGCACTCGAGTCGGCCAGCGCCGAGACTGCCCGTCGACTCCGACGGGCGGCGTTCTGTCACCGCACCGGACTGACCCGGGCACGGCCGCCGCGGCGTCGATCACCGAACCCGCGTCGCCGGCGTCGAAGGCGGCCGACTTGGGCTGCGTGCGGACGTTGCCCGCGACGGTCGTCGCTGCCTCGGTCACCCGCCTCACCCGCTGTGGTGTCCACCACGGCGGATGGATCACAGTCAAGGATTCGCAGGGGTGGTCGACGCTCGCCGCGATGACGCGCCGCCAGAGATCGGCCACCGCGACCGGCCGCTCACCAACCAGCACCACGGTGTCGTCGATACCGGCCAACGCGGCGGCCACCATCTCCCGGTCCCCCACCGTCGCGGGATTGGGTGTCAGTCTCACCACCGCTGCCGGGCCGACCTCGACGACCGTCCCGATCATGGCGGACACCAGCCGACTTGGATCAGTTGTGCTCCCGCGCGGGTCACCATGAGCCCGCGCCCGGGCGGCTGCGTGGCCGCGCGGTGGTGCCCCATCAGAGGGCCTTCGTCTGGACTTCCGTTCATCAGCACGGCACTGCAGCCGCTGTCTCTCAGCTGGGCCAGCAGAGGTTCGTACATCGCCCTGGCCGATCCCGCGCATCGCCGCGCGACGACCATGTGCAATCCGATGTCGGCCGCGTGCGGCAGCAGGGCCAGCAGCGGGCTCAACGCATCTGGTGATGTGGCCGAGACGAGGTCGTAGTCGTCGACGACGACGAACGCCTCCGGCCCGGACCACCACGACCGTCGTCTCAGCTCCTCGATGGGGGTATCGGCAGCAGGAAGCCGGCCGCGCAACACCGCGATCAATTCCGGCAGGCGTTCGGCCAGGCCGCGTTCGGAGAACGTGTAGACCACATCCCGGCACCCTTCGGCGACTCCCAACAGGTCGCGCCGGTAGTCGACGACGAACAGCAGCGATCGCGTGCGGCCGATGAGCTGCGTACACAGGAAACGCAGCGTCGCGGTCTTGCCGCATTCCCGGTCACCCAGAATCAACAGGTGCTGCTGCCGGTCGAAGTCGACGACGACGGGTTCGATGTGGTCTTCGCCGACACCGAGCAGGATGTGGTCGGGGTCGGCGCCGGCCAGCTCGGCGACCGTCGTGTGGTCGACGAGCGCGGGAAGCAGCCGCACCGCCGGGGCTCGCGGCGACCCCTCGTGAGTTGCGTCGACCCGGCCAGGCGTGGCGATCAGAAAGTGCGCGCCTGCGTGGGTGATGCCGCGTCCCGGCATGCCGCTCGGGACGACCGCCGCCTGCTTGCGATCGACCTCGGAGTCGATCGGATCACCCAGGCGCAGCTCGACTCTGGTGCCGATCTGATCCTTCAGGGCCGGGCGGATGTCGGCCCAGCGTCCCGCGGTCATGATGACGTGGACGCCGAACGACAGGCCACGGGTGGCCATACCGGCGATCGATGCCTCGAGATCGGGGAACTCGTCACGCAGCGTCGCCCACCCGTCGATGACGAGGAAGACGTCACCGTACGGATCTGACTCGTCGCGGGACTCGCGGGCGGAGACGATGGCGTTGACATGGCTCACCGTGCGCCGCACCAACTCCGGCTCAGAGCGGTTCGCCACCGATCCGATGTGCGGTAACGCGCCCAGCGTCTTGAGTGTGCCGCCACCGAAGTCGAGGCAGTAGAACTGGATTCGGCGCGAATCATGCTTCGCGGCAAGTGCGGTGATCAGTGTGTGAACCGCGGTCGACTTGCCGCTCTGCGGCGCGCCGACCATTGCGACGTTGCCTCCGGCACCCTCGAGGTCGACCACCAGCGGTGCCTGTCGCTGCTCGAACGGCAGATCGATCAGACCGATCGCCGCCGACAGCCGCCCGGGAAGTTGTGGCAACTCGGCCAGGTGCGGCGAGGTGGTCAGCGGTGGAAGCCATACCCGATGGGTCGGCGGCCCGTGGTCGGCGAACCGCGCGATGATCGCATCGAAGGCGGTGCGCTGCGACCCGCTCACCATGTGGGTTGGTCGCGGCGCGGGATCCGCGGTGAAGAGCCGCACGGTTGGATCTGCCGGAGTGCGGGTCTGCGGGCTCGGTGCCGGGCTGTTTAGGTAGGTGGTCTGGAACCGCACCAGCGTCCCGTCACTCGTCCGGAGCATGGCAGCACCGGGCGCGGTCGGGAGTTCGGCGGCATCGGCGGTGCCGAGCACTGCCCGAGATTCGGCGGCGGTCGCCGTCTTCAGGCAGATGCGGTACGACAGATGGGATTCCAGGCCGCGTAGTCGTCCCTCGTCGAAGCGCTGGCTGGCCAGCAACAGGTGTACGCCAAGCGAGCGGCCGACCCGTCCGATCATCGTGAACAGCTCGACGAATTCGGGTTGATGAGCCAGAAGTTCGGCGAACTCGTCGACGATGATGAACAGTGCCGGCAGGACCGGCAGCGTTGGGTCGGCCCTCCTCCGTTGCTGATAGGCGGCAAGGTTCACCGCGTTGTCCGCGCAGCGCAGCAGTTGCTGTCGGCGGCGGACTTCGCCTCCGAGCGCGTCCCGCGCCCGCGCCACCATATGCTCCGAGTCCGCGAGGTTGGTGATCACGGCCGCGACATGACGCAGCCCATTCAGGCCGGAAAACGTTGCACCGCCCTTGAAGTCGATGAGGACGAGGTTGAGGTCGTCGGGTGAATGGCGGGCGATCATCCCGGCCGCTATTGTCCGCAGCAGCTCGGACTTCCCCGAGCCCGTCGCACCCACGCACAATCCGTGTGGGCCGTTCCCACCGTCGGCCGCCTCCGTGATGTCCAGCGTCACGAGCTCGCCGTCGGCGCGCGCCCCGAGCACCACGCGCAATCGACCGGGATCGGCGAGCGCTGCGAGCCAGCGCTCCCACTCGCCTGGTGCGGGCTCGGTGCCGCGGTACCGGGCGAGGCGCCGTGCGCAGGTTCGCGCCTGGGACAGCGACATGGTGTCGGCGACCGCGAATTCCTCGGCTCTCTCGCCCCGGCGCATCGTGACCCGGCGATCGTCGACGCGCAGCCGAAGGGCATCGTCGGTGGGCGCGTCGCCGACGACGACCACCGTGGCGCCGGGGCCGACGTGTCCATGGTGATCGACACCGTCGGCGATCAGGACCCGATGTGGTCGCCGCACTACGCCATCATCGTTGTGCGGCAACCACTTCAACCAGTCCCAGTGCTGTCGGTGTTCGGTCGCGGCCATCGACGTGATCGCCACGGTGTCCGGGCCGTGCAGCACGGCCAGCTGGCAGATCATCGAGCGGACCAACGAGCGCGCCTGGGCCGGGTCGCCCTCGATGACGATCACCTCGACCGTGCACAACGCGACCGCGACAGGGGCGTCGTCCAGCGCTGCGTGGCTGTGCACAAAGCGCCGCAGCGCACCCGCGGTCACCGGATCGAGTTCGTCGACCAGACCGACCGGCGGCAGCACGATCCGGCGTGCCAGTCGTTGCCTGCCCACACCGATGCGCACATGGCCGAAGTCCGAGTCGGACCTGATGCGCTCCCACATCCGCGCCCCACCGGCCAGTGTCCACAACGATGCCGGCGGCGGATGCACCCAGTGCAACGATGCATGTTGGCGCTGCGCCGCATCGCACAGTTGCGCACTGAGGCGACCGAGCTCGGACAGGTAGCGCTTGCGCTGGTGATCCACGCTGCCGCTGGTTCGGCGCGCCCCCGCGTGCAACGCCATTCCGATGACCGACACCAGCATCATCACTGGCAGCGCAACGGCGGCCGGGCCCCGCGAGGCCATCCCCGAGCCCCACACCACGGCACCGACCGCCACCATCACGCCGACGCCGATCAGCGGCAGGAATCGCACCACACCCGACGCCGGCTCACAACGTGGCAACGCGCGCACCGCCAGGTCGTCGGCCGGAAACGGCGGCGCCAAGCGAGTAGGCCGATTCATGCACGGACGGTAGACACCCGCGGCGAGGCTCAGCAATTCACCTGTGCACAGCGGAGTTCGCGGCGGGCACCGGATCGCTACGGTGCGATGCCATGGCTGCCACCGCCGCGATGTGCCGGGTGTCGATCCGCACGGCCGACCAGGAAGCGGACCTCACGCTGCCCGCCCACATACCGACCGGTGAGCTGCTTCCCGCCGTGGTCGACTTCTTCGACGATGTTGGCCTCGGCGGTGCCGAGGCACAGCTCACCCGGGTGTGCGGGGAGCGACTCGACCCCGCAGCGACACTCGCCGAGTGCGGAATCCCGGACGGTGAGATGTTGATCCTGGCCAGCGTGCCACGACCGGTGCCGGTGATCCGGCACGACCCGAGCACCGTGGTCGCCGACGCGGCGCGCGATACCGAGCCATCGGCCCGGTGGCTCACCGGGCGCAACGCGGCGCGGCTGCTGCTCGGTTGGGCGACATCGGCATTGGCGGCCGTACTCGGCCACGCGGCTTTGCATTCGGACGCCGGTCGTCAGCCCGTGATCAGCGGGACGGCAGCGGTTCTGGCGATCGGCGCCGCGGTCGTCGCGAACCGTACGCGGTCCGCGGGTGCGGACGCGGTAGGACTCGGCCTGCTGGCTGTGGGTTTCGCGGGCTTGACGGCCACACAGCTTGCCGTGGACCAGCCCGGAATGTCGGCCTTCCTGCTGGCGATGGCGGCGAGCTCGTCGGCATCGTTGCTGGCGTGGCGGTTGTTGCGTTGTGCCTCAATGGTTTTCCTTCCATTGGCAGCGGCGACGATGATGGCGGTGGCCGTGGCAATCGGGGCGGTGACCGGTTGGTGGCCGGCGGCGGTCGTGGGCCCGGTCCTTTCGACCGCAGCATTGGGGGTGCTGGCGGTTTCGCCACGGTTGTCGGTGCTCGGTTCCGGATTGACGGCGGCTGACCTGCCCGAGGAACTGCTGACTGCCCGTGCGGGCATCGCCCGTCGCCGGCTGACCGCGATCGCGGTTGCTGCCGGGTGGGCGACTGCCCTCGGTGCCGTGCTCACCGCTTTCACCACGTCGCATTCCGCCTCGGCGGGGGTGTTCCTGACGATCACCGGTGCGGCGCTGCTGCTGCGTGCGATTCGACTTCGCGACCCGTACGGAATGGGAGCGCTGTCTGTGTCGTCCGTCGTCGTGGCGACGGCGCTCGTCGGACTTTGCGCAGTCGAGGCTCCGCCGAGCACGCCGTGGCTGTGCGGTGTCCTCCTTGCGATCGCCGTCGGCGCGACCCGGTTCGGGCGCGGCGTCCGCCTGTCGGCCACCGGGCGCCACGTTCTCTCGGTGCTCGACCCTGTGCTGAGCGCCGCCGTAGTGCCCACCGCCTGCGGGGCGGCGGGACTCTTCGCCGGTCTCGGGTTGCCCTGGTGAAGACCGCTATTCGGGCCGGGACGGTGATCGCGGCGGTGCTGTTGGTCGCCTCGCACTGCGCACCACCGGCGTACGCGGTCGCGCCCCCGGCGATCGACAATTCGCTGCTGCCGCCACCGGTCCCTGCGGCTCCGCCCCGGCCGACCGAGCAGCGTCGGCCGTGCACCGTGCCACCGCCGGCCGGCGACACCGCTGGGTCGGCACCGCAAGTCCGGGGCTTCGATGTTGCCGCGATGTGGGCACTGACGCGCGGTGCCGGTCAGCGCGTCGCGGTGATCGATACCGGAATCGCCCCGCATCGCCGCCTCTCCGGTGTCGTCGCCGGCGGGGACTACGTATCGAGCGGTGATGGCCGGCAGGATTGTGACGGGCACGGCACCGTCGTCGCCGGGATCATCGCGGCTACGGCCGACCCGACGGACCGGAGCGGCTTCTCCGGCATCGCACCGGAGGCGACGGTGATCGCGATTCGACAGTCCAGCACCAAGTTCGGTCCGTTGGACGATCCGCAGGAGCGTGGGTTCGGCGACGTCGGCACCCTGGCCATGGCGGTGCGCACCGCCGCGGACATGGGCGCCTCGGTGATCAATATCTCGTCGGTGGCGTGCGCGGAGTCGACGCTGGATGACCGGGCCCTCGGTGCCGCGCTGTCCTACGCCGTGGATGTCAAGGACGCGGTGGTCGTGGTCGCGGCGGGCAACGTCGGCGGTGACGGCCAATGCCCGAGCCAGAACACCGCCACACAGCCCACCGTGATCGCCAGTCCCGCTTGGTACGACGACTACGTCCTGGCTGTTGCCTCGGTGACCAGTCACGGCACGCCCTCGGAATTCAGTCTTCGCGGGCCGTGGGTCGACGTTGCAGCGTCCGGCGAACACATCGTGTCGTTGGACCCGGATGGTGACGGCATCATCGACGCGATGCCCACACCGTCGGGTCCGCAACCGATGTCGGGAACCAGCTACGCCGTACCGGTGGTCAGTGGCGTGGTCGCGTTGGTGCGATCCCGCTTCCCTCGGCTCTCGGCGCGGCAGGTGATGGCGCGCATCGAAACCACCGCGCACCATCCGGCGGATGGCTGGAACGCCGCGGTGGGTGAGGGCCTCGTCGACCCGGTGGCCGCGTTGACCGACCACACGACAGCTCCGATGCCGCCGAGCCCACGGGCCTCCTCCCCCGCTGCCGCCAGCCAAGGGGATTCGACCCATGCGTACGCGGTCGCCGGGACCGCCGCCCTGCTCTGCCTGGTCGGTGTCGCCGCAGCGGTGTCGGCGCGGCTACGGCGCCGCGATGAACACGTCGCGACTGACTGAGGCGGCATCTCGGTCGAGCCGGGGTCCGTCAGGCAGTACGCCGACCATCGACCACGGCGCCCGCGCCGGAGACCCGCTCAGCCCCAACGCGGCGATGGCCGAATCGCTCACGGGATAGCGGATTCCCGCGTCGCTGACGAGGTACCGGGCTGATGCGGGCGCGTCCGTGACATCCAGGCTGCACCCCGGCGGCATCCGGACGTTGTCGACGGCCGGACCGTCGCCGTCTGCCCCGGCCAGCCGCACCGATCCGGGTCGGTCGGCGGGACCGCCGACGGCCACACCACTGCTGCCCGACAGCCAGGTCGCGCAGAGTTCGGCGTCCGCGGCGAGAAGCTGCGGCGGCTGATCGGGATAGGCGGCCACTAGCAGGTCGTCGACGAGCGGGAGCCTCGCGATCAATTCCGGTGGCGCCGCAGTGATCTCAGGCCCGGCGGCCGGGGCGGCGAACCGGATGAGCTCAGCAGCCAGTCTGCCGACCCGTTGCACGCCGCCTGGCAGCGCGACGTAGTACTCGGGTGAATCAGTTCGAGCGACGCGCAGGACGGTTCCGATCGGGAAGCCGGTGATCACCGACGGCCGGTCCATTCCGGCGATGCGTGGTGCGGTGATCGCAGGCGCTTCAGGAATCGCGTTGAGCACCAGTGGCGATAGCTTCCGGACGGCCACACCGTCGAGGCGCAGGGCGCGCGCGACGGCAGGCTCACCGGGATCGAGCAGGGCGCGCTTACCGTCATAGAGCAGGTATGTCGACCCATCACCGTGCGCCACCGCGGCCACCACCGCGGTGTGCGGATCGAGCTCGGCGGGTACCGCGTCGTCACCGACGGAGACGGTGGTGCTGCCGCCGGCGTCGTCACAGACTGCCCAGCGCATCTCGCGGGGTGCTATGACCTGCCCCAGCGAAGCGGGTGCCGCGGGGATACCGAGCACCGGGCCGGTCGCCACCTCCCTCAACGCGGTCTCGTCGACCAGGCGGGGGGTGGCCGGCGAGCCGAGGAGCAACCTCGCCGAGGTGAGGTTGGCGACCGCGCGGAAGTGGCCGTCCTGCCGCACGAACAGTGCGCCGGACTGTCGCGACATCACCAACACGGCGTCGTCGGGGATCCCGCTGTGGCCCGGCCAGTCGGGGATGGCGCCGAGTACCAATGCGGCACCAGCCAGCACACACCCGGCCAGCAGCGAGAGCTTCTGCGTGCGAAGTGGATCGTGGTGATCCGGCATCGCCCGTCCCAGAACCGCATATTCCAGGCGGCGCAACCCGAAGTGCCGCGCACTCCACTGCGCTCGAAGCGAGGTGCGGCCCACCATCCAGGTGACACTAGAACAGTTGGCTGGCGCCTGTTTTCACTCGTCAACAGCCGTAACCATCTGTTGTCGTCGGCTATCGGGTGCGCGCCCACACATACGGCACGAGCGAGCGCAAGAAGTCCAAGTCCGGACCCTGGTATGCGTCGCGAAAGGCTTGTTCGAAGTACTCTTCGGCAACCAGAAGAATGCCCTCGGCGTATTCGCTGGTGAATTCGATGCTGCCGTAGCGGTCCATCAACGAGCGAATCGCGCGAACCAGCTCCTCGGAGCGCTCACCGCGGTTGCGGCGCAGATAGTCCCGCACCACAGCGCGGTCGGATCCGCGCGCGCTGGCCATCAGGTGCACCAGGGTCAGGGTCCGCTTGCCCTCGAAGAGATCACCCAGAATCTCCTTGCCGTACTCGCGTTCGTCGCCCACGAGGTTCAGCAGATCGTCGCGGATCTGAAAGGCCGCACCGAAGTGGAAGCCGAACCGAATCATCTGCGACAGGTCCGCCGTCCCGCCCGATCCCACGATCGCCCCGACTCGCAGCGGATAAATTGTTGTGTACCAACAGGTCTTGTGCATGATGAGGTCGAGGTAATCCGCGGGCCGCAGGTCCTCGACGCAGTCGAGTTGCCAGCCGAGCTCGGTGGCTTGGCCCTCCAGTGTCCGCATCGCCATGATGTCGAACTCCTCCATCACCAGATCGGCGACGTCGCGGTCCAGCCGGCGGGTCGCCCGCCGCAGCACCTGGCTGGCGACGATGGCAAGTCCGTCGCCGGCGTTGAGGGCCGATGCCATGCCGTGGCGAGCGGTCAGGGTGGGCCGTCCCCGGCGCATCTCACTGCCGTCGGCGATGTCGTCGTGGACGAGGAAGGCGTTGTGCAGCAACTCGATTGCGACGGCGATACCGATGAGGTCTTCCTGAGCGGCACCGAACGCCCGGCCCGCCGACAGGCACAAGGCGGGCCGCAGCGCCTTGCCGACCCGAGACGGGTACTCGCGCATCGGGCCGTAGAGCCACTGGACCGGCTCGCCGTCGGGCATCGCGTCGAGCATGGCGCGGCGTACCAACTTGCCCACCCCACGCAGCTTGGTCTCGACCGCCTCGATCAGATCCGGTCGTTCGGCAGTGCTGGTCATGCGGTCGCGCGGCGGACCGACAGCGCCAGCGGCAGCCACAAGTCCGGCCGGCCTTCGACCAGAACCGTGCCGCGATACAGGCCGGGGCTGACCTTCTTGGCGAGCTCGACCGTCACGCCGACACCCCGACTCGACCGCCCGGGCACCGGAACGACCTTTGGATCCAGTCGAATCGCCGCGGCCGCGATCACCGACCCGTCGTCGGCCATCAAGTCACTGCACCGCAGGCGAATCCGGCCCAGATCCTGTTCGGAGGCATTGTGCAGCCACACCTCGGTAGTTGCTGTCTCGCCTGCCTCGGCGTCGAATTCCAGTCTCCCCGTTGATCCGGCGCCGCCGAAGTCGAGCGCAGGCGCAACTGCCGGGGCCTGCGCAGGTGTTTGCGGCGCCCCGCCCATCAGGAACTGACCCGCCATCGCCCACCACGATCTGATCAGCGGTTCTACATCGGTCGCGCCCAGGAAATCCGCCCGTTGCTCGGTCGTCCATGGCGCGGACTGGCGTGCCGCGGTCGCGCCACCGTCGGGCCGCGCCGCGACCATCCGGACAAACCGGTCGACGAGTTCGCTGGCCGCCCGAAATCCCTCGGCCTGCACGGCCGTAAGTGCCCTTACGTTCGCTGCCGGATCGAAGATCGATGCCCACGGCACATCGTGGATCTCACCGTTGTTCGCGCCGTCCACCCCGACCCCCCGTCAACAAATCTCTCGCTAATTTACGTGCGATCACGCTATGCTAGCTGCGCAAACATGGTTGGGGGCGGCCAATGGTACTGGTAGATCCAGATCTTGTGAATCCAGTTCGCGACATCCTGGAAGTCTTCGGCGCAGTGGACCGCGCGGTGCGCGAAGCCGACGACCCACAAGTGACAGCCGCAGCCGACCGGTTGGTTCCCGGCCTGGGAACAGCCTGTCCCACGTGGTGGCGCGAGCTTGAGAGTCGGTACTTCGGCAGTAACGCCCGACGGGCTCCCAGCCTCGCCGAGGCATTGCAGCGGATCGCCGACGCCGATGCGAATCCGGATGTGGACAGACTGTCCTCATCGCAGAAGACACGGTTGCTGTATGCAATCTCGACGTGGCAGCGCGTCAAAACGGTTGCGTCAAACCCGTTGCGGGCTTTGGACGACTCCGACGCGCTCTTCGACAACGCACTCATCGGGGCACTCGCCGCACTAGCACCAAAGTCTGCCACGCAGGTCCAAGAACGTCGGGATAGGGCGGCCGAGACACATCACGCGCTCCTGCAGGAGGTCTCGAGAACCTTCACCCGATTCAAGGACTTCGATGCCGAGGTGAGAGCGAGGATCGAGGCCTCGCCCATCCGGGCGGGACGGCCCATGGGCTCACCGCTGTGCCGTACCTCAGTGGTAACGATCGACGGTCTGCAATCGGCCGTTATCGATACCGCGTTCGACTCGGACACCGTTTCGCTGGACCAGCTGAAAAAGATTGTGAATCCGTTCAACTGGGCCGAGGACTATTCCGAACTCTTCGTCCGGATGGATGACCAGGAGCCGGACATCCTGTCAGACGGCTGGCGGCGGGTACTCGAGACGGTCAATCTCCTCGGTTCGATCCAGTTGACGACGCCGCTGAAGTTTTATCCCATCCAGACGAGCCCGACGACAGCCAGCGTCGACTACGACCTGGATACCTCGGCCCTCAACACCGGTGATGGGCAAGTGCGGGTCGACCGCGGGTTCATCAACATCAAGGTGACCAACGAAGAGGGCGATCCCACGAAACCGGGCGTGCACGTGACCACCCGGAAAGCTGTTCATATCCAAGGCATTTCCGCCTATGCGCAGGGCAAGTTGGTCTGCGTCGGCGGATACGGCACGGCATCGGCGAACTTCCTTCTCGGCGCGGCGGTCCAACCACCGGCTGACCCCGTGGCGTTCGATTACCCCACCAACGAAGACGAAGCCGACACGCCTCGAACGACCTCCGCTGCCCCGCGGGCGACGCCTTTGACGCACTTCGTGCCCGCCGCCGTCGACGCGTGGACCGAGTGCGCACAGGACCTCACCAATGGATACTTCGACGTCGCGCAGAAGTGGCTGGACGGGAGCCTGACGCTGACCGACCTCGGCGACTACACGGCCCGCGTCAGTGGTGAACTCGCCAGCACACCCTGGAAATACCTGCAGGCGATGACGACTCCGCGGAGTCCCGGCAAGCCAGGGGGCCCGAAATGACTGCACCTCGATTCCAGCTGCATGGACCTGTCGGGGTCTTCCGGGGCTATTGCGATCAGATAAACGTGATCGCTCAGGACGCGGCCAGGGAAGACGACACGGGCAGGTGGGGAATCGACGGCTGGGTCCGCCTGATCCACAACCTGCTCGACTTGAATATGCGGACGTATGCCGGTGCGGTCCAGGTGGCTTTGGCGGGTCCGTCGTGGTGGTTACAACCGACCTCGACCAAACCCTACCCACCCGACCCCATCGAGGTGCCGAAGCCGAAACAGCCCTATCCGCGGTCGGTGTCCATCCTGAAGCCTTTCGAACGCGTCGGCCGCCCGGACATTCGGATTCCGCTGCAGTCGCTGCGTTTCGAACCCGCCGTGCTGAGTCCCAACGACACAGCAATCCAGATCATCTTGACCGATGACGGGTTCACCGGCGCCAACTACACCGGCACCCTCCGCCTTCGCCGTGCCGACGGCGGTGGTGGCGAATCAGAGACGGTGACGGTCACCGTCGGTTTGTAGGCATGCGTGACCACCAACCCACCCATCGACGACCTGCTCGAGCGCGCGGTTCGGGCTATCAACGAGGGTGACCGCGCCACCGCCGACGAACTGGCCGGCCAGGTGTTGGCTGTCGACCGGAGCAACCCCGACGCCGAGGAGCTGCTGGCCGCACCGGTAGGCAGCGGCGAAATACGCCGCCTCACCGTGCTGTTCGCCGATCTCGTCGACTCGACAGCACTGTCCATGCGTATCGAACCCGAGGTGTATCGCACCGTCGTCGGTCGCTACCGCGACCAGGTTCGAAACATCGTCGCCCGCTACGAGGGACACATCGGCTCGATCAAGGGCGACGGCCTGCTGGCGGTGTTCGGCCATCCGAAGGCCCACGAGGACGACACCCACCGATCGGTACTCGCCGCGCTCGACATCGTCCGCGAAGTCGCCGACCTCAGTGAACGCGCGGAGCGCCGGTTCGGCTTCGACATCGATGTCCGCGTCGGCATCCACCGAGGTGTGGTATTCCTCGACATCGACCAGGACGACGTCTACGGCGTCGGAGCGAACCTCGCCGCACGGATCTGCAGTCTGGCTCAACCAGGCACTGTATCGGTGTCCGCTGCCGTCGAGCGACTCGTGCACGGCAACTTCGAGATGCACGAATGCCCGCCGCAACGGGTCAAGGGCATGGAGGGCCCGCTGGTCCATTACCGGGTCATCGCCGAGCGGGACGTGTACGGCAAGTCCTACGGCCCGCTGGTCGGACGCGAACGCGAACTTGCTGTGCTGCAGGACATGTGGGAGCAAGCCAGGGCTGGAACGTTGAGCGTGCGCGGGGTACTTCTGCGCGGCGAGGGGGGAATCGGCAAGAGCCGACTGGCCTGCGCCGCGGTCGACATGGCCCGTGATGCCGGCGCCGCGGTCCTCGAGTTGTTCGGTTCGCCCTTTCACACCGATGTCGGTCTGCGCCCGGTACGCCGGCTGATCGAACGCCATTGCCAGATCCAGCGCGACTCCGACGCGGTCGACAGTCTGCGCCTACTCGAGGCGGAACTCGAGTACCGCTCGCTGGACACCGCAACCGTCGTGCCGTTGCTCGCCCCGGTGCTGGGCATCACTCCCGATGCCCGATACCAACCCGCGACCGCCAACGCGGGGGCCCGCTTCGACCAGATCACCGCCGCCGTCAAGCAATATCTGTTGGCGTGTGCCGGTTCTGGACCCGCGCTGATCCTCGCTGAGGACATCCACTGGTACGACGAGGACACCATCGGCATCGTGAACTCTCTCCTGAGGGTGACCGAAGGCCGGATCATGGTGGTCGTCACCGGCCGAAGCGTCCCGCCGCTACGGGGGTTCGTCGAAGAACTGGACCTCAAACCCCTCGCGGCCGAGGACTCCGAGACCCTCATCCGCGCACTGCATCCCGACATCGCGGCAGATGCCAGGAAAGCGGTGCAGGAGCGCTGTGACGGCGTTCCGCTGTTCATCGAGGAGGTGGTGGCCAAACTCAAGCACCACGACCGCGATGCCAGTGAAGCGGCCCAAGTGCCGGACTCCCTGTACGAGACGCTGGTCGCGCGCCTGAGATCAAGCACCGATTCACTGCTGGTCGTCGAGACCGCAGCACTCATCGGCAGCCGCTTCGATCGCGACATGCTGTCGTCGGTCACCGGAGTCGGCTGGCGCAAGATCGATGCCCTGCTCGACGATCTCAGCAGGGCCCGGGTGCTTCGTCCGGTGGGCAAGCGTCAGTGGAGCTTTCAGCACGAGCTGCTGCGCGAAGTGGCCGCCGAACTGTCACCGCCCAGCGTCCGGCGGCGGCTGCACCACCGCATTGCCGACGTGCTGGCCGACCAGTCCGGTCGAACTCCGGAATGGCCTTTGGTAGCACACCATTTCGAGAAGGCCGAGCGTTACGACGAAGCCGCCACGGCCTACCAGCAGGCATCGGCGCAGGCGCGTGAGCGGGGTGCGCTCATCGAGGCGCAGACCCATCTCAGCCGAGCGCTGGACAACGTCGAGAAGATGCCGCCAAGCAGCGGTCGCGCGCACCTGGAAGTGGCAGTTCGATTGGAACGCGGCTTCTTGGCGACGGTGTCCACCGGCTACACCAGCCCGGAAGCGGCTGACGAGTTCGAACGCTGTCTTCAGTTGGTTGGTGAAGAACCGAGTCTCGAGATGTACGGGATCTTCAGCGCGCTGTGGGCCCACTACACCGCGCGTGGCCAACTTGATCGTGTCGAGAAGGTCGCCGAGGCGTTGCGGCAGCTCGAGGGTGCACCCGAGTGGACTACGGCGTCCCACAACGTGTTGGCAGGCTTCTTCGCAATGTTCCGAGGGCAATTCGTCGCATCCCGTGCGGCCCTTGAAGAAGCCCTGGCCGGCATCGACGAGGCCGGAATACCGCCCATCGAACAGAAGTGGTACACACCAGCCGATCGAATCTCGGGCCTCTACGCCGAACTCGGGTTGATCCGATTTCTTCAAGGGGACCTTGCCGGCGCAGAACAGTCATTCGCCCGCATCCGCAGCAGGTGCGAGACACTGCCCTTTCCCGCCAATGCCGTCAGCGTCATCTACGGTCAGCTGCGCGAGTTGACGTTACGCGTGGAAGCCGGTGATTTCGACCGGTCCGCCGACATCATCGAGGAGGTGGCGGCACGCGCCGAAGAGTTCGGTCTGACCGAGTGGGCAATGGTGGCAGCCACCAACCGGCTGGCGTTGGCCGCGCGGCGAGCACTGGCCGACAATCTCGACCCCGAAGCACTGCAGCCACACATCCAGAACATGACCGCAGTGGTCGACAGTTGGCGCGCCGCGGAACTCAAGGCGTATTTGGCCATATTCGAGGGCCAGCTTGTGCGGCTTCATACTGCGGCGGGCGACGTTGCGGCTGCCCGTGCGTGCGCCGCCCGCGCGCTGGAGATGATGGAGGAGACCGGCATCGCCACTCACAAGACTGATCTCCTCCGCGCCCTCGCACATACCTTCGACGACCGCGAAGCGCAGTACGCCGGGCTACAACACGCCATTGAGGTAGCTCGCGAGCAAGGTGCCGTCGTGTACGAAATGCGCTGCGCTGCTGATGCGTTCGAACTGGTCGGCGAGCCGGCCCGGCCCGCACTCGAAGAGGCGCTGAGCAAGATCTCCGCCGACCAGGATTGGCCCGAACTGGCCCGGGCCCGAGCGTTGCTCGGGTGACACGGCGACGCGGCCGGGTCGTCATCCTTGGCGGCGGCATGGCCGGCCTCAGCGCGGCCTGGCGGCTGTCCGACGGGAACTGGCAGGACCGATTCTCCTCGATCACCGTGTACCAACGCGGCTGGCGCCTCGGCGGCAAGGGGGCGTCCAGCCGTGGCGAGCACGACCGGATCGAGGAACACGGTCTGCACATCTGGCTCGGCTCCTACGAGAACGCGTTCGCGCTGCTGCGCGAGTGCTATGCCGAATTGGACCGGGAGAACACCAATCCCGGTTGTCCCGTGCGCACCTGGGACCAGGCCCTGGCTCCTGCCGAGGAACTCGGCATGGCGGACCGCTTCGGCGACGACTGGCTGATCTGGTCCGGCAAGTTCAGCCGTACCCGTGAGCTGCCCGGGGAGCCAGGTGCGACGGGGCGTGAACTGACCGTGCTGGACTTCGCGGCACGCACCGTTCAGTTGATCCTGGATTTCGCCGAATCGCTGGACGCCGCATCGGGTAAGGACCTGACACTGTCGGCCAGCCCACACCCGGAATCGGCCGACTGGATCGCCACCGTCCGGCGCGCCGCGCTGGCCACATTGGCGGCCCTGATCGAACCGCGGACCGCCGAGGCCTCGGCCGCGGGATTCCTCGCCGAGGCGCTCGCCGCGGTGCGAGAGGCTCTCGACTACGAACACCGCCCCGACCACAAACGGGCCTGGCTGCTGATGTCCCTGCTGGCGGCCACCACCCGTGGTCTGATTGCGGACCGGCTGATCACCGACCCGTTGGGTTTTCGGGCGATCAATGACGAGGAATACGGCGACTGGATCCTGCGCCACGGCGCCGATCCCGACGTGCTCGACTTCCCGTTGGTCCGAGGTATGTACGACATGGTCTTCGGCTATCCGGACGGCGACTTCACCCGACCGTCCTTCGCCGCCGGGGTCGCCGTCCTGCTCACCGGCATAGCGCTTTTCCAATACAAGGGCGCCTTCTTCTGGAAGATGACCGCGGGCATGGGCGATGTCATCATCGCGCCGATCTATCAGGCGCTGCGCCGGCGCGGCGTCCGCTTCGAGTTCTTCCATCGGCTCGACGCTTTGCACCTCGACGAGCACCGGCACTGCATCGACGCGATCACGATGGGCCGCCAGGTCAAGCTCGCCGACGCCGTCGACACCTACGACCCGCTCATCGTGGCCGGCGGCTTGCCGGTCTTCCCCGCCAAGCCCCGCTACGAGCAACTCGGCACCACAACGGATGTGACCGATCTGGAGTCGCATTTCGGCGTCCGTGCCGACGTCGGGACCCGGGTCTTGCGGCGCGGCATCGACTTCGATCACGTGGTGCTCGCGGCCTCCCTGGCCATGGTCGAACTGGTCGCAGGTGAACTCATCGCCGACCGCCCCGAGTGGCAGGAGATGACCACTCACGTCCGCACCGTGGCTACCCAGTCGTTCCAGCTGTGGCTGCGTCCGACCGAAGCCACGCTGGGCTGGCACCGCCCGGGTGTCACCACCAGCGGTTACGTGTCCCCCTTCGACACCTGGGCATCGATGGGCCAGACGCTGTGGGCCGAACGTTGGAGCGACTCCGACGAGCCGCGGTCCGTGGCGTACTTCTGCGGGGCACTCGATGCCCCGTGGCCGGTCACCGGAGACGCCGCGGCGTATGCCGAGGCCTGCCGAAACCGGGTGCTGGCCAACGCCGTCGAATACCTGAACCGCCACGTCGGGATGTACCTGCCGGGTGCGGTGACCGAAGGCGGGTTCAACTGGGGCCTACTCGCCGGTGTCGACCACCAACGGGGTGTGGCCGCGCTGGAAACCCAGCACGTCAGCGTCAACATCGATCCATCCGACCGCTACGTGCTGTCGGTCCCCGGCTCGGACAAATACCGGCTGCGCCCCGACGAGAGCGGCTACGACAACCTGGTGTTGGCCGGGGACTGGACCGATTCGGGGATCAACGCCGGCTGTATCGAGGCCGCCGTCGTATCCGGATTACAGGCGGCGAATGCGCTTCTGGGACACGGGCGTTACCACCGAATCCGCGGGTTCTACATGCCGTGATTCGGCAGGCCGACGGTCTCGAACGTCACTCCGGCAGCCGGGAGTCGGTCGAGCAGCACATCGCCCATCGCCGAGGCAGGCGTCAGCACGCCGTACCGGTCCGGTAGCCGGTCGCGGTCGATGACGAGCGCGAGCGCACTTTCACCGGCCAGTACCGCGGTGGCCGAATATCCCGGGTCGGCGGGCTGGGCGATCGTCGCCCGGTAGCGGCGCCCGGTCGTTGTGGTGGCATACGTTTCGACCCGATAATGACCGCGCGAACCCATGTCGTTGCCGGTGCCGGCCGCCGGCGTCATCCGGTCGACCAAACCCGTGGGGAGCATCCGCAAGTAGTGCCCCCCGAAACGCGAGGCCGTCGCGATCCCGGCGTTGAACATCGCCCCGGCCAGCGCAGCGCCCGGGAACGATCCCATGACCAGCGTTTCGGTGTAGCGGAACCGACGGCCATAAGCCCACGCCAGCAACGCGTTCGAGCGCCGCACGCAGCGCGTGTTGTACAGCGCCATCACATATCCGCTGGTCCACAGGCCCGCCAGCTCGGGCGCCACCTCGGCGCCGGGAAGCAGCGGAAGGTCGACCTGCCGGCCCAGGTCGGGCTCGGCCGACCGGTCTGGGCTCAAACTGTACGGATCGTCGAGCATCCGGCGCACGTCGGGATCCGACGCCGACAGCCGCATCAGCTCCACCATCGTGGCGACCGACCCACCGGCATAGCCGCCCGAGTAGTCCCGCAACACCAGCGTGGTCTCGGCGAGTTCACCGGCGGCCTCCGCCCCGGCCCGTCGATTGAGCGCGTACACCGTGAGATCCGAAGGGATGGAATCGAATCCGCACGAGTGCACGATCCTTGCCCCACTGTCGATCGCGTGCGCATGACTCTGGTCGATGCTGCGCCGGACGAACGGGACCTCGCCGGTGAGGTCAATGTAGTCGGTCCCCGCCGCCGCACACGCCGCGACCACCGGCAACCCGTACTTGGTGTAGGGCCCAACGGCGTTGAACACCAGTCGGCTTCGCGAGGCCATCGCGCTCAGCGACTCGGGGGATCCGACATCGGCGATGACCAGCGGCCAGTCCTTGGCGCGGCCACCGAGACTGCTCCGAACAGCTTCCAAACGATTCGCCGACCGGCCGGCGAGCGCGATCCGAAGCCCCGAGCCGGCTCTGGCGAGATAGCCGGCAGTGAGTTTGCCCACGTAGCCGGTGGCCCCGAAGACCATGATGTCGACGTCACGCCCCCGTGCGCGCATGATCCAGGACGCTACCCCTCTTTCGAGCGACGTTCCCGATAAGCGGCGACATGCTGGCGGTTGCCGCAATTCCCGGTGTCGCAGAACCTGCGCGACCGATTGCGGGAGAGGTCGATCAACACCGCATCGCAGTCCGGGGCGGCGCAGGTCTTCAACCGGCGCAGCTCGCCGACGCGGACCAGGTCGGCCAGGGACATCGCCATCTCCGCGCCCATCCGCTGGGCGAGCGGATCATGGATCGACGCCAGATGTAGATGCCACTCCGGCATCTCGGGATGGCGCGTCAGCCACGGCGCGGCGCGGGTGTCGGACAGCAGCGCGTTGATCTGATCGACAGCGCGGGTCTCCTCCTCGGCGGCGGCCCAGATCCGGCCCAGCCGTTGCCGCAGGGTGTGCACCGCCGCCACCTCGGCGTCGTCGTGGTCACGCCGCCCGGTCCAGCCGTAGCTACCGAGGTAGGCGTCGAGCGCCGGCTGGTCGGCCAGCTGGTCGCCGTCGATCCGGTCGCTGTTGACCAGCGCACAGGCCGCACGCAACGTGAGCTCTGTGTCATGACTGAAAAGCATTTGACTCATGACTCCCTCGCGTCGTAATGTCATGACCAACGATCATTTTACTCATTACATCCAGGGAGTACCGCATGTCGACGCTGGAGCGCGGCCAAGACCAGTTCCGGCTTGGGCTGATGTTCGCCATCTCGTCTGCGTTCACGTTTGGGATGTCCGGCCCCTTCGCCAAGTCACTGATGGGTGCCGGCTGGTCCCCGACCGCCGCGGTCACCGCCCGACTGGCCGGCGGCGCACTGGTGATGGCGATCTTCGCCACCGCGGTCAAGCCCGACTGGTTCCGCGAGGCCCTTGCCCATGCTCGCACCGTCGCGGCCTACGGGCTCGTGCCGATCGCCGGCGCCCAGCTCTGCTACTACAACGCCGTCTCACACCTGTCGGTCGGCGTGGCACTGCTGCTCGAATACACCGCGCCGATACTGGTCGTGGGGTGGATCTGGGGAACCACGAGACGCCGCCCGCGCGCGATGACACTGGCCGGGGTGGCGCTGGCAGTGGCTGGAATCATGTTGGTACTCAATGTTTTCCATGGCGCACACATCAACACCGCCGGTGTGTTGTGGGGGCTGGGCGCGGCGATCTGCGCGGCGTGCTACTTCATGATGTCCGACGAGGTGACCGCCGACGGCAGTGGCTTGAACTCGATCACGCTGGCCGCAGGCGGCCTCGTGATCGGCGCGTTCGCCGTCGGCGTGCTGGGCCTGACCGGTGTGATGCCGTTGACCTTCACCGCCAACAACGCCGACGTCGCGGGCTTCACCGTGCCGTGGTGGGTGCCGGTGCTCATGCTGGCCGTGGTGGCGACCGCGATCGCGTACACGCTGGGCATCAGCGGGATCGCCCGGCTGCGGCCGAGCTTCGCCTCCCTGGTCGGCCTCGGCGAAGTGCTCTTCGCGGTACTGGCGGCCTGGGTGCTGCTCGGCGAGGCGATCACCGTTACCCAAGCGGTTGGCGGCGTGGTGGTGCTGCTCGGCCTGGCCCTGGCGCGCCAGGGTGACCGCAGCGCCGAGGTCACGGCCGCGACGTGGCCCGATGCGGGACCGATCGAGGAAGTGACGCCCGTCCGATCGTGACATTCCCGACGCGCGAGCAAACGTCGGGAATGAATAGGGGCTTCCGTCTGTAACATCCTGATGTGACATCTACCGCTGCGTCCAAGCGTTTTCTGCTCGCCGCCTCGGCCGTCGTCCTTGCCACCATGTTCGCGCTGGTCAGCCCCGCTTCGCTGCCAACCGCAGCAGCAGCTTGCAATGACGTGCAGGTGGTGTTCGCCCGCGGAACCGACGAGCCGCCCGGCATCGGCCGGGTCGGCCAGGCGTTCGTGAACTCGCTGCGCGGCAAGATCGGCAACCGTTCGATGGGTGTCTACGCGGTGAACTACCCGGCCAGCTACGACTTCCTGGCGGCGGCCGACGGCGCCAACGACGCCAGCGCATTCATTCAGGGCGTCGTCAACGACTGCCCGAACACCCGACTGGTGCTGGGCGGGTACTCGCAGGGCGCGGCGATCATCGACATCATCACCGCGGTCCCCTTCCCCGCGATCGGCTTCAACAATCCGATGCCGCCGAACGTGCCCGA
>JAEZIA010000344.1 GCA_023416315.1 Actinomycetes bacterium
ATGCCGGCACGCTCGAGACCGGTGGCCAGCAGCCGCCGGATCGCCACGTCTTCCTTGACGTAGTCCGCGTACTGCTTGTCGGCGTACCACCGGGACTTCCAGTCGGTGGTGATACCGAGCCGGAAGCCGTGGGGGTTGATTTTCTGGCCCACTACTCCGAGCCCTCCTTCGCGTCGGCAGAAGCCTTGGTCGATGTCGCCGCCGTAGCGGCTCCGGCGGTCTTGGGAGCCGCCTTCTTGGTGGCGGCCTTGCTGGCCTGAGCACGACGGGCGCGTGCGGCACTGGCCGACTTGCCCGCATCCTTCTTGCTCGGGCGGCTCTCGACAATCACCGTGATGTGGCTGGTGCGCTTGCGGATTCGGTACGCGCGACCCTGCGCGCGCGGCCGGATGCGCTTGGCGGTCGGGCCCTCGTCGGCGGTGATAGTCGCGACCACCAGGGTGGCCGGGTCCAGACCGTCGTTGTTCTGCGCGTTGGCGGCAGCGCTCGCGATCACCTTGGCGACCGGCTCGCTGGCCTGCTGCGGCGCCCAGCGGAGGATGTCGAGAGCTTCCTCGACACTCTTGCCGCGGACCAGGTTGATCACGCGGCGAGCCTTGGTCGCCGAGATCCCGATGTGGCGCGCCTTGGCCGTCGCAGACGGGTATTCGGTGGTTGCAGTCGTCATCGCCGCTTACTCTTCCGGTCGTCCTTGATGTGACCCTTGAACGTGCGCGTCGGTGCGAACTCGCCCAGCTTGTGGCCGACCATCGCCTCGGTCACGAACACCGGCACATGCTTGCGACCGTCGTGGACGGCGAAGGTGTGACCGATGAAGTCCGGGATGATGGTCGAACGACGCGACCAGGTCTTGATGACCTGCTTGGTGTTCTTCTCGTTCTGAACGTCGACCTTCTTGAGCAGATGGTCGTCGACGAACGGACCCTTCTTCAGGCTGCGTGGCATGTCTTAATCTCCTGCCTAGCGCTTCTTGCCGGTGCGCCGGCGTCGGACGATGAGCTTGTCGCTCGGCTTGTTGGGCTTGCGGGTGCGGCCCTCGGGCTTGCCCCACGGGCTGACCGGGTGGCGACCACCGGAGGTCTTGCCCTCGCCACCACCATGCGGGTGGTCGACCGGGTTCATCACCACGCCACGGACGGTGGGGCGCTTGCCCTTCCACCGCATGCGGCCGGCCTTGCCCCAGTTGATGTTGGCCTGCTCGGCGTTGCCGACCTCGCCAACGGTGGCGCGGCAGCGCACGTCGACGCGGCGGATCTCACCCGACGGCATACGCAGGGAGGCGTAGGTGCCTTCCTTGCCCAGCAGCTGGATGCTCGAGCCGGCCGAGCGGGCCAGCTTGGCACCGCCACCGGGACGCAGCTCGACGGCGTGGATCACGGTACCGGCCGGGATGTTGCGCAGCGGCAGGTTGTTACCGGGCTTGATGTCGGCGTTGGCGCCCGACTCCACGATGTCGCCCTGCGAAAGACCCTGCGGCGCAATGATGTAGCGCTTCTCGCCGTCCAGGTAGTGCAGCAGCGCGATGTTCGCGGTGCGGTTGGGGTCGTACTCGATGTGTGCGACCTTGGCGTTGACGCCGTCCTTGTCGTTGCGCCGGAAGTCGATCACCCGGTAGGCACGCTTGTGCCCGCCGCCCTTGTGGCGGGTGGTGATGCGACCGTGCGCGTTACGACCGCCGGTCCCATGCAGCGGGCGAACCAGCGACTTCTCCGGAGTCGAGCGAGTGATCTCGGAGAAATCGGAGACGCTGGCACCGCGGCGACCGGGGGTCGTCGGCTTGTACTTGCGAATTCCCATTAGCTATTCCTGAGTTCTATTCGTTGCCGGACTACGCCGGTGCTCCGAAGAGGTCGATCGGCTTGCTGCCGGGGGCCAGGGTCACAATCGCGCGCTTGGTGCTCTTGCGCTGTCCGTAGCCGGCCCGGGTGCGCTTGCGCTTGCCCTGCCGGTTGGCGGTGTTCACCGAGTCGACCTTGACCTTGAAGATCTTCTCGATGGCGATCTTGATCTGCGTCTTGTTCGAGCCGGGAGCGACGATGAACGTGTAGACGTTGTCCTCGATCAGCCCATAGGACTTCTCCGAGATGACCGGGGCCAGGATGATGTCGCGGGGGTCGGTAATCGTTGCCATCAGACCGACGCTCCTTCTGTGGTATTCGCGCCGATGTAGGCGTTCAGGGCCTCGACCGAGAACACCACGTCGTCGGCATTGAGCACGTCGTAGGTGTTGAGCTGATCCGGCGAGATCACGTGCACACCAGGCAGGTTGCGCACGCTCTTCGCGCCGACCTCGTCGGTGCGGCCGATCACGACCAGCACCTTGCGACGGTCGGTCAGCGTGGCCAGGAACGCCTTGGCGCTCTTGGTCGACGGCGTCTGCCCTTCGAGCAGCTCGGTGATCGCGTGGATCCGCTCGTTGCGGGCCCGGTCCGAGAGCGCGCTGCGCAGGGCGGCGCGGATCATCTTCTTGGGCGTCCGCTCGCTGTAGTCCCGCGGCTGCGGACCGTGGACGATGCCACCGCCGGTGAACTGGGGGGCGCGGGTCGAACCCTGGCGGGCGCGGCCGGTGCCCTTCTGCCGGTACGGCTTCTTGCCGCCGCCGGAGACCTGAGCGCGCGTCTTGGTCGCGTGCGTGCCCTGCCGCTTGGCGGCCAGCTGCGCGGTGACCACCTGGTGCATCAACGCGATGTTGGGTTCCACATCAAAGAGGGCGGCCGGCAACTCGACCGTGCCGTCCTTCTTGCCGTTCGGAGTACGAACGTCAATCTTCAGAGTCACTTCTCACCTCGTTTGACTGCCGTGCGAACCATCACGAGTCCGCCGTTGCGGCCGGGAACCGCGCCCTTGATCAGCAGCACACCGTTCTCGGCGTCAACCTTGTGCACCACCAGGTTCTGGGTGGTGACGCGGTCACTACCCATCCGGCCTGACATCCGCGTGCCCTTGAAGACGCGGCCCGGGGTGGCGCAGCCACCGATCGAGCCGGGCCGACGGTGCACTGCCTGGGCACCGTGGCTGGCGCCCTGACCGCGGAAGCCGTGACGCTTCATGGTGCCGGCGAAGCCCTTGCCCTTGGAGGTGCCGGTGACGTCGACGTAGGCGCCGTCGGCGAAGATCTCCGCCGTCAGCTCCTGGCCGACCTCGTACTCGGCGGCCGCGGTCTCGTCGTCCAGCCGCAGCTCGGCAAGGTGGCGGCGCGGGTTGACCCCGGCGGCGGCGTACTGACCGGTGACCGGCTTGTTCACCTTGCGGGGGCTGATCTCGCCGTAGGCCAGCTGCACAGCGCTGTAGCCGTCACGCTCGGGCGTGCGGATGCGGGTGACCACGTTGGGTCCGGCCTTGACGACCGTGACGGGGACGACCCGGTTGTTTTCGTCGAACACCTGGGTCATGCCCAGCTTGGTGCCCAGAATGCCTTTTCGTGCCATTTGTTCGTCGACTCCCCTACTGGATGTTCACGTCGACGCTCGCCGGCAGATCGATGCGCATCAGGGCGTCAACGGTCTTCGGCGTCGGGTCGAGGATGTCGATGAGTCGCTTGTGAGTGCGCATCTCGAAGTGCTCCCGCGAGTCCTTGTACTTATGCGGGGAGCGGATGACGCAGTACACGTTCTTTTCCGTCGGCAGCGGCACCGGACCAACCACGCTCGCACCGGTACGGGTGACCGTCTCCACGATCTTGCGCGCCGAGGCATCAATGGCCTCGTGGTCGTAGGCCTTGAGCCTGATGCGGATCTTTTGTCCCGCCACGCTTCTCCTACCTTCATTCCTGCTTGGTCCCACAAGGGGACACGGTGGTCATGCGCCGTTTCGCCGGCCTGGCCGGAGTTACAGCGCTGGCTGTCGCCGCCGCTCTTTACCTGTCTCTGGTGCTCCGACCCCCGCGGTCGGGTGTGTCGCCCTCGCGCAGCCCCGAAAACGCGATGAAATCTGTCGCGCTCCGAGTTGGGGACCGGACGCGCCCGTTCGGGCGCCGGTCGTATACCTTGCGCGGAACACTCCCAATTGGGGGCGAACCCGGCTCAAGGCAACCCGAACAGTATGCCCTAGATCGCGGCACCAGCCAAATCTGATGGAGCACCGGCCAAATCCGGTCAGAGCTCGGTAGTGGGCCAGTTTGACGTGTCGCAGTCGCGCAAATATGGCATCTGGCGGCAACGCAGGATCGCGCTCACAGTGGGAGCCGGCGCCGAGGGCATCGGCGTGCACGCCAGGGAGCGATACGACAACAACGCGATGGCAACGGACTCAGATGCACCCAAGCATCGTCGGACGCCAGCTTCAGACGGCGTTGTTCACTCGATTGTCGATCAATTGCGTCCGGCCGACGTGTCCACACCGACCCTCCGCATACTCCGGACCTCTGGTCTGCCCTAGCGAGCGCTACGGCCCGTGCCCGAGCTCTTGCCGGCCGTGGCCTTTCCTTTAGAACTGGACGCGGCGTGCTTGCCCGCCACCGCCCGGGGGCTCGACGCCTTTGCTTGGCCAGTCCGCGCAGGCTCGACCTTGTTTCCGTCCTTGACCGTCTGGGGGGTGGAGGACGCCGGTGCCGAACCGGTCGATTCGGCAGCCGCACCGCTGGCGCCGTCGGCATTGGCCTGTCCGTCTGTCGACTCCGCCCCGGCGCTTGCCGCGGTTCTCGACCCAAGCGCCGCACTGGCTGCCGCCGCGGGCGCACCGAGAGCCGCCGCGATTGCTCTGGGGATGGTGAGGGTCAGGGTGGCGAGAAGGCCGGCGCTGAAGCCGGTACCCGGCGACAGGAGGCCAAAGTATTGCTGACCCTGCAACGTGCCGCCATTGAGAAACACGTTGATCGCCTTGGGGACGGTGTCGAGAACGGCCCCGACCGCTGCCGTCACGTCACCGGCCTTCAAGGCATCCAGCGCGGCCTGGGCACTGTCACCGACCGATTGAATGGGGCCGTCGATCAAACCGAGAACACCGACGACCACGGGAAGGATTGTCGTCCCGAGACCAAACGCCGTGGAGACGACCGCGGCGACGTTGTTCGCGATCGTCGGTGGCAGGTCGAGAAGCGGGAACAGTCCGCCACCGACTTGGAAGAGCGCGAAAGAGATCAGGGAGATGAGTTCGGTGGCGGCGGCCGAGGGTTGCCCATTCGCGAGTTCCGTGAATGCAGTACTGAGCCCGGCTGGCAGGGTATCTGTCAGATAGCCATAGGTGCCGTTGAGCGTGGCGCCTATTGCAGTGGCAACGGTGCTGCCATAGCCGATCAGATTGGTGCCGAGCTGGCGGGCGACCGGAAACGGATTGGAAAGCCAATCCGTACCAATTTGGCTCAAGTTGGTGGCCGAGTCGGTAAAGATTTGCACCCACGGCGCGATGGGATTGTAGGCCGTCACCAGGTCTACATCAGCAAGCGAGACTGCGGAGTGGGCAAAAGACATTGGAGAAGTGACCGGCTGAATTGGGGACAGCACGATAGCACCGGCTCCTACCAGTGCTACGCCTGCTGTGACAGATTGCCGCACAGCAATGTGCATGATTTCTCCCATCGGGCGGGGTTCGAGGACGCGGCAAAGCGTAGCTGTGCTGGTGCTGAGAATCGCCCACATTGGGACCAATTACTTACCTGTTCGTAAGTTAGCGCTGACCATTCGCAATTTAGATTCCCGACATGCATGCAGATCAACGATCTGCACTACTCTCTCAGCAACTTCGACGACGGAGGAATATATTGAAGTGCGCAATCATCGAACACCCCCGCACTAGAACCTCCTAGCGCACACTTTCCATTAACCATGTGATCCCTAATGGCGTTCTGTCACCAGCGCCATCGGTGGATGCGGTTTGCTGATCGTTTGATCAGGCCACCTATCGTCGTGGCCGTATTCCTGCGTTAGCGCCACGACCAATAGCTATACCGCGCTGATGCGAGCAAACTCGTCCAGCTGTGACAAAATAGTCATTTCGGTGACTAATGTGTCTATCAATCAAATTCTGGCGAAATACATGCCAGTTAGCGCCAGGTTTTACCACGACCGGTCGGACGACACCGTCTCACATAGGGCAAGCAGCGCCCAGTGGGTGGAGGAAGCCCGGCCACGAATACCACCCAACGTGGTCGCGCCGGTCATCGCGGACGCGGGCGGAGCCCGGTTCCCGCCCGCTGACGGTCTTCTTCGGCCGCTGGTCGAGGCGCGATCCGCCCGAACTTATGACAGTTACTGCCATATAGGCATATGGTGCCGCCATGTATCGCGTCATTCAGTGGGCAACCGGCGGTGTGGGCAAGGCGGCAATCCAGGGAGTGCTGCGTCACCCCGAACTCGAACTCGTCGGCTGCTGGGTGCACAGCGCCGACAAACACGGCCGCGACGTCGGGGAGGTGATAGCGGAAACCCCGATCGGGGTGGCCGCCACGACCGACGTCGACGAGCTGCTGGCACTGGATGCCGACTGCGTCATGTACTCCCCCCTGCTGCCCGACGACGAGGTGGTGGCCAAGATCCTGCGCTCCGGCAAGAACGTGGTGACCCCGGTTGGCTGGGTCTACCCCGACCGGCAGAACGCCGGCGTGCAGGCGCTCGAGGAGGCGTGCCGGGCGGGCAACGCCACGCTGCACGGCTCGGGAATCCATCCCGGCGGCATCACCGAACGATTCCCGCTGATGATCTCCTCGCTGAGTTCGGCGATCACCCACGTCCGGGCCGAGGAGTTCTCCGACATCCGCACCTACAACGCGCCGCTGGTGGTGCGGGAGGTGATGGGCTTCGGTCTCACCCCGGAACAGGCGATGAGCGGACCGATCGCCGCCCTGCTGGAAGCCGGGTTCAAACAGTCGGTGCGCATGGTCGCCGATCAGCTGGGCTTCCGCGCCGAGCCCCGCATCCGTTCCACTCAGGAAGTGGCCGTCGCGGTCACCGGTACCGACGAGCTCGTCGTCCCGATGGAGGCCGGCACCGTGGCCGCGCGCCGGTTCCGCTGGCAGGCCATCGTCGACGACCAGCCGGTCGTCACGGCCGCGGTCAACTGGCTCATGTGCGACGTGGAGCTCGATCCGCCGTGGACTCTCGGCGAGAAGGGCGAGCGCTTTGAGGTCGAAATCACCGGCGACCCCGACGTGTCGCTGACTTTTAAAGGGCTGCAACCGGAGACTGTCGCCGAAGGTCTTGAGCGCAATCCTGGCGTGGTGGTCACCGCCAACCATTGCGTCAGCGCCATCCCCTATGTCTGCCAGGCCGCCCCCGGCATCAAGACGTATCTCGACCTGCCGATGATCGCCGGCCGCGCCGCCCCCGACCTGGCCCGTTGACCATGGAGAGCCTTGGGGAGCTGCGGTTCTCGCACCTCGTGGTCGGGGTCACCGACATGGAACGGGCCCTGCAGTTCTATCGGGGGCTACTCGGGATGGACGTGGTGTTCGACCAGACCCTGACGGGTGAATCGTTCGACCACGCACTCGGCGGCGGCGAGGGTAATCAGGGCCGGGCGGTCGGCGGCCTGATCGGCGGGGTGATGATCGAACTGCTGTCGCTCGGCTCGGACAGCCGCCCGGCCAAGCGATCATTCGTCGGCAACCAGAACATCTCGCTGTCGGTCACCGATCTCGACGAGACCTATCGCCGAGTGCAGGAGGCGGGTTATCAGCCGGATCAGGACCCGTTCGAGATTGCCGGCGTGCGGATGTTCTTCGTCAAAGATCCCGACGGCACCGCCGTGGAGTTCATCGAATTCCCCGGCGCCGCACGAACATCGGAGGAGTTGCATCGTGGCGTCCAACGCTGAGACGACCTACTGGCATTCGGCATCGCTGCGCGGTCAGCGAGTGATCGTCACGGGAGCGGCGCGCGGCGTCGGCCGGGGTATCACCGCGGCGCTGCTCGAGCGCGGCGCGTCAGTGCTGCTGGTCGACCGCGAGCCCGGCGTGATCGGTGTCGCCGCGGCGTACCCCAACGCCGCGCACGCCGTGCCACTGGTCGCCGACCTACGCGACCGATCCAGCTATCAGCACATCGTCGACACGGCGGTCGAGGAGTTCGGCGGCATCGACGCGTTGATCAACAACGCGATCGCCACCGACGAGCCGAAGCCGTTCGCCGACATCACGATGGACGACTACGACGTGGTCTTCGACATCGGTCCGCGGGCCACGTTCTTCTTGATGCAGGCCGCCTATCCAGTACTGAAGGCCGGTGGCGGCGGATCGATCGTGAACTTCGGCTCCGGAAGCGGCACCGCCGGGCAGAAGTCCTTCGGCGCCTATGCCGGCGCCAAGGAAGCCATTCGAGGCATGTCCAAAGTCGCTGCGCTGGAATGGGGTCGGGACAACATCCGGGTCAACGTGGTGTGTCCGTTCGCGAACTCCGACGGCGTCGCAAACTGGAGTCGGACCGTCCCCGAACTCTTCGACAAGATCGTCAAGGGCGTCCCGTTGCGCCGCATCGGCGACACCCACGCCGACATCGGCGCGGTGGTGGCCTTTCTCCTCAGCCCCGACGCGTCGTACATGACCGCACAGACCATCAACATCGACGGCGGGACAGGAACATTCCGGTGAACAGCCCCCCTGCCGAGCGACCGACATTGCGGGACCGCCAGCGGGCGCAGGTGCGCGCCGACATCCACGCGGCGGCGTATCGGCTCTTCGCCGCACGAGGATTCGGCAATGTCACCACCGACGACATCGCCGCCGAGGCGTCGGTCTCACCGCGGACCTTTTTTCGCCATGTGGCCACCAAGGAGGACCTGCTGCTCGGCGCGGTGCAGCGCGGGAACGCCGCGATCGCGTCGCTGCTTGCGCGCCGCCCGCCCGAGGAGGCGCCCGACGCTGCACTGGCCGGCGCGATCGTCAGTCGGGTGGAGTCGTTTGAGGAGGCCGATCTGGAGAACTGGCGTGCGGCCATCCTGACCGCACCCGAGCTACTCGACCGGGCGACCCTGCTGTCGGCCTCCGCCCGCGACGATATGGTCGCGCTTGTCGCCGGGCGCATGGGCACGGATCCGACCGACGACTCTCGGCCCGGCCTGCTGGTCCAGTTATCCTTCGCAGCAGCAGATTTCGCGTTTCAGCGGTGGGTCCGGGAGAGCGGCAGGCGGCGGCGGCCGCTGGCGTCCGACGTGGCCGAGGCGCTGGGCGTGGTCGCCCACCCGCGCTGGAGCACGTCGCAGCCCTAGCGCGGGCCCGTCATGCTCGCCCAGAACGGGCACTGGTGCCGCGCGTTGAAGTCGGTGGTGATCGTCAACTCCCCCGTCTGCAGCGACAGTCGCTTGCCGGTGGCGTCGTCGGCTCCGAACTGCGGCCAGTCCGGCAACCCGGATACCTCGGGTGTACCGGTTTTCACGAATTGGCTCCAGTAGGCGACCATCTGGTCGGACAACGCGCGCTGCGCCGGATCCAATGGCCGGGCGCCTCCGACGTCGAACAGATACCGCAACTCCAGAGAATGGCTGGCGCCCACCGGGAACGGTGCCGCCCGAAGCGGATCGGGCGCCGGCGCCGTGCGGTCGTTGAACTCATAGGCGTACACCGGCCCGTTGTGCGCCAGGCTGGCGGCGATTCTGTCTGCCGGGCAGGCGAATACGCTGTCGGTCACGGCCGCGGAATACGCCAAACCGTCGCTGCCGCCGAACCGGTCGGGCGGGTAGCGGTCGCCGACCGCGGCCGCATCGGGTCCGAACGTCTCGGCAATCATCTCCGGATAGGGCGGCAGCCGGTTCTCTTTGAGATACTGGATGGCCGTGAACATCGCGAACTCGTCGCCGTTGGTGCCGACGAGCACCGGCACCCGAGGCACCCGATTGAGTTCGAACGCCGTCATCGGGTCGGCGGGTAGCCGGTCGGTTCCGGTGACCGGCCCGGTCAGCTTGTCCGGTCCGAAGCCGACGTAGAGCGGAGCGCGCTGCAACGCCTCGGTGGGCAGCGCCCGCAAGCAGGCGGCGACCGCGGCGGGATCGGTACAGCCCGCACTGGTCGCGTAATCGGTGCTGACCTGTTGAGCGGTGGCGCGATCGGCCTGGGCCTGGCACGGTCCGCTCTGCAGGATCGCGGCCCGGAACAAGCCGGCCGACTCCGGCGCGACCAGGTGGTCACACACCGACATCGCACCCGCTGATTCCCCGGCGACCGTGACTTTCGTTGGATCCCCGCCGAACTCGCCGATGTTGTCCCGGACCCACCGCAGCGCGGCCTGCTGATCGGCCAAACCGTAGTTGCCGACGTCGCCGCCAGGGCTCAGCGCCGGATGCGCGAGGAACCCGAGGCTGCCCAGCCGGTAGTTGACCGTGACGACGACGATGTCCCCCTGGGTGGCCAGCCAGCGCGCGTCATAGATATCGGCGCTGCCGTTGAGGAAGCCGCCGCCGTGTATCCACACCATGACCGGTTTCCGGTGCTCGCTGCTCGCGCCGTCGGGACTCCAGACATTCAGGTTCAGGCAGTCCTCACCGGTGGGCCGCCCGTAGTCGAAGTCGTTGGTGGTGTCCTGAATACAGCGCAGGCCCGGCTTCGTCGCATCGCGTACTCCCGGCCACGGCGCGGCGGGTTGCGGCGGCGCCCAGCGCAGCGACGCGGCGGCATAGGGAATGCCCTCGAAGACCCGGTAGCCGGGGGCGAGCACACCGCGCACCGCGCCACTCGCGGTCTGCACCACCGCAGGTCCGGGCTCACCGGGCGCGGCGGCGTGCGGGGGCGGTGCACTGCTGATTCGCGCGCATCCGACCACCAGTAGCAGGCCGAGCAGCAGCACCATCGCGCGCCGGATTCGCCGGCTCCTCGATCGGTGTGGCATGAGATCCGAGCCTACGCGGGGGCCCGTCTACTCCATGACCTGGTGATTAGCGCCACATCACCGCCGCTGGCACAATCGGGGCCACACGGTGACCTGACACCCGTCAAGTTGCTGGGTTAAGCGAGCAAGGAGACTTGATGAGCGCACGGATCGTGGACAAGGCCGCCCGGGTTCTGGCCAGGCCGCTGGGATATACCGACGAGACGCGACTGCACGAATCACTCGCTCATCTGCGCGCCCATGCCCCGGTGTCCTGGGTGGAGGTCGAGGGGTACCAGCCGTTCTGGGCGATCACCAAGCACGCCGACATCATGGATATCGAGCGGCAGAACGACCTGTTCACCAACGATCCGCGTCCACTGTTGATGGTCGCCGAGGCCGACGAGGTACTGCGGGCCCAGATGGAGGCGGGGATCGGCCTTCGCACGCTGATTCACATGGATGACCCGCTGCACCGGGACATGCGCAAGATCGGTGCGGACTGGTTTCGCCCGAAAGCCATGCGCGCGTTGAAGGCTCGCTGCGACGAGCTGGCCAGGCTCTACGTCGACCAGATGCTCGAGCGCGGCCCGGAACTCGACTTCGCCCAAGAGATCGCGGTCAACTACCCGCTGTACGTGATCCTGACCCTGCTGGGCCTGCCGGAATCGGACTTCCCGCGGATGCTCAAACTCACCCAGGAACTCTTCGGCGGCGACGACACCGAGTTCCAGCGCGGTGACTCCGGTGACGCGATGCTCGCCGTTCTGCTGGATTTCTTCAACTACTTCGCCGCGCTGACCGCGTCGCGCCGCGAAACCCCCACCGAGGACCTGACGTCGGCGATCGCCAACGCCACGATCAACGGTGAGCCGCTGTCCGATATGGACACCGCCTCCTACTACGTGATCGTCGCCAGCGCCGGCCACGACACCACAAGCGCGGGCATCGCCGGGGGTTTGTTGGAGCTGGTGCGCAATCCCGGCGAGTTGCGGCGCCTGCAAGCCGATCCCGGCCTGATGGGCACCGCGGTCGAGGAGATGATCCGCTGCACGGTGCCGGTCAAGGAGTTCATGCGCACCGCCCAGGCCGACACCGAAGTCCGCGGCGTCCCCATCGCCAAGGGCGATGCCGTTCTACTGTCCTATGTTTCGGCCAACCACGACGAAGACGTGTTCGACGACCCGATGCGCTTCGACGTCGGACGCGATCCCAACAAGCACCTGTCATTCGGCTACGGCGTGCACTTCTGCCTCGGTGCCGCCCTGGCCCGCATGGAGATGAACAGCTTCTTCACCGAGCTCGTCCCGCGGATCAAGTCCATCGAACTGGCCGGCGAGCCCGAGCT
>JAEZIA010000420.1 GCA_023416315.1 Actinomycetes bacterium
GTCCGGTCCGACCGGACCGGCCAGCACCGCCGACGAGGTGATCATCGGCCGCGACATCGAGGCGATCCGCGACCGGCTCCGCCATCGCGGCGGCACCTTGGTTGCCACCGGCGGCTGCTTCGACCTGTTGCACACCGGGCACGTCCGGCTGCTGCACCAGGCCCGTCAGCTCGGCTCGGCCCTGGTCGTGCTGCTGAACTCCGACGACTCGGTGCGCGCCCTCAAGGGGCCGACCCGGCCGGTGATGCCCGCCGAGGACCGGGCCCGGGTGTTGGCCGCACTGGCGTGCGTCGACGCCGTCTGCATCTTCGACGAACTGTCCCCGGAAGCCGTGCTGGAGCGCCTGCGTCCCGACATCTGGGTCAAGGGCGGGGACTACCGCGCCGAGAGCTTGCCGGAGGCCGAGGTGGTGGCCGGTCACGGCGGCGAGGTGGTGATCCTGCCGACGGTGGCGGGTTACTCGTCGTCGAAACTGATCGCATCGGCGCGGTCCTGACGAAATCAACTGGAGGAGAGGAACATACATGACTTCCGCGCTGGGAAACGTGTTGATCACCGGCGGCTCGTCGGGTCTTGGCGAGGCCACTGTACGGGCTGTCGCGCGTCACGGTGGGGTGCCACTGGTCCTGGACAAGAAGCCGCCCCGCGCCGACGTCGTGGGGAAGGTGGCTTTCGCCTGCGCCGACCTCGCCGATACCGATGCCGTCGACGCCGCGGTGCGGGCCCTGGCCGAACAGGCCGGCGGGCATATCAATGCGGTCGTCACCTGTGCCGGCATCGACTCCTGCGGGCGGCTGGCCGATGTGGCGGCCAAGGAATGGGAACAGGTGGTGCACGTCAACCTGCTCGGCACCGCCGCGGTGATCCGCTCGGCGCTGCCGCTGCTGACCGACGGGCGCATCGTCACGGTCGCTTCCACCCTCGGCATCAAGGCCGTCAGCGACGCCACCGCCTACTGCGCCTCCAAATTCGGTGTCGTCGGACTCACCCGCGCATTGGCTGCCGAACTGGCCGGTGAGGTGGGAGTGACCTGCTTGATCCCGGGCGGCATGCACACCCCGTTCTTCGACGGCCGCACCGAGCAGTACAAGCCACCAGTCGACGCCAAGCTCAACCAGCCCGAGAACGTCGCGGAGACAATCATTTTCGCGCTCCAGCAACCCGCAGGCTGTGAGGTCCGTGAGATGGTGGTCTGCGCGTCGACGGAGTCGTCGTGGCCGTGAGCCGACCCGACACTGTTCTGGTGTTGCGCGCGCTGGGCCTTGGTGATCTGCTGACCGCGATCCCGTCCCTTCGCGGCTTGCGGCGGGCCTACCAGCACTCACATATCGTGCTGGCCACCCCGCAGCCGCTGGCTCCGCTGGCGATGATGTCCGGCGCGGTCGATGAGGTGATTCCCACCGCGGGCCTTGGCGCGCTGGGCTATCAGGGCCCGCCCCCGGTGGTGGCGGTCAACCTGCACGGCAGCGGTCCGGAGAGTATCCGCGATCTGATGAGCACCGGCCCCGGTGAGCTGCTCACCCATCGGCATCGCGATTTCCCGGACCTGCCCGGCTTGCCGTGGCGGGCCGGTCAGCACGAGGTCGACCGCTGGTGTGCGCTGTTGCAGTGGGCCGGGATCGACTGCGCAGCAGGTGATCTGAGTCTGGACTCGGTGGGTGTGGATCGCACCGGCACCGTGGTGATCCATCCCGGCGCGGCCTATGCCGCGCGGCGCTGGCCGGCCGACCGGTTCGCCGCTGTCGCGGCGCGGCTGCGTCGGGACGGCCACGATGTGGTCGTCACCGGCGCGGCCGCCGAAGAGCCGCTCGCCCGGTCGGTCGTCGAAATGGCCGGTCTCGCCGAAACGGCCAATCGGGCAGGGCGACTCGGCATTCTCGACCTCGTCGAACTGATTGCCGGCAGCCGACTGCTGGTGTGTGGTGACACCGGCGTCGGACACCTCGCGACCGCCACCGGCACACCGTCGGTGCTGGTGTTCGGACCGACCCCGCCGAGTCGGTGGGGCCCGCGGGGGAGCGGCCCGCATGTCGCGCTGTGGGCGGGTGACGTCGGCGACCCGCATGGTGACCGCCCGCATCCCGGTCTGCTGCTGATCACGGTGGACCGCGTGCTGGACGCCACCCACGAGCTGTTGGCGGCCGCGGCGTGAGTGCCCTGGGCGACGGTAGCCCCGGCGGCTACGAGCGCGCCTTCGCCGTCCGGCGGATCATCGTCGCCGTCGCCTTCTCGAGGATGGCCTGGGCGCGGTCGGGACTCTTCTCCTTACGGGCCCGCCGCGCCGCGGCGGCGATCGTCGTACCGTTTTCGTAAGCGGTCACCACGCGCGGGTCGACGTAGGAACTGCGCGCCACGGCCGGGGTGTTTCCCAATTCCTCGGAGACCTCCCGCATCACCGCCGCTTCGACCCGCTTGCGCACGGTCTTGTTGACCGGCGGGTCGGCTTCGACGAAGGCCGCCGCGGCCAGCACGGTCCCATGCCAGGTGCGCAGGTCCTTGACGCTGTAGTCCTCGCCGAGTTGTTCTTTGAACCTGGCGTTGAGGTCGTCGGAGTGGATGTCGACCCAGCCGGAGTCGGTCTGACACACCAGCAGTCGCCCGCTGGGACTGCAGCGGCGCAGCTCGCGCACCACCAAAACCACATCGGGATCCTCGACGCTCCAGTTCCGTTGCACCCCGCTCTTGGCCGGATAGTCGAAGACCACCGCGCCGCCGCGGACCGTAACGTGGTCGCACAGCAGGGTGGCGATGCCGTAGGAGTTGTTCTCCTCGGCGTAGGCCTCGCCGCCGGCGCGGAAGTAACCGCGATCCAGCAGATGCAACGCCAGGGCCAGCACGCGATCCTTGGTCAGGCCGTGCCCGTGCAGGTCCTCGGCGATACGCGAGCGCCACTCTGGCAGCCCCGACGACATCTGCAGCACCCGGTCGAACTTCTCCTCGCTGCGTTCCTCCTGCCACTTCTGGTGGTAGAGGTACTGGCGCCGGCCTGCCGCGTCGGTACCGACGGCCTGGATGTGGCCGTTCGCGTAGGGGCAGATCCAGACCTTTCGCCAGGCCGGCGGAATCACCAGGTCTTTGACCCGTTGCAGCGTCGCTTCATCGGTCAGCAGCTCCCCGTCGGCGTCGTAATAGGAGAAACCCTTGCCGCGGCGGACGCGTCGTAGGCCGGGGCCGTTGACCGAACTGCGTCGCAGCCTCATCGATCACCGAACAAGAATTTGCGAAGAGCAGGTTTGAACTGTGCCACCGGGTGGGTACGAGGGAGCCACCATGACGACGACTTCCTGGGTGGTGCTGCGCTCGCTTCCGGCCTCATGCGCACCGGTTACCCGGCCAACCCGGTCACCACACGGCCGTGGTTAGCACCCCTGTGGACTGGAGTAGTGTCGGGTCGACATTGCCAGGAGGCCAGATGACGGATGGCGAAGGCCAAGGCGGCGCGCACCAACGAGGGGACAGCGCTGTCGAATTGAGGGTTGCTGCCAGGTTGGAAAACCTTGCCGTACTGCGCACCGTGGTCGGCGCCGTCGGCACGTTCGAAGACCTGGATTTCGACGCGGTCGCGGACTTGCGACTGGCTGTCGACGAGGCCTGCACACGGCTAATTCGCTCAGCATCGCCGGACGCGACATTGGTCGTGGTCGTCGATGCCCACGACGACGTGGTTGTGGTGGAGGCGTCGACGACGTGCGACACCAACGACGTGGTCACCCCCGGCAGCTTCAGCTGGCACGTACTGAGCTCGCTGACCGATGATGTACAGACATTCCACAACGGTCACGAGTCCAGTAGCGACGGGCAGGTCTTCGGCATCACCCTGACCACGAGGCGGGCGGGCTCCGGGCGGTGAGTTCCCGAGCCACAGATAGTTCGTCCAAACGGACGAACTCGGAGTACGCCGACGTTCCGGACATGTTCCGGGAGCTGGCGAAACTAGAGCCCGACTCCGCGCAATTCCAGCGGCACCGCGACCGGATCGTCGAACGGTGTCTCCCGCTGGCCGACCACATCGCCCGCCGCTTCGACGGCCGCGGCGAACCGCGCGACGACCTGGTGCAGGTCGCCCGGGTAGGACTGGTCAACGCGGTCATCCGCTACGACGTCGAAACCGGTTCGGATTTCGTGTCATTCGCCGTACCCACGATCATGGGTGAGGTCCGCCGCCACTTCCGGGACAACAGCTGGTCGGTGAAGGTGCCGCGCCGGCTCAAGGAGTTGCACCTGCGTCTCGGAGCGGCGACCTCTGAGCTGTCTCAGCGACTCGGCCGCGCCCCGACCGCATCCGAACTCGCCGAGGAACTCGGCATGGAACGCGAAGAGGTAGTCGAGGGTCTCGTCGCGGGCAGCTCCTACAACACCCTGTCCATCGACAGCGGCGGCAGCGGCAGCGACGAGGACGCACCCGCGATCGTCGACACGTTGGGCGATGTGGATCTGAGCCTGGACCAGATCGAGAACCGGGAGGCGCTGCGCCCGCTGCTGGAGGCGCTGCCCGAACGCGAACGCACCGTCCTGTTACTGCGGTTCTTCGAGTCGCTCACCCAGACTCAGATCGCCGAGCGGGTCGGCATCTCCCAGATGCACGTCTCGCGGCTGCTCGCGAAGTCGCTAGCTCGGCTCCGGGACCAGTTGGAGTAGCCGGCGAGGCTCGCCGTCGAGTAGCGCGATGGCGTCGTGAACCGAATCGACGACCGGCAGCGTGTGGTCCGGGTCGCAGACCCGCAACAACCGGGCCACCGCATCGCCGGACACCAGCGCCCAGCGAGCCGAAGCGTTGGCGCAGCGGACGTTGATCGTATGCAGCGCGGAGAATCCCGCGGTTCCGAAGAACTCCAGCGGGCTCAGGTCCAGAACCAGCCGGCTGCCGCTGGCCGCGCACGCGTCCACATGGTCGGCGAATGCGATGGCATTGGACGCGTCGAGTTCGCCCCGGACGGTGATGATCCCGACGGTGGTGTCGGGCCACGTAGTTGTGAAGCGAGCGGTGTGGCAATCGCGGGACTGCGACACGGAAGGTCGCTCGGGGACATCTGTGCCGAAGACAGACATAGTGACTCCATCAGTGAACGAGTATTCGTACTGTGGATCACGCCAGAGTGGGTAGGCCCGTATAGTGCGGGAGCTCGCGCGCCTCGCACGTCTTTGACGTTTTTCCGGGCGGCTGTGAACTCAACCTGAGTTGAACTGTACGCCACCTCGGCAACCCGGGCACAGCAATAGCGGCGGGTTCTCATCATCTCTTCAATTCTCGTGATCGTTTCCCGCCCGGGCACCGCTGTGACCAGTGCGGCAAGGGCCCGCCGACGCGTCCGCGGTTTGCCACTGAGGCGCCAATCATGTTGATTCCGTTTGAATCTCGCAGATTCTTGGGTAGTTCGGCGCGCGGCGCGGTGGGGGCGGTACCGGCGCCGCGGCGGCGCCGTCCGTGCCATGCGGGCGACCCACCGCCGTCCCGGTAGGAGTTTGCTGAAAAGCGTTGTTGCGGGCGCAAAACCGGGCCGGCTCCGGCCCGGGAGTGGGTGCGGTCCACACTGTATACATGGCGAACACCGAGCACTCAGCCGGCGTGCTGTTGGCGGCCGGTGCGGGCGTGCGATATGGCATGCCGAAAGTGCTTGCCGCCCAGGGCAAGTGGCTACGCGCTGCGGTTGCGGCGCTGTTCGGTGGCGGTTGCGCGGATGTGGTGGTGGTGCTCGGCGCGGCGGTCGTCGACGTTCCCGCGCCGGCGCGCGCGGTGGTCGCCGACGACTGGCAGGACGGTATGGGATTTTCCCTGCGAGCAGGTTTGGCGGCGATACCCGGCGCCGATTACGCGGTGATCCTGACCGTCGACACCCCGGACATCGGTGCCGATGTCGTCGGTCGGGTGTTGGCGGCCGCGCGCACGGCACCGTCGGGGATCGCCCGCGCTACCTACGACGGACGGCCCGGTCACCCGGTCGTCGTCGCCCGCACGCATTGGCCGGCGCTGCGGGAAACCCTGCGCGGTGACGAGGGTGCGCGCCGCTTCCTGGCCGGCCGTCCCGACGTGGTGGCGGTGGACTGCGCCGACCTGGCCACCGGGCGCGACATCGACACACCTACACCGTCAGATTGAGCACGGCCGCGGCGAAGCGGCGCACCGTTGTCGCCGCCACCGACGCCGCCTCGTCGTGGCCGGGCCGGGCCCGGGTCGACAAGGTCGCACTGCCCGGATCGATAATGACCTCGGCCAGCAGCTCGCCGGTCGTCGGTTCACACACTGCCCACGAGTATCCGGTGGCGGAGGCCCACTGCGCCGTGCACCGGTCCACGTAGTACGGATCGGTCTCACCCAGTTCGGCCAGCGCCGGGCGGTCGTCGATACGTTCGTCGGCCCGCAATGCGCGCAGATACCAAGCGCCGGCGTTGATTTCGACGGGATCCATGTCAGCGGCCGCGGTAGAGCAGGATGCCGAGGATCGGCAGCGCCAGCCAGGCCAGCCAGCCGTGCGGCACGAGGATGGTGAACCCCAGCGCGACCAGTGGGATCAGCGCCATCACGATCGCCCGCCAGTCGCGGGAGCGGTCGAGGTCCGAGTCGTTGCCGTCGCCGGGCTTCGCGGGTAGGTCGGCGAACACCGGGGCGAGGTCGGCCTTGGTCACCGCGGCGGCGATCGCGGCACTGCGTTCGGAGAACTCGTCCGGATTGAGCCGGCCCTCGGAGAACTGCCGGCTCAGCAGTTCCTGGGCTGCTTCCCGTTCGGCGGTGCCGATCCGGACCCCCTCGTCTTCGCTCACGGGATCCATCATGCTGGATGGCATGCGTATAGCCGTGTTCGGCGCGAGTGGGCAGATCGGCAGGCAGGTCGTCGACCTGCTGACGAAAGAGGGCCACGACGTGGTGGCGGCGTCGCGCACGTCGGGTGTCGACGTGTTGACCGGCGACGGGGTCGCCGAGGCCTTGCGGGACGCCCACGTTGTGGTGGACGTCCTGAACTCGCCGTCGTACGAGGACGAACCGGTGCTCGAGTTCTTCAGCACCGCCACCCGCACTCTGGTTGCGGCCGCAGCCGACGCCGGAGTGGGGCACTACGTCGCGCTGTCGATCGTCGGCGTCACCCGGCTGCCCGACAGCGGCTATATGCGGGCCAAGGTCGCGCAGGAGACTCTGATCGAGACATCGGGGCTGCCCTACACGATCGTGCGGGCCACCCAGTTCATCGAGTTCGCCGACATGATCGTGGACAGCATGACCGACGGCGACGTGGTGCGCGTACCGGATGCGCGCATCCAGCCGATCGCCGCCGTCGAAGTCGCCGCCCACGTCGCTCGCGCCGCGGTGGGTTCGCCGGTCGGCATCGTCGAACTCGGCGGCCCCGACAAGATCAGCTTCGCCGACCTCGCGCGGACCGTGCTGGCCCGCCGCGGCGAACATCGCACCGTCGTCGTCGATCCGGACGCGACCTACTTCGGTGGCCGGGTGGACGACGACAGCCTCGTCACCGGTGACGGTGCCGTGCTGGGGACGACTGCGTTTACTTGATCTCCGCCAAGACGGTGCCCTGAGTGATCGCGGCACCCGGCTCGACGGCCAGGCCGGTGATGACACCGTCCTTGTGCGCGGTCACCGGGTTCTCCATCTTCATGGCCTCGAGCACCACGACCAGATCACCGGCGGCCACCGTCTGACCCTCTTCGACGGCGACCTTCACCACGGTGCCCTGCATCGGAGCGGTCACCGCGTCACCGGAGGCGGCGGCACCGGCTTGCGAGCCGCGCTTGCGCGCCTTGGGCTTCTTGCGGATGGCGCCGGACTCGGCCGGGCCGGAACCGTTGCCCAACGCCAGGTCACCGGGCAGCGAGACCTCGACCCGGCGGCCACCGACCTCGACGACCACTTTCTGCCGCGGCTGGACCTCTTCTTCGTCGACCTGGCCACCGCCGGTGAACGGCTCGATGGTGTTGTTCCACTCGGTCTCGATCCAGCGGGTGTGCACCGTGAAGCTGCTGCCGTCCCCGATGAACGCCGGGTCGCTGACCACCGCGCGGTGGAAGGGGATGACCGTGGCCAGACCTTCGACGTGGAACTCGTCGAGAGCGCGGCGGGAACGCGCCAGCGCCTCCTCGCGGGTCGCGCCGTACACGATCAGCTTGGACAGCATCGAGTCGAACTGGCCGCCGATCACCGAGCCCGCCTCCACACCGGAGTCCAGCCGCACACCGGGGCCGGTGGGGATGTCGTAGCGGGTGACCGGACCCGGCGCAGGCAGGAACCCGCGGCCGGCGTCCTCACCGTTGATCCGGAACTCGATCGCGTGCCCGCGCGG
>JAEZIA010000276.1 GCA_023416315.1 Actinomycetes bacterium
CATCAGCGCCGACCGCGGCGCTGTCGGGCCCACCGGAGTGGAGCCGGCCCCCATCACGATGCCGCCATTGATCGGACTCCCACCGGCGTTCCCGGCGCCGCTGCGGCCCGCAGCTCCGGCTGCCGAGCCCGCCCCCCGCAGCGGTCCCGGCCGGGAATCCTCGACGGTCCGCGAGCGGCCGCCCGCCACGTCCGCGGGAGCCGGTACAGAAGGGGCCGCGTCGTCTAGGGTTGGCTATCCGCAGTACCTCCGGGACGCCAAGATCGGGGAGGTCGCGGTGGTGGCCCTCCCGGGTTTCGCCGGACTCCTCGCACTCACCGGTCTCGGTGGATTTCTCGGGTACCGCCAGGCGAAGGCCGGTCACGTGGTACGGACCGCCGGGACCACGCGGTTCATGCAGTAACGCACAGTTCGCATCGCAGCCTGCCGTCGGGGAAGGGGAACGAGATGTCGGCCAGCCGTCGGGTGACGAGCGCGGTCAATGACGTCCTCGACCTGGCCCCTCGTCAAGGCGAGATCTCTCTGATCCGGCTGGTGGCCGCCGTCAGCGCGGACCGGGACCGTCCCATCGAGGTCACGATGGCCGACCTGCCCGCAGGCGTGTGCGGGCAGTGGCGCCAATACGCCGACCACGATGTCTTCCTGATCCAGAACGGGCTGCCGACCTGGGACCGCACCCTGGCCCACGAACTGGGCCACCTGGTGCTCGGGCACTACGGCATCCCGATCACCGAAGCCGCCCGTGACGTCGCCGAGCTGGCCAGCGACGACCTGATCGGCTACATGCTCAACCAGCGCACCGGCTGCATGGGGCCCGGGGGAGAGGACATCGAGCAGGAGGCCGAGGACTTCGCCGCGCTGCTGTTGTATCGGCTGGGCCGATCGCCGTCGGACCGGTCCTCGATCGTGCAGGTCCGGCTCGGAGAGGCGTTTGGTTGATCGTCTGGGTGATCGCCGGTCTGCTGGGAATGGCCACCGGCCTGCGCATCGGGTGGGCACTGGTCAACAAGCAGTCGGTGGTCAGTTCGGCGATGATCCTGGCGCTGGGCAGCCTGGCCGCGGTGGCCGCGCTGAACTGGCCGCCGCTGACCCTGCTGATCGACAGCGCCCTGCACTGGCCCAACATGTCGATCGGCCTGAGCCAGGTGGCGCTGATCGGCTGCGCGGCGGGCAGTTGCGTGATGATCACCAGCGTCGGGTCGACCCGCAGTCCCGCAGCCATCCGCCGGATCGCAGTGGTGCAGTACACGGTGGCGGCGGTGATCGGCGTGAGCAGCCTGGTGCTGTTCTTCCTGTCCGGTCAACAGCCGGAGATGTCACCCGAGGAGTACCTGAAGCGCAATCTCGGATCGGACAACACCTCGTTACCGTGGCTGCTGCCTCTGCTCTACGTGATGCTGGCGTTCACGTTGGTGCTGTGGGCGGGCATGCGGCACTCCAACCGGACCCGCCGCGGCCGGGCGCTGTTCGTGTTCACCCTCGGCATCGCCCTTCTGGTGGCCGCCACCGCGTTCTTCCTGATCCGGGCTGTCGGAACCTCGTACCTGGTGGGCGTGGGAACCGCGGCGACACTGCTGGGCGCGGCGATGGCGGTCGTCGCGGCCGGATCGCTGCTGCCCGCGGTCGAGGACTGGTTCGGCGGGCGACGCGAACTGCGGCTCATCGACCCACTGCTGACCGAGCTGGAGCGGCGTCAGCCCGAAGTCGGAATCGGCGAACGGCCCCGCGGACCGTTGGTTTTCCGGGTCGCCGAGCGGCTGTCGCTGATCTCCGACGCCCTGTATATGGAGGCCACCATGGCCGAGCATCTGCGCGTAGGTAAGTCCGACGGCACGGCGGTGGAGGGGCTGTCCGAGCACACCGAGGTGAGTCCGGTCGAGCAGGCGACGGCGATCGCGAAGTGGATCCACGCCGGCCGACGTACCCCGCGCGTGGCCCGGCCGGCGGGGCAGGGACAGTTCCCCGGGATGAGTTGGCTCGGGCAGCCAGAGACCTATTCCGACCGGGAATGGATCCTGGAAATCGCGCGGCAGTACCGCGCGCTGGATCAGACCAAGCCGACCGTCGCGCTGTGACCGGAATCTAACGTTGCCGATGCAGAGGTGCCGGCAGCGTGGGGCTAATCGTCGAGGTGTTCCCGACGACGGAGCTCGTCGACCTTGGACACGATGTCCTGCTGGGCCTCCGGGGAGAGCCCGACGGTGCGTGCGGCAATGCGGCGCACGCCTTCATCGCGCATGTTCGCCAGCCAGGTGAGTTCCTTGTCGAGCTTCTCGTAGTACTCGTCGTCGGTGAAGTAGGCCGGCTTGATCCGGAAGAAGTTGGCAAGCGCGGTCATGGTGGTCGCTGACGGATTCGTCCGGTTGCCTGAGCGCAGCTGAGACAGATACGGAGCCGACATCGTGATGCCCTCAGACTTCAGCGCGGCGATCACTTCCGCGGAGGTATGAGGACCCCGTCCGGGCGGATACACCGTGTCGAACAGGCGATTCAGTCGCGCCGAGAACGTCGTGCTCATCTTGTTGACCTCCACATGCGGAACAGCGGTCTTTTTCCGTTGGCTTATTTGCTGATCATCGTAGCGACACATCCGCCGACAACCAAGTGCAAACTACCGGATAATTGACGCGCGCGGAGTTTTTCAGGCAATTGGCAAAGTTCCGTGCGGACGATTCCCGAGGTCGGCACCGGCTCAGAGCACTGGCTTAGGCAAAGAAACGCATGGTGGGGCGGGTCTTGGCACAGCGGGTGTTCGATAATCGCGCGGTCAAGAACCTGAGATTACCCTGAGCAACCGCGGGTATCGCAGGCGATTGCCGGAATTCGCTTTGCTGTAAGTGTGGTTATGCCGGATCGGCCGGCGGTTGCGCTGCCTGGGCGGCACTGCCGTCGGTGGCCAGCGCCGACGCGGGCTCCGGCGGCTCGACGGGGCGCAGGACCGGTGGGCGCATGCGGGGCGGCAGCGCGCGGAGCGCGCACGCGGCGAGAGCGACGGCGGCGATCGAGATCGCGCCGATCGCGATGGCCGAGATCCCGGGGAAGGCGCCCTCGATCAGCATCGAGATCCCGAACACCAGGAACAGCGCCGCGGCGGCCAGCTGGATGAACCGCTCGGGGAGGTGCTTGCCCGCCAGCGCACCGACCGCGATGGCCAGAGCGTCGGCGGCCACCATGCCGACCGTCGAGCCGATCCAGACCCCCACCCAGTCGTTGTCGGCGGCCAGCGTGATCGTCGCGAGCATGGTCTTGTCGCCGAGCTCGGCCAGCAGGAATGCCGAGGTCACGGCGAAGAATGCGGGGGCGCTGTTGCGCTCGGCCTTGCTGGCTTCGTCATCGGAGAGTGAGTCGCCGCGCAGCGTCCAGAGGCCGAACAGGACGAACGCCACCCCGGCCAGGATGCCCAGCAGATGGGTGGGGAGCGCCGCGCCGAGGTAGTGACCCACCGCGACCGAGATCAGGTGCACCGCCGTGGTGGCGACCGTGATTCCGCTCAGCACAACCCACCAGCGGTGGCGCAGTGCGAACGTCATGGCCATCAGCTGCGACTTGTCGCCCAACTCGGCGACGAAGATCACGGCGAAACTCAACAGCAGCGCGGCGAGCACCCGGGGAACTCCTCGGTCGGGTGGCTGTCGCCAGGGGCGGTGTAGCTGCCTCCGGCCGACGACCACGAACGGTCCAACGGCCGAAGGTCTCGCCCACCGGAACTCGCGCCGGCCGGACAACCGGGTCCTTTGCGATGTTCACGCCGGGCCAGTATGTCGATTGTCCGATTGGGGGCTACTCCCCTTCGTTGCCGGCAACTCTACGTGCAGACGGGCGCAGCCCGCAACCGCTCATCAGCGAAAGCTCAACCGCAGCAATAAATTTGGGCAACCGTGGCGGAAAAGTTCGGTCGCCCTCACAAACTAGGCGGCGAGCAGCATCGCCAGGATCGCGGTGTCGGGATGGCTGATCGGATCGACGCCGACCCGGCTGACCATGCCGGTGATGGTGCCGTCGGATTCGGCCTCGACCCATGCGGCGCGGTGCTCCAGGCCCAGATGCGGAATCCCGGGCAGCAGAACGCAACCCGATGCCGCGCCGGAACATTCCGGCAATGACGGCGTGGTTTCCGACGGCGGGTGCAGCATCAGCAGCGCCGGTGGTTGCCGGTCGGCGAAATGCCCCGGCCCCACCGCGGATTCGCCGACCACGGTGCCCTCGGCGAGCACCAGGCCGACCGTTCCGGGTTGCGGCTTGTCCGGAAGCTCTTCGCGAACGCCGAAAATAGTTGTGGTGGAGAGCAATCCAGGAAGCGAAGCAACTCGCACCGCGACCATGAGGAGCTGGGCCCACTCCTTGGTGGAGTTCGGCCACCGGCCCGAGACAACGAAGCCCTTCAGTGCACCACGGGAATGAAAGGGGGCGACTTCAACCGCACGCCCGGAACCAGTTTCCATCTCGCCTCCGCGACACTCGATATGCCAGTTCGACTCGACAGTGGGTCGGTTCGGTTCAGGATGCGGTACGCCCCGCGTGGCAGGCAAGAGGACACGAGTGCTAATCGCTGCCACCCGCCGAGATCGGCGGCGGGGGAGGAGTTCAGAACAGGACGATCAGGGCAAGGATGCCCAGCAACACCAAGGCGATGACGCCAGCTCTCAGGGCGGCCATCATGTAGGACCGATTGCAGGTCGCGGACGAGGCATACCAATGCGATGGCTGCGATGCAGACCGCGCCCGAAATGGTTGGGATGCCATCAAACCGTCCTGACCAGCATGTTCAACTACCGCCCCCAGTGAAAATCGTCACAGGCCAACTGTGAGCGCGATCATAACCCCTGTTGTAGCACGAGGAAAATCGGACCACCGGATTGACCAGTGCGTAGAAAAATTCTGTTTGGAATTTTCGGCGCCGGGGTATTAAAGATCACAGTTCGTCCACGGGCGTCGGCGTGTCGCCCGGCGCGTCGCAGGGTCCCCTCGGACCGTTAGCGAGGCAACCGATTTCGCTCGTCGGTCGCCAGGTTGTTGATCAGGGCGCTCCACTGCCGCGCGGTTATCCACAGATACCGCCTGTCTCCGTGACGACAAGGTGCGCTCAGCGCCCATTCACCTGCCCGAAGCCCTGTGGATAAACCTGTGGAAACTGTGGATAGCCGATCATTGCTGCATGTCCTGAATCGTCGAAATTGCACTGCGTGCCACAATCCCCATCGCCGGGGCGGGCTGCCGCATCACTCCGATCGGTGAGCGCGCTCGCTAGGCTGGTCCGCGTGATTCAGGTGTGCTCCCAGTGCGGAACGCGGTGGAACGTGCGCGACCGCCAGCGCGCCTGGTGCCCCCGCTGCAACGGCGCCCTGCTGGCACCGACCGGCGCGCCGGATCCGAGGTTCAGTCCCGGCGCCGC
>JAEZIA010000210.1 GCA_023416315.1 Actinomycetes bacterium
TCGTCGATCGCGATCTCGACGCCCTCGCGCGAACTGACCGCCGAGAGCTGAACCCGTGTCGCGCCACCGTGTTTGACCGCGTTGGCGATCGCGTTGTCTACCGCCAGCCGAAGGCCGGCGGGCAGCCCGATGATGATGCACGTCGGCGAGGGCACCAGCGCCACGTCGAGATCGGGGTAGACCCGCATCGCATCGTGCGCGGCGCGGTCGAGCAACTCGGTGATGTCGACCGGAACCTGGTCGGCTTCGGTCGAGAGCTCGCCCTGGGCAAGGCGTTCCAGCGCGCTCAGTGTCGCCTCGATGCGGGTCTGGGTGCGTATCACGTCGCCGAGCACTTCCTTGCGCTGCTCGTCGGTCATGTCCAGCGTCGCCAAGACCTCGAGGTTGGTGCGCATGGCGGTCAGCGGCGTCCGCAGCTCGTGGGCCGATACGGCGGCGAAGTCGCGGGCCGAGGCCAGCGCCGCCTTGGTCCGATCCTGCTCGGTCCAGATCCGTTCCAGCAGCCCCTTGAGCGCCTCACCGATCTCCACCGCCTCGGTGGCACCGCCGATGTCGATGTCGGGCGCCTCGTCACCGGCGTCGATCTGGCGGGTCTGGGCCGCCAGCCGCCGGAACGGCCGCACCGCGAACGTCGCCAGCAGCCAGCCCAGCAGCCCGGCCGCGCCGACGGCGAACACGCAGATGATCAGAACCCGGCGATGCAGGTTGTTGGTGTCGGCGATGGTGTCGTCGTACGTCGCACCGACCTCGAGCGACGTGGCCTCGGGGTAGGACAGCTCCACCGTGCGCACCCGGTAGCGGACGCCGTCGACGTAGGTCGTCGCGTAATCGGAGTCGACCCGGGGCAGCACGACCGGGGAATTGGACCGGACCTGATCCCCCCGGCGGACGGTGATCACCACATCCTGGTCATTGGGTGACGGCGGGATCTGGTCCAGCCCGCGGGGGACGAACGGCACCGCGAACCCCGCCGCCTCGTCGAGGCGCCGGTCCAGGCGTTCGAGGCGGTCGTTGGTGATGCCGATCCAGACGATGGTGCCGACAATCGTCACCACGATCGCCGCGCCGATCGCTGTCGCGAATGCCACCCGGGTGCGCAGTGACGGGGTGCGACGGAAGAGGCGCGGCAGCGTCACGAGCCGGTCACTGGGTGCGCAACACGAAACCCACGCCGCGCACGGTGTGCAGCAGCCGGGGCGCGCCACCCGCTTCGAGCTTGCGGCGCAGATAGCCGATGAAGACGTCGACGACGTTGGTGTCGGCGGCGAAGTCGTAGCCCCACACCAGCTCGAGCAGCTGGGCGCGGGACAGCACGGCCGTCTTGTGCTCGGCGAGCACGGCCAACAGGTCGAACTCGCGCTTGGTCAGGTCGACGTCGACGCCGTTGACCCTGGCCCGCCGGCCGGGGATGTCGACCTCCAGCGGGCCGACCTGGATGGTCTCCGAGGAGAAGGTGGCCGTCGACCCACGCCGGCGTAGCAGCGCCTTGACCCGGGCCACCAGCTCGGCCAGCACGAACGGTTTGACCAGGTAGTCGTCCGCCCCGGCCTCCAGGCCCGCGACCCGGTCGTCGACCGAACTGCGGGCGGAGAGCACGCAGACCGGCACGTCGTTGTCCATCGCGCGCAGCGCGGTCACCACGCTGACGCCGTCCAGCACCGGCATGTTGATGTCGAGCACGATCGCATCGGGCCGGGTCTCGGTCGCCGACCGCAGGGCTTCGGCGCCGTCGACGGCGGTGGCGACCTCGAACCCGGAGAGCCGCAGCCCCCGCTCCAGCGAGGCGAGCACGTCCGGATCGTCATCGACCACCAGTACTCGGGGCGCGGCCGAATTACTGTCCATGGGCCCTATCTTGCCTGATCGACGCCCGTACCCGTGGGAGGCCGACGCGACACGATGACGTGCGGCGGAAGGGTTTGACCTCAATCATTGTTGAGGTCTTAGCGTGGCCGATAAGCGATTGCGGTGCGTGAAATCATCGATTGCGGGGGAGTCGTGTCGTGCGGTCCGCATATGTTCGGCGGTGATCGGTATCGAGGGGAATGGTTGACGCGGTGGACGAGGTGACTTCGCAACCGGGTGGTTCGCGCCCGGAGCCGGCGATCGCCGCGCCACGCCCGGTGCCGAGATCCGCCTCCGATCTGTTCCGGCTGCTGCCTTATTTGATGCCGTACCGGGCGCGCTGGATCGCCATGCTCGTCGTCGCGGTCACCAGCCTGATCGCCACCGTCTCGATCCCGCTGATGACCAAGGCCGTGATCGACGGACCGGTCCGCCACCAGGACCAGCGCGGGCTGTGGGTGGTCGGCGCGGCTGCGATGGCGGTGGGCATCACCGAGGCCGTGCTGTGGTTCATCCGTCGCTGGCTGGTGTCCCGGGCGACGATGGGGGTGGAGGCCGACATCCGCAAGGATCTCTATGCCCGCCTGCAGATCCTGCCGATGTCGTTCCACGGTCGTTGGCAGTCCGGCCAGCTGTTATCGCGAATTATGAACGACCTCAACGTCATTCGGCGACTCCTGTCGTTCGGTCTGGTGTTCTTGATCCTCAACGTCCTGCAGATCGCCGTCGTCACGATCATCCTGCTGGTGATGTACTGGCCGCTGGGCGTGGTGGTGCTGGCATCGATCGCGCCGATCACGCTGATCGTGCTGCGCTTCGAGCGCACCTTCACCCGGCTGTCTCGCCAGGCGCAGGATCAGGCCGGTCACGTCGCCACCCACGTCGAGGAGTCGGCACTGGGCCTGCGCGCGGTGAAATCGTTCGGCCGCGAAGACTACGTCTACGACCGCTTCGACGCCCAGGCCAGCACGCTCTACGACACGCAGATCCAGAAGGTCGCGGTGTCGGCGATGTTCTGGACGCTGCTCGAGGTGATTCCCAACCTCACGCTGATCGTGGTGCTGGGCTTCGGCGCCTACGCCGCCGGGCACGGCCTGGTCACCATGGGCACGCTGGTCGCGTTCATCACGATGATGCTGTCGCTGGTGTGGCCGATCGCCTCGCTCGGTTTCCTGCTGTCGATGACGCAGGAAGCGATGACGGCAGCCAACCGGATCGCCGAGATCTTCGACGCGCCCCGCGAGATCACCGACGGACCCCGCACTGTGGCACCGCGCGGCGGCCGACTCGAGTTCGACGATGTCGGCTTCCGCTTCCCCGCTCCGGCGGGGAACGACGGCTTGAGCCCGGACAGCGACACCTTCGCGCTGCGGCACGTCACCGTGACCGTCGAGCCGGGGGAGACGCTGGCGCTGGTCGGTGCTACCGGGTCGGGCAAGTCGGTGCTGGCCGGCCTGCTGCCGCGGCTCTACGACGTCACCGAAGGTGCGATCCGCATCGACGGCACCGATATCCGCGAGTTGTCCCTGGACGCATTGCGCAGCACCGTCGCGACCGCGTTCGAGGACCCGACGCTGTTCTCGATGTCGGTGGCCGAGAACCTGCGCCTGGGCCGCCCGGATGCCACCGACGAGGACATGCGCGAGGCCGTCGAGATCGCGGCCGCACAGTTCGTGTACGACCTGCCGTACGGCTTGGAGACCCGGATCGGCGAACAGGGCATGAGCCTGTCCGGCGGTCAGCGGCAACGTCTTTCGCTGGCCCGCGCGATCCTGGCCGCCCCGCGCGTGCTGGTGCTCGACGACACCCTGTCCGCGCTCGACGTGCACACCGAGGCCGCGGTCACCGAGGCGCTGGGTCGGGTGCTGGCCGGGGTCACCGCGGTGGTGGTCGCGCACCGCGCTTCGACGGTGCTGCTGGCCGACAAGGTCGCGCTGCTGGACACCGTGGACGGTGCAGGCACCATCACCCACATTGGCACCCACGCCGAACTGTTGGCGCAAGTGCCGCGGTACCGCTTCCTGTTGGCCGCCGACGACGAACTCGACGACGGCTGCGAGCCGCGGCCCGACTGGGAGGACGACGACGACCGCAAGCGGCTCGACCGCGCCTACGAGGAGGCCTGCGAGGAGCGCGGTGCCGTGCGCCGCACCGCCGACTACGCCGCGTCCGAGGGCAGGCAGCGATGACCGCCACCGAATGGCGCGGCCGGCTCGACGAACAGCCCGACGACCTGCCGATCGACGAAGGCAGGCCGCGCGGCCGCGAGGCCCGAGCGCTGCTCGGCTCGCTGCTGGCCCCGTTCAAGCTGACGGTCGGGCTGTTGGCCTTGGTCGTCGTCGTGGAAAACGCTGCGCGACTGGCGGTTCCGCTGCTGGTCCAGCGCGGCATCGACCACGCGATTCCGCCGCTGCTGGCCGGCGGCTCGGCCCGCGAACTGATCATCGTGGTGGCGGTGCTGTGCGGTGTGGTGGGCGTGCAGGCGATCAGCCGGATGACATTTCTGAAGCGCTCCGGGCGTATCGGCCAGAGCGTGCTGCTGGAGGTGCGCCGCCGGGTGTTCCGGCACTTTCAGCGGCTCGACGTCGCCTTCCACGACCGCTACACGTCGGGTCGGGTGGTCAGCAGGCTGACCAACGATGTCGACGCCATCCAGGACATGCTGGAGACCGGCTTCGACAGCCTGATCACGGCGGTGCTGACGCTGTTCGGCACCGCAATCCTGCTCGTCACCCTCGACGTGAAGCTGGGTCTGATGTGCTTGGCGGCCTTCCCGATTCTGGTCGCGCTGGTGTGGTGGTTCTCGGCGGAGTCGGCCAAGACCTACCGCCGGGTGCGGGAGAGCGCCGCGCTGGTGATCGTGCAGTTCGTCGAGACCATGACCGGGATCAAGGCGGTGCAGGCCTACCGCCGGGAACCGCGTAACCAGGAGATCTTCGACGAGGTCGCCGACCGGTACCGCGCCGACAACGAGCGCACGTTCCGGCTGCTGGCGATCTTCATGCCCGCGGTCAAGCTCGTCGGCAACCTCACCACCGGCGTGGTGCTGCTCTACGGCGGCTACCGGGTGCTGCACGGCGAGATGACGATCGGCACGCTGGCGGCGTTCCTGCTGTACCTGCGGATGTTCTTCGAACCGATGCAGGAGATCTCCCAGTTCTTCAACACCTTCCAGTCGGCGTCCTCGGCGCTGGAGAAGCTCGCCGGTGTGCTGGCGCAGAAACCGGCGATCGCCGACCCCGCGGTCCCCGCGCGCCCCGAGCGGATCCGCGGCGAGATCGCCTTCCGCGACGTGCAATTCAACTATGTGCCGGACCGTCCGGTGCTGCCCGGGCTGTCCCTGGTCGTGCCGGCCGGGCAGACCGTCGCGCTGGTCGGCACCACCGGCGCAGGCAAGACCACGATCGCCAAGCTGATCGCCCGGTTCTACGACCCGACCTCGGGCGCGGTCACGCTCGACGGCGTCGACCTGCGGGACTTCGCGCAGAGCGATCTGCGACGCCACGTCGTGATGGTCACCCAGGAGAACTTCCTGTTCTCCGGAACCGTCGCCGACAACATCCGGTTCGGCCGCCCGTCGGCTTCGGAGTCCGAGGTGCGCGCGGCGGCGGTCGCGGTCGGCGCCGACGAGTTCATCGCGGCGCTGCCCGACGGGTACGACACCGATGTCGCGACCCGCGGCGGTCGGCTCTCGGCCGGGCAGCGGCAGCTGATCGCGTTCGCGCGGGCGTTCCTGGCCGACCCGGCGGTGCTGATCCTGGACGAGGCGACGTCGTCACTGGACATCCCCAGTGAGCGACTGGTGCAGCGAGCGCTGCGCACGGTGTTGGCCGACCGGACGGCGTTGATCATCGCGCACCGGCTGTCCACCGTCGAAATCGCCGACCGGGTGCTGGTGCTCGAACACGGCCGCATCGTCGAGGACGGCCCGCCCGGTGAACTCATCGACGCCGAGGGCCGTTACGCCGCGTTGCACCGAGCCTGGCTGGAATCGCTCGCTTAGGCCGGGCGCAACCGGATACTTGACAGGTATGCACCCCTACGCCGATCGGGCGGACGCGGGCCGTCGGCTCGCGCGGGAACTTCTGGCCTATCGCGACGACGATGTGTTGGTCCTCGGCCTGCCCCGAGGCGGCGTCCCGGTGGCCTTCGAGGTGGCCGCGGCGCTGCGGGCCCCGCTGGACGTGCTCGTCGTGCGCAAGCTCGGGGTGCCGAGCCAACCGGAGCTGGCGTTCGGCGCCATCGGCGAGGGCGGTGTTCGGGTGCTCAACGATGCGGTGCTGCGGCACGTGGCGGTGAGCGAGGCCGACATGGCTGAGGTGGAGGCGACCCAACGAGCCGAGCTTGCTCGCCGCGTCGAGCGCTACCGCGGCGCGCGCGCCCGCCAATCGCTGACGGGGCGGGTCGTCCTGATCGTCGACGACGGGTTCGCCACCGGCTCCACGGCCCGGGCGGCCTGCCTGGTGGCCCGCGCGCAGAACCCGGCGAGGCTGGTGCTGGCCGCACCGATCGGCTCTTCAGACACGATTGCCGAACTCCGCTCCTACGCCGACGAGGTCGTATGTCCTGGCGTGCCACGGTATTTCAACGCCGTCGGCCAGGGCTACGACAACTTTCGGCAAACTTCCGACGAAGAGGTGTGTCGGAAGCTGGAATGCGCCGAGCACGGCTTTACGCAATGATGAGTTAATCAGCGATACAACCAAAGAACTGCTCAGCGACTTTCCGCATCCGCACGTGGCCGTCGACACCGCGCTGCTCACCCTCGATCCGGCCGCCCCCGAGTTACTGGTCTTGCAGGTGCGCCGCACCGACGGACCGGGCTGGGCGTTGCCTGGCACCTTCCTGCACCTCGGTGAGCGACTCGCCGATGCGGTCGAACGATCGCTGCGGGCCAAGGCCGATGTGCGCGGACTGCGGCCGCGCCAACTGCACGTTTACGACGACCCGGCCCGCGACAACCGCGGCTGGGTGCTGTCGGTCGCGCACGTCGAAGTCGTGCCGATCCGCAGGCTGGACTCCCGAACGCCGGGTCAGACCCGCCTGGTTCCGGTGAGCCGCCCGGGCCGGCTCGGCTACGGGCACGCCGAGATTGTCGCCCGCGCCGTGGCGGACATCCGCGATCACTATGCCGAGCGACCCGACCCCGGCCACCTGCTCGGCCGCCAGTTCACCCTCGGTGAGCTGCACCGGGTGCACGAGGCGGTGGCAGGTGGGGTGTTGCAGCGCGACGGTTTCCGGCGCCGGATGAAACCTTTGCTGCGCCCGACCGGGCACCTGGTCACCCGCACCGGCGGCAGGCCCGCGGAGCTGTTCCGGCGGGCCTAGCCGGGCAGACCGATCCGCCGGTAGCGCTGCAGCCTGGCGGCATACCGCTGCTGCGGCGGCTGCACCCGCAGGTCGTGGACCTCCCGCGCGATCGCGGTCGATAGCCGCCGAGCGAACTCGACCGGCTCGTCGGCGGCGTCGGGATACTCGGGCACGATCGCGTCGACGATACCGTTGCGCAGCAGGTCGATCGACCGAATGCCTTGTGCAACAGCCAGTTCCGGGGCGTGCGCGGTGTCGCGGTACACGATCGCGCTGGCGCCCTCCGGCGGCAGCGGCGCCAGCCAGCCGTGCTGGGCGGCCAGCACCCGGTCGGCGGGCACCATCGCCAGCGCGGGCCCGCCGCTGCCCTGGCCCAGCAGCACCGACACCGTGGGGGTGTCCAGCATGACCAGATCGGACAGGCAGCGGGCGATCTCGCCGGCCAGGCCGTCCTGCTCGGCCTCGGTCGACAGCGCGGGCCCGGCGGTGTCGATCACCAGCACCAGCGGCAACCGCAGGCCGGCGGCCAGCGCCATGCCGCGCCGGGCCTCCCGCAGTGCGGCGGGCCCGGTCCGGAGGGCAGGAGCGAAGCGACTCGGGAATTGATCAAGCCCGCCGACCACCCGTTGCTGACCGACGACGACGGCCGGTTGGCCGCCGAAGCGTGCCAGTGCCAGCGCGGTGGTGGCCGCCTCGCCGTGGGTTCCCGACAGTGGCACTCGGTCGGTGGCGCCTTCGCGAAGCAGCCAGCTGACCCCCGGGCGGTCCGGGCGCCGCGACGCCACCACCGAATCCCACGCGGGCACGTCGCGGATCGGCTCGGCCGGAAGCGGTGACGGCGGTCGGCCCGGCGAATCAATGATCACGGTCAGGGCCCGGTTCAGTGTCGAGCGCAGCGCCTCGATGCCGACGACGGCGTCAATTACGCCGTGCCGCAACAGGTTCTCCGCGGTCTGTACGCCCGGCGGAAACGGCTCGCCGTAGAGCTGCTCGTAGACCCGCGGTCCGAGGAATCCGATCAGCGCGCCCGGCTGCGCGGCGGTGATGTGCCCCAGCGAACCCCAGGACGCGAACACCCCGCCGGTCGTCGGATGCCGCAGATAGACCAGATAGGGCAGATGGGCCTGCTTGTGCGCGGTGACCGCGGCGGCGATCTTCACCATCTGCAGGAACGCGACGGTGCCCTCCTGCATGCGGGTGCCGCCCGAACTGGGGGAGGCCAGCAGCGGCAGTCTCTCGGCCGTTGCGCGTTCGATCGCGGCGGTGACGCGTTCGGCGGCGGCCACCCCGATCGACCCCGCCAGGAAGTCGAATTCGCAGGCCACGACCGCCACCCGGCGGCCGCCGATCGTGCCCTCGCCGGTCAGCACCGCCTCGTCGAAACCGGTCTTGGCACGCGCCTGCTCCAACTCGGCCGTGTAGGCGGCGTCGGCACCAACGTCCAGCGGCGCACTGTCCCAGCTCCGGAACGAACCAGGGTCCAGCGCTGCGTCGCGTAGTTCGGCTGCCCCGATCCGACTCATGAAGCCACGCTATCGGGCCAGTACCCTCAAACCCATGATCGGTATCAACCGGGTGGGGGATGTGACCACCATCGAGTTGCAGCGTCCGGAACGGCGCAACGCGCTCAACTCCGAACTTGTCGACACGCTGCGCGAAACGGTGGAGAAGGCCGCCGCGGAGGACGTCCGCGTGATCGTGCTGACCGGCCAGGGCACGGTATTTTGCGCCGGCGCAGATCTTTCCGGTGACGTGTTCGCCGCCGACTTCCCCGACAAGGCGATCGCGCTGAACAAGGCCATCGATGCCGCGCCGATGCCGGTGATCGCGGCGATCAACGGCCCGGCGATCGGCGCCGGCGTGCAGCTGGCGATGGTCTGCGACCTGCGCGTGGTCGCTCCGGGCGCTTACTTCCAGTTCCCGATCGCGAAATACGGTCTGGCGCTGGACAACTGGAGCGTGCGGCGGCTGTCGTCGCTGGCCGGCTACGGCCGAGCCCGCGGCATGCTGCTCGGCGCGGAGAAGCTGGACGCCGAAACCGCGCTGATGACCGGGATGGCCAACCGGATCGGCAGCCTGGCCGACGCCCAGGCGTGGGCCGAGGAGATCGCCGGCCTGGCGCCGCTGTCGCTGCAGGCCTCCAAACGGGTGCTCAACGACGACGGGGCGTTCGAGGAGCAGTGGCCTGCCCATAAGGAACTGTTCGACAAGGCCTGGGGCAGCCAGGACGTCATCGAAGCCCAGGTGGCCCGCATCGAGAAGCGCCCCGCCAAGTTCAAGGGGGAGTGAGGTGCCCTCGGGTTTTGCCCGGGTCGCTTCGCTCCTGCCGTCCGGGAAGGCGGCGCTGCGCCTGGCCGCCGGCACCGCGTCACTGGCCGGCGGCGGCTGGCTGTTGCGCGCCCTCAACGACGCACCCGCCTCCCTCGGCGCCGGGCCCGGCGACATCCGGCCGGTGGCCGACAACTCGCCGAACTATCGCGACGGGGTGTTCCACAACCTCGAGCCGGCCTCGGCCCTGCGGCTGGATTCCGAGGAGAGCCGCCTGGTCCTGTTCGACATGTTCTCCTCCCGCGCGGCCACCCGGCCCGCCGGAACGGTCCCGCTGGTGGCTCCGGCGGCGAGAAGTTCCGAGCCGCTCGCGGTCAGCTGGCTGGGGCACTCGACGGCCCTGCTGGAAATCGACGGCTATCGGGTGCTGACCGATCCGGTGTGGAGCGAGCGCTGCTCGCCGTCGCGCACCGTGGGACCCCAGCGGCTGCATCCGGTGCCCGCCCCGATCGAGGCGCTGCCCGCCCTCGACGCCGTCGTGATCAGCCACGACCACTACGACCACCTCGACATGGACACCGTGCTGGCGTTGGCCCGCAGCCAGCGCGCGCCGTTCGTCGTCCCGCTCGGCGTCGGCGCCCACCTGCGGCAATGGCGCATCCCGCCGCAGCGCATCATCGAATTGGACTGGAATGCCGAGACCCGGATCGGCGACTTGCGGTTGGTCTGCACGCCGGCGCGGCACTTCTCCGGCCGATTCCTGTCCCGCAACACCACGCTGTGGGCGTCGTGGGCGATCATCGGACCGCAGCACCGGGCGTACTTCGGTGGCGACACCGGCTACACCCGCAGCTTCGCCGACATCGGCGCCGCGCACGGCCCGTTCGATCTGACTCTGATGCCCGTCGGGGCCTACAACAAGTCCTGGCCCGATATCCACATGAATCCCGAGGAGGCGGTGCGCGCGCATCGCGACGTCACCGACGCCGGCCTGCTGGTGCCGATCCACTGGTGCACCTTCCGGCTGGCCCCGCATCCGTGGGCCGAACCGGTCGAGCGGATGCTGGTGGCCGCCGACCAGGCTGGTGTGCAGGCGGCGGTGCCGAGGCCGGGCGGCCGGGTCGTGGCAGGCGCGGCGGGGGGGATAGAGCGATGGTGGCAGCTGTGAGCCACTACGGTGCAAGCCATGACCGCTCTGGCAGCACGCGCCGCGACCGTCGCTCTCGTCGCCGCGCTCA
>JAEZIA010000218.1 GCA_023416315.1 Actinomycetes bacterium
CGCTGGTCCGGCGCCGCTGCTTCATCTCCGCCTCGAAGACATGGCGCTGGCCGCCCAGCAGGCGATTCCGCACACCGCGCTCGGCGTCACGCAACACTGACCAGTAGTTGTCGTCAAATTCCTCGACGATCTGGAAGGTCCACCGGCCGTACAGCACGTTGCGGCCGACCAACTGGGTGGCCAGCTCGTCGGCGACCTCGGGGTGGCCGGCGTCGCGCAGCATGTCGGAGGCATCCCCGATGAGGAAATCCGCCCGGCCCATCAGTTGGTGGAAGGTGTACAGGTGTCCTCGGGCCCGCTCGACGTACTCCAGCGCCTCGGAGAGTTTGCCGACCGATTCGACGGTGCCGTCGTCGACGCCGTCCGGTCGGCGACCCAGCAAGTCGTCGCTGCTCATGTGCTGGGCTGCCGCTCGTTGCGCCGGATGTAGCGCAGGTAGACGTAGTCATCGAGGGTCACGACGTGGCCGAGCGTGAGCCGGGTCGGGATCGGCAGCGCGGGCGCGCCGGGCCGGGCCGTGGTGGCGGTCGCGGCAAGGGTGGGGGAGATGGTCAGGCACATCTCGTCGACGAGGTCGCCCGCGACGAGTTCGTCGAGCAGGGTGGGACCGCCTTCGCACAAGATCCGGCGCATGCCCCTGGCCTGCAGCGCGCGCAACGCGGCCGTCAGGTTGACCGCACTGTCCCCGGCGATCAGCAGGTCGGCATGCTCGGCGAGTTGCGGGCGGTCGCGCGCCACGAGCGCGGTGGTGACCAGGATGGGCCGCTGCGCGGGCTCGGCGAACAGCGAGGCGGGGACGCGACCGGTATGGGTCACCACCGCGATCGGCGGGATCGCGTCGGTGCCCCAGCGGTCCCGGCGTTCGGCGACCTGGTCGGCCGTCAGGCGGACGGGGCCGTAGCCCTCGGCCCGCACCGTCCCCGCGCCGACCAGCACGACGTCGGCGTAGCCGCGCAGCGCGAGCAGTAGGTTCTGGTCGTTGGCGTCCGAGAGTGGTCCGGCCACCCCGTCGAACGAAGCGGCGCCGTCCAGCGACATGATCATGTTGGCGCGCAGCCCGTCGGGTGGGTCGCGGTACAGCGCAACCAACTCCTCCGGTGCGGTAGCCGGCTTCGGCTGGGGCACCGCCTGGGTCATGGGCACTCTCTACCCGGCGCTGCGGGGGGCGAAACCCGCCTCAGAGCAGTCCGCTGACCGGTGAGTCGCCGAGCTTGTCGAGCAGCTGCGCCGCGTCGTCGAAAACGGCTGCGGCCCCGGCGGTCTCGAGCTCACCGCGGGATACGCCGCCGGACAGCACCCCGATGCAGGGGACCCCCGCGCGGGCGCTGGCCTCGACGTCCCAGACCGTGTCGCCGATGAACACCGCCTGCTCCGCCGCCACCCCGGCCTTGTCCAGCGCGACGTGCACGATGTCGGGTCGGGGCTTGGCCTGCTCGACATCCTCGGAGGAGGTGATGGCCGAGACCAGCTCGTCGCAACCCAGCGTCTTGCGCAGCAGGGCCAGTTCGTTCTCCGGAGCCGAGGTCGCCAGCACCACCTGCAGGCCGAGGTCGGCGACTCGCGCCAGCAGGTCGCGCGCGCCCGGCAGCGGGGTCAATAGCTCCGCGCTGGCCTCATAGTGGCGGGTGTGTGCGTCCTTGAGCTGCTTGCGCACGTCGTCGTCGGCGCCGTTGGATAGCTCCTCGACCAGGGTGGACCCGTCCATGCCGATCGAGCGGTGGATGTGCCAGGCCTGCACCGGCAGACCGACCTCGTGGAACGCCTGCTGCCAGGCGTGGACGTGAAGATAATTCGAGTCGACGAGGGTGCCGTCGATGTCGAAGAGCACGGCGGGCGTTGTCATGCGGGTCGGTATACCCAGTTGGCGAGCGCCCAGCCTGCACGTGTTGTCGCCGCCACTCGGGCGATGTGACAGCACCTACTGTGTGGGCGCCTCGCCGGCGTCATCCGCGGCCTTGGGTTGCCAATCGTTGACGCCGACGGTGATCATTCGCAGCTGTTTGACCGCGGTGCGTTTGATCTCGTCCAGCGCGGCCGGGTCATGGGCGTCCTCGATGGCCTCGGCGATGATGATCATCGAATTCACGAACAGGCTGGCGAGGATGTTGAGGTCCTCGGTGCTCCAGGTGTTCAGCGCGGGGAAGCGCGCCAGGTCGGTGGCGAGCTCCGAGGTGATCAACCGGATCTCGGTGCGAATCGCATACCGCAGCACGGTCACGCCGCTGGAGCGCTCGCGGCCGATGAACCGCCAGTGCTCCCGCTGCTCGGCCACGCCTGCCACCAGCATGTCCACCGTGGATTCGATCACCCGGTTCGGGTCGAGCTTGCCCGCGCGGGCGCTGCGCAGCATCTCCCGCAGCGTGCGGAACGACTCGTCGATGAGCACCAGGCCGAGGGCCTCCATCGACTCGAAATGCCGGTAGAACGCCGCGGGCACGATGCCCGCCTCCCGGGTGACTTCCCGCAGGCTCAGTCCGCTGAAGCTGCGCTCGTCGAGCAACTTGAGGGCGGCCGCGATGATGGCCCGGCGAGTGGCCTCCTTGCGCTCTTCCCGGGAGGGCGCTTCCCGGGAGCGGGACTTCCCTGAACGCTCCCGACGTGAGCTCGGCGTACGACTGTTCACTGTTGTGAACCCTACCACAGACTGGCCGGATTCCTTGACGACGTGCACGTTCATCCCGGACGGTGTACATATGTTCACTGAAACGTTCACCGAGAAGGTGCTTCGCTCACCGCTGGTTGAGCTGCTCACCGGTCCGCATGGCGTCGACCGGTACACCGAGCTGGTGGACCCGACCTGGACCACCGACCCGCGGGCCAAAATCGTCGACGTGCGCCGGACCACCCCGCGCAGCGTCACGCTGGTGCTCGCCCCGAATGCGGCCGTCACCGGGTACCGGGCCGGCCAGCATCTGAACCTGACCGTCGAGATCGACGGCCGTCGCCACACGCGGTGCTATTCCCCGGCCAGCGCGGAGGGCGCCCGGCACATCGAGCTGACGATCGGGTGCCACGACGGCGGCCTGGTGTCTGCGCACCTCTACCGGCACGCCCGCCCGGGCATGGTCGTCGACCTCTCCGATCCGGCCGGCGACTTCGTGCTGCCCGAGCCGCGGCCCCGCCGCATCCTGTTCGTCTCCGGTGGCAGCGGCATCACCCCGGTGATGTCCATGCTGCGCACCCTGCAGGCCGAAGGCTTCGACGGCGAGATCGCGTTCGTCCACTACGCCCGCACGCCGGCCGAAGCTTGCTACCGCGCCGAACTCGCCGCGACGGGAGTCCGGGTGCTGCACGGCTACACCCGCTCACCCGGCGGCGAGCTCGAGGGCCGGTTCGGCGCCGAACACCTGCAGATCGCCATGCCCGATCCGGACGCTGTGTTCGTCTGCGGTCCACCGGCGCTTGTCGACGCGGTGCGCGAGCAGTGCCCGGGCGCGTTGTCGGAGAGCTTCGTTGCGGTGCCGTTCGTGATCCCCGACGCCCCGTCGGGCGGCCGAATCAGCTTCACCGACAGCGGGATCGACGCGCAAGACGACGGGCGGCCCCTGCTCGATCAGGCTGAGGATGCCGGCCTGAACCCCACCAGCGGGTGCCGGATGGGGATCTGCCACACCTGCACCCGCCGCAAGCACCGCGGTGCGGTGCGCAACCTGACCACCGGAGCGATCTCCACGGCCGACGAGGAGGACGTGCAGATCTGCGTGTCCGTGCCCGTCGGTGACGTCGACATATCGCTGTAATGAGCTGAAGGGAAAACCATGAGCACCCAACGCATCACACTGACCCGCGAGCAGGCCGACGCGTTCGGCCGGGAACTCGACGCCATCAAGGAGCGGGTGATCGCCGACCTCGGCCAGACCGATGTCGACTACATCCGCCGGGTCATCAAGACCCAGCGGGCAATGGAGATCGGCGGCCGCGCCCTGCTGATGGCCGGTATCTTCCCGCCGGCCTGGCTGGCCGGCACCGCGCTGCTCGGGATCTCGAAGATCCTGGACAATATGGAGATCGGCCACAACGTCATGCATGGGCAGTACGAGTGGACCGGAGACCCGGCGTTGCGCGGCCGCACTTTCGAGTGGGACACCGCGTGCCCGGCCGATCAATGGCGGCACTCGCACAACTACTCGCACCACACGTTCACCAACATCGTCGGCATGGACCGCGACATCGGTTACGGCATCCTGCGGATGAGCCCCGATCAGCGGTGGCACCCCTACTACCTCGGCAACCCGCTGTACGCGTTCCTGCTGATGGTGCTGTTCCAGTACGGCGTCGCGCTGCACGAACTCGAGACCGAGCGCATCCGCTCCGGGGAGATCTCGCTGGACGACAAGCGTGACGTGCTGCGCGAGATCTGGCGCAAGACCCGCCGCCAGCTGTTGAAGGACTACGTCGCCTTCCCGCTGCTGGCCGGGCCGTTCGCGCCGTTCGTCTTCACCGGCAACCTGACGGCGAACCTGATGCGCAACATCTGGTCGTACGCGATCATCTTCTGCGGTCATTTCCCGGACGGCACACAGGAATTCACCGTCGAAGAGACCCGAAACGAGACGCGCGGCCAGTGGTACTTCCGGCAGGTGCTCGGCTCGGCCAACCTGACCGGTGGCAAGCTGTTCCACATTCTGTCGGGCAACCTGTCGCACCAAATCGAGCACCACCTGTTCCCCGACCTACCGGCCCGGCGGTACGCCGAGATGGCTCCGGACGTCCGCGAGGTGTGTGAGCGTTACGGGATTCCCTACAACGCCGGTCCGCTGCCCAAGCAGTTCGGCACCGTGGTCCGCAAGATCGTCAAGCTGGCGTTGCCCGGCAAGCAGCGCCGCGAGGCCGACGCGATCGCGGTGGCCGCCTGACTATTTCGGTTTGGACAGGTCGTAGACGTCGTCATCGCCGATCTGGGTGACCGGGAACGTCGCGGTCACCCAGTCGGTGATGGTCGCGTGATCGCGGTCGGTGCCCGGCCACCCGCCGGCCTTGCCCCGCCAGTCCTTCTCGACGATGTAGTAGCCCACCTTTCCGGCGGCGACATCGGCCTTGAACTGGCCCAGGCTCGGCGCCGGATCGCGACCGGTGAACCCGCCAATCGCCATCAGCGCTGTGCCGGTAGACAATTCGAGTCCAGCGGCGGCAGACGAGCCGGAGATCGCCGCCGACCACGTCGACGTGGTGTCGCGCAGCAGCGCATCGAGCTTCGGGTTGTCCTGCGGCTGGCCGAACGCGTGTGCGCCGAACGCCGGACGGAACGGCCCGACCGTGGGGCCGCCGCCGTGATGGGTCACGCCGAGGGTGGCCACCGCATATGCCGCCGGACCGGCCAGCACCGCCACCACACCCAGCGAGGCGGCGGCGATCGTCACCCGCTGCCGCCGCGGTGCCGAGATCGCGAAAGCAACCGCGGCCAGCACACTCACGGCCAGGATCGTCCACCGCAGTGGCGGCAACCAATTCTCGTTGCGGCCCAACACCCACCAACTCCAGATGCCGGTCACCGCGATCAGCAGGGGCAACCCGGCGCGGCCCAAGGCGGACTGGCGGCGGGCCCACATCTCCTGCGCACCGATCGCCACCGTCGCGGCCACCGCGGGAGCCAGCGACAGGCAGTAGTACGGGTGCACCATGCCTTTCATGTAGCTGAGCACCAGGCCGTCGACCACCAGCCAGCCACCGAACAGCAGCACGCCGGCCCGCACCGGGTCCGTGCGCGGCGCGCGCCCGCGCGCGATCAGCACCAGCACCAGTGCAAGCAGGGCGGCCGGAACTAGCCAGCCGATCTCGAAACCGAACTCACCGGCGAACAGCCGGCTGAGCCCTTCCTTCTGGCCCATACCGCCGAAGCCGCCGGGGTGCCGGAGCTGGTCGCCCGCCGAGTTGCCGAGCGGGTCACCCGGCCCGAAGGTCATGTGATTGTGGCCGAGCACGCGCGCAAATCCGTTGTAGCCAAGCACCAGGTTCATGAAGTTGTTGTCGGTCGACCCGGCGATATAGGGCCGTGACGACGCCGGCCACACCAGGGTGAGCACCACGAACCAGCCGGCCGAGACCCCGAACGCGGCGGCGGCGCCGAGCAGGTGCTTGCAGCGGACGCGCGGCGTTGTCGGCGCCGCGACCAGATACGCCAGCCCGAGCGCAGGTGCGATCATCAGGCCTTCGAGCATTTTGGCCAGGAACGCGAATCCCAGTGCGACACCGGCCCAGGCCAGCCACTTGCCGCTGGCCCGCTCCAGTGCCCGCACGGTGCAGTACGCCGCAGCGGTCATCAGCAGCACCATCGCGGCGTCGGGATTGTTGAACCGGAACATCAGGGCGGCCACCGGTGTCAACGCCAGTGCCGCCCCCGCCAGCAGACCGGCACGCGGGCCGCAGAGGCGGGTGACGGCGGCGTACAGCAGCGCGACGGCGGCCACCGCCATCAGCGCCTCGGGGATCAGCATGCTGGCGCTGCTGAACCCGAACAGCTGACCCGACAGGCCCATCACCCACTGCGACACCGGCGGCTTGTCGACGGTGATGAAGTTGGCCGAGTCGAGCGAGCCGAAGAGCAGCGCCTCCCAGTTCTTGGACCCGGCCGCGGCGGAACCGGCGTAGAACTGGTTTCCCATCCCGTTGACGGTGATGTTCCACAGGTACATGACCGCGGTTGCGACGAGCAGGACCGCCAGTCCGGCACGTTCTGAGCGCGACGGTCGTGGCGCCGCGGCGGCCACCTCGGTGGTGTCCTGCGGCGCTTCGGCCGGAAACGTCGTTGTCACACAACTATTGACCCATTTCAGCCTGACCGTTGACTGCGAACCTACTGGGGGCGTCGTAGCCGATCCGGCACCGGACCGTTATCCGGTGCTGCTCGTCGCGGCGGGCCCGCAATGCGACCATGTGCGCGGTGAGTACCAAGACAGAAGCCCGGACCGACACTCGGCTGGCCGTTCGCTGCGCGGCAACCGCGTCCGTCGGTGCGGCGGCGATCCACTTCGCGGTGGCGCCGATGCACTGGCAGCATTGGCTGCCGTCGGGCGTGTTCTTCGCTGCTATCGCGCTGCTGCAATTGGCTTGGGCGTTCCTCGTCTGGTCGCGACCGGCCACACTGCTATTGGTGATCGGCATCGTGGTCAACGCGGGTGCCGTCGCGCTGTGGATCCATTCCCGGACTGCGGGCGCTCCGTTCGGGCCCGCCGCCGGTCAGCCCGAGTCGGTCGACGCGGCCGGTATCTGCGTGCTGCTGTTGCAGTGCTACGTCGTCATGGGTGCGGCATGGGCATGGATCCGGCGTTCGCGTGCCGGACACGTCTCCGGTGCGGGGAGCGCGCTGGTACTCCTAGGCGCCAACGCCGTCATGGCGGTGGCGGTGACGGCGGGCCTGGCGTCGAGCCTCTCGGGTCATGGTCCTCACCACCACGGCCCCGCTGAGGCCCACGACGCGCATCAGGTCACCCGTGAGCTCCCCGCAACGGAACACCACCATGTGCCGGCCCCTGAGGTGATGCCCCACGAGGAGGCGATCACCGGCCCGGCACCAGCGCCGGCCGATGCCGGCCGACCGATGGTCGAATCCAGCCTGCACACCGAGGGCCACCACGACCACCACGACTGAGTGATTCGAACACGTCGTACCGCCGAGTCTGCAAGGAGCGCAACGACTCTGCGGCCAGCGCGTCGGATCGGGGTGAACCCACGCACTCACCACAGACTCGATGCGGAACAGGCGTCCAGCAGCTTCATCGAATCTTCACAGAACCACTAGGCCACCCCTACCGAAGCCAGTGAGGCTGGACGGGATCGACTGATCCGACGCGATGAAGGGGTGTGTTGTGACCAAGACCAGGACAGTGGCGACCGGGATGGTCGCGATCGCCGCGGTGGCCACCATCGGGGCATGTGGCAATTCGGCATCCGACGGCGCGGCACCGTCGACTGCGCAGAGTTCGACCACAGCGCCCTCAGCCACGCATAACCAGGCCGACATGATGTTCGCCCACATGATGATTCCGCACCATCGGCAGGCGATCGAGATGAGTGACATGGTCCTGGCCAAGCAGGGCATCGATCCGCGGGTGATCGATCTGGCCAAGCAGATCAAGGCGGCGCAGGGCCCGGAAATCGACACCATGCAGGGCTGGCTGAATCAGTGGGGCATGTCGGGCATGCCCGGGATGCCCAATATGCCGGGCGCGCCGTCCGATCACGGCGGCATGCACGGTTCGGGCACCATGACCATGCCGATGCCGAGCGGGTCGATGATGCCCGGGATGGACGGGATGATGTCGCCTGCCGATATGCAGGCGCTGCAGACGGCGCAGGGAGTCGAGGCCAGCAAGCTGTACCTCACCCAGATGATCAAGCATCACCAAGGCGCGATCAGCATGGCGCAGAACGAGATCAAGGATGGCCAGTCCGCCGATGCCGTGGCACTGGCCAAGTCGATCGCCACCAGTCAGCAGAAGGAGATCGACACCATGAACCAGATCCTCAGCACGCTCTAGCTTTCGCGCGTCAAGCGAACTCGCGTCGAGCGCCGCGGCGGCCTGCGGTCGTCGGCCGGCTGGGCACCGAAACCGTGAAGGTGGTGCCGGCACCGCGGCCGTTGCTGGTCACGGTGATGGTGCCACCGTGGGCCTCGGTCAGGGCCTTGGCGATGGCCAGACCGATGCCGGAACCGCCCTGGCCGCGATCGGGCGCAGAGTCGGCACGGTAGAAGCGCTCGAAGACATGCCGGAGATGCTGCGCTGCAATACCTTCGCCGTCATCGCTGACCGTGAAGACCACCGCGCTGCCTGCTCGTTCCGCGCCGAGCTGAACATGCCCGCCGGCACTGGTATGGCGTAACGCGTTGTCCAGAAGATTGTGCAGCACCTGAGTGAGGCGCTGACCATCTGCCCAAAGGCTGATCCCCTGACCTTCCCGGACAGTCAACGCGACGTTTTTGGCCGCATAGCGGTCGGTCACGGCCGCGGTGACCGACTCGATGACGTCGTCCGCGTTGACCCACGCCGGCGTGATGGTGGCGTGCGCTTCCTCGGCCTGTGCCAGGGCGGCGACGTCGGCCGAGAAGCGCACCAGGCGACCGGCCTGCTCACGCAGCATCGCGACGGTGGGGCGATCCAGGGCCTTGACGCCGTCCTCCACGGCTTCCAGATAGGCCTCCAATACGGACACCGGCGTACGGATCTCGTGAGCAAGATCGCCGAACAACTGCCGCCGGCTTGATTCCACCGCCTGCAGCCGGTCTGCCATCTTGTTGAAAGCGGATGCCATCTCGTCGAATTCATCACCCAGGTGAGGCGGTTCAACGTGGATGGCGTAGTGCCCTTCCGCGACTGCCGACGCGGCAGCCGCTACCTCGGCGACGGACTGCTGCAGGCGTCGGCTCAGGTACACGGTGGCGATCAACGCGGTGAGGGCGGCGACGGTGATCGCAACACCGATGGAAAGCGCGGTGGCGTGCTGGTAGGCCTGCTCGGCGTGGTACTGCTCGTTGGAGTCGGGTGCGACGCCGGCCATGTGGAGGTGCTCACGGAACAAGGGTGGCCCGACCACCGATGCGACGACCCACGTGGTGACGCCCCCGGTGACAAGGACCAGGCTTTGGGCGAGCAGTAACCGCCGGCGCATGCCGAATCCGCTGAGCGCCCTCACCGGCCCGATCCCATCCGGTAGCCGACACCCCGAATGGTCAGCACGAACCTCGGCTCGGCGGGGTTGTCGGCGAGTTTGCGGCGCAAGTGGCCGACATGGACGTCGACGAGGTGGTCGTTGCCCACCCAGGGCTCACCCCACACCGCGTCGATCAACTGGCGGCGACTCCACACCACTGCGGGCCGCGATGACAACGCCGCCAGGATGTCGAACTCCGTGCGCGTCAACGGAATCGGGACCCCCTCGAGGAGCACCTGGCGACTCAGCACATCGATGGTCAGCGGGCCGAACTCGCGCGGGGGTAGCTCGTCGGTCGCTGCCCCGGCGCTTGGCGCGGCAAGTGCACTCACTGAACGCGGGCGGCGCAGCATGGCCCGGATCCGGGCGACCAGCTCGCGCGGGCTGAACGGCTTGGTCACATAGTCGTCGGCGCCGACCGACAACCCGACGATCGTGTCCACCTCGGTGTCCCGCGCGGTGAGCATCACTACGTAGGCGTCGGAGAACGTCCGCAGCTGCCGACACACCTCCAAGCCATCGATGCCGGGCAGACCCAGGTCGAGCACCACCACGTCCGGGTCGACCCGGCGGGCCAACTCCAAGGCGTCGGCCCCGGAATGGCTCACGGTCACTTCGAAATGCTCACGTTCCAGGTAGCTGGCGACGACATCGGCCAGCGGCTTCTCGTCATCGACCACCAGGGCGCGGTAGCCGGGGTCGGCACCGGGCGATGTGGTCGGCGATGTGGAATCCATGCCCTCATCGTGCCGCGCCCGTGCGTCGCGGTCGGCTCTTGAGCGAATCTTCACCGAACAAACACCAAACCCGCGGTGGCCCCGGGGCGGGTCGTCCTATTTCGTGCCGAACAGCCGATCGCCTGCGTCGCCGAGACCCGGCACGATATAGCCCGCCGCGTCGAGTTCGCGGTCGACGGCCGCGGTGAAAATCGGGACCTCAGGGTGGGAGCCGTGGAGGGCGGCGATGCCTTCGGGACAGGTGAGCAGACAGACGAACTTGATGGACCGGGGCCGGAACTCCTTGAGCCGGTCCACCGCGGCGACCGCCGAGTTGCCGGTGGCCAGCAGCGGGTCGACCACCACCACCTCACGTTCGTGTAGATCGCTCGGCATCTTGAAGTAGTACTCGACGGCGACAAGCGTTTTGGGATCTCGGTACAACCCGATGTGCCCGATCCGCGCGCCGGGTACCACCGTCAGCATGCCGTCGAGAATGCCGGTGCCGGCCCGCAGGATCGAGACGAACACCAGCTTCTTACCGTCGATCACGGTGCCCGTCGTCGCCTCCAGGGGTGTGTCGACCTCGACCTGTTGCGTCGGGGTGTCGCGCAGCACCTCGTAGGCCAGCAGGGTGGACACCTCGTTGGCGAGCCGGCGAAACGTATTCGTCGAGGTCTCCTTGCGCCGCATCAAGGTCAGCTTGTGTTGGACCAGCGGGTGGTCGATGACATGGACGTCACGCATCAGAACACCGTGCCATCGCTGGCGATGGACAGCGGTGGCGCACCACCGCGCAGCTCGTGCGCCAGCCGCCGACCGGCCGCCCAGGTGCCGCCCTCCAGGATTCGGGCCAGGGGTAGCTGTCGGGCGTCC
>JAEZIA010000071.1 GCA_023416315.1 Actinomycetes bacterium
GGATCGCGGTCAGCAGCGGCCGCGACAGCAGGAATTCCTCGCTGAAGATGTCGGACTTGGCCTGATCCCAGTCGTTCGACCCGGACTGCATCCGCAGGATCTGCTTGGCGTGGTTCCACTCGTAGAGGGCGCGGGCCTCGTCGACGCCCTCGTAGCACTGCAGGCGCACCAGGCCGGAGCCGGTGGTTTGCGCGACCGCGCGGGCCAGCTCGGTCTTGCCGACCCCGGCCGGTCCCTCCACCAGCAACGGCTTGCCGAGCCGGTCGGCGAGAAACACCGCGGTGGCGGTGGCGGTGTCGGGCAGGTAGCCGGTCTCGGCCAGCCGCTTGGCGACATCGTCGATGTCGGTGAACAGCGGCGCCGGGCGGGCCGGGGATTCAGTCACGGGTTCTCCTGTTGTCGCGTCACGCAGGTCGGGTGTGACCGTCTCCCCAGACGATCCACTTGGTTGACGTCAATTCGGGCAAACCCATCGGGCCGCGGGCATGCAGCTTCTGGGTGGAGATGCCGATCTCGGCTCCGAAGCCGAACTGCTCACCGTCGGTGAACGCCGTCGAGGCGTTGACCATCACCGCGGCTGCGTCGACACGTTCGGTAAAGCGGTGCGCCGCTTCAAGATTGGTGGTGACAATGGCCTCGGTGTGCCCGGTGCCGTAGGTGTTGATGTGTTCGATGGCGGCGTCGAGACCGTCGACGGTCGTCACCGCGATGTCCAGCGACAGGAACTCAGCCCGCAGGTCGTCCTCGGTCGGGTTGTCCCGCACCGTGACACCGGCCTGCTGCAGGGCCGCCACCAGCCGGGGCAGCGCGGTACCGGCGAGCGCGGAGTCCACCAGCAGGGTCTCGGCGGCGTTGCAGACGCTGGGCCTGCGAGTCTTGGCGTTGAGGATGATGCGCTCGGCCACGTCGAGGTCGGCGTCGGCGTGGACGTAGACGTGACAGTTGCCGACACCGGTTTCGATGGTGGGCACGGTGGCATCCCGCACGACAGCGTCGATCAGGCCGGCACCACCGCGCGGGATCACCACGTCGACCAGGCCGCGGGCCTGGATGAGATGGGTGACGCTGGATCGGTCGGCGCTGGGCAGCAGTTGGACGGCATCCTCGGGCAGGCCCTCACCGGCCAAGGCACCGCGCAGCGCGGTCACCAGCGCGGCGTTGGAGTTGGCCGCCGACGAGCTGCCGCGCAGCAGGACGGCGTTGCCGGACTTGAGGGTGAGGCCGAAGGCGTCGACGGTCACGTTGGGCCGGCCTTCGTAGACGATTCCGACCACGCCGAGCGGAACCCGCTGCTGGCGCAGCTGCAGACCGTTGGGCAGGGTGCGGCCGCGCAGCACTTCGCCGATCGGGTCGGGCAGTCCGGCGACCTGGCGCAGGCCCGCGGCGATGCCGTCGATGCGCTGGGGGTTGAGGGCGAGGCGGTCCAGCATGGCCTCGGCGGTGCCTGCGGCCCGCGCGGTGTCGAGATCGTGGGCGTTCGCGGCCAGGATCTGGTGCGAATGGGCCAGCACGGCGTCAGCGGCGGCGTGCAGGGCACGGTCTTTGACGGTGGCGGTCAGCGTTCCGAGGATGCGCGAGGCGACCCGCGCCCGGCGGGCGGCGTCGTGAACCTGGGCGCGCAAGTCCGTCTGGATGGACGGCGCTTCGACACTCATCTGCCCAGGGTATCGGTCAGCCGACCAACCGGCAGGTGGGGGCCGGTCTAGGCGGGACCGGTCAGCGGGTCACCACAGTCCCGAACAGAGCCCGGGCCTCGTTGGTGATGGCGCGCTGGAAGGCCGAGCCGATCGGGGCGTCCAGTTTCGCCAGGATGTCGGTGACGACGTCGGCGTCCAGGCGCACGAAGTCCTCGTTGCCGAAGTCGTAGAAGCCGTCGAAATCCAGGCCGAAGAACGGGCCGGGTTGGAAGGGCCGTCGCCGCAGGTGCTGCGGCAGCGTGGCGGCTCCGGTAGCGAATGCGGCGAACTGCACGTTGAGGCCTGCGCGGCTGCCGAGGTCGAAGGCGGCGACGCCCTGGATGCCGCGGGAGGGCACGTGCTCGGGGGCGACGGCCAGCGGACCGAGCAGGCTGCTGTCGATCCACGTGGACCAGCCCCGTGCGTCGGTCGGCGGTTGCGGCACCCGGATCTCGTCGATGTAGCGCAGGCCGACGCGCTGGAGGCCGGAGAGCACGCGGGCGTCCGCGAGGGCCTGGCACCCGGCGGTGATCGCGGTGTCGATGGCGTCGAATCCGGTGTAGTGGGTGGTCTCGTAGCTCAGGGTGCTAGCCGTCAGCGTGAGCGATTCGGTGCTGTCGGTGTTGCGCAGCACGACGCCTTGGCGGGGCTCCACCCGGGGCGGTAGCCCCGGGCCGGCGTCGGCGAGGTCGACCCCGGTCAGCGGTTCGGTGACCGGGAAGCGACCTTCGACGGCGATGGCCACCGCATCGAGCGTCGCCTGCCGGCGCAGCCGGGGGGCGACGGTGAACCGGACTTCCGCGATGACGGCCACCACCGGCGCACCGGCGGTGTCGGCGTTGGGGTGCATGGCAAGAGAACCTACGCCCACAGCCGCTTGGACCGGTGCTTCTCGAACCGACCGGTGTTGTTGCCGGAGTTGAGAATCGGGACCACCGGGCCGCAAACTACCCTGAACGGCGTGACCCGGGTGTGCGTCGTGGGCAGCGTCAACGTCGACCAGTTCTTCCGGGTGACGGCGCTGCCGCGCGCCGGAGAGACGGTGCTGGCCTCCTCGGTGGCGACCGCCCCGGGCGGCAAGGGCGGTAATCAGGCCGTGGCGGCCGCGCGCGCCGGCGCCGATGTGCAGTTCGTCGGCGCGGTCGGCGCCGACCCGGCGGCCACCGCCCTGCGCGCCCATCTCAGCGCGAACGGTGTCGGGCTCGACGGCCTGGAAGAGCTGTCGGCCGCCAGCGGTAGTGCGGTGATTCTGGTCGACGAGCGCGGGGAGAACATGATCGTGGTGGCTCCCGGCGCCAACGGGCATCTGACGTTGAGTTCGGCGCGGGCCCGCGCGGTGATCGCCGCGTGCGAGGTGCTGCTCGTCCAGTTGGAGGTGCCGGTGGCCGCGGCGGTGGCAGCCGCCCGCGAGGCCCGTTCGGTGGCGGCGACGGTGATCGTCAACGCCTCCCCGGTCAGCACCGACCCGGGCCTGGCCGAGCTGGCGGAGGTCACCGACGTGGTGATCGTCAACGAGGCCGAGGAGGCGCATTGGTCTTGGCCGACAGAGCATTTCGTCGTCACCCGCGGATCCCGGGGTGCGACCTACCGGGGCCCGGACGGGACTGTCGACATCCCCAGTCCCGAGGTGGAGGCGATCGACACCACGGGGGCGGGCGACGTCTTCGCCGGTGTCCTCGCCGCGCACTGGCGGACCGACCGCGACGACGCACTTCGGCGGGCTTGCGCGGCGGGTGCGCTGGCGACGCTGGTGGCCGGCGCCGGTGATTGTGCGCCGCGCGGCGAGGCGATCTCTGACGCCCTCACCCGGTACTGAATCCCCTACGGTTGGGGCGTTAGTCTGCACTCGATGACTAGCAGCGACACCCCCAGACCGCCCGAGGGCGACTGGCTCGGCACACCGTTTCTGAAGTTCACCCGCGAAGGCGCGTTCGGGGTGTGCACCCTGGATCGCCCGGAGGCACGCAACGCGATGACGCCTGCGATGTACTTCGGGATCAAGTACGCGGTGAACCATGTCGGCTCGGATCCGGACCTGGCCGGCCTGCTGATCACCGGCACCGGTGATGTCTTCGCCCCCGGCGGCGACATGGGCGGTGGCGGGGTGGACAACTGGCTGACGTTCGGATCGGCGCTGGGGATGGACGCACTGCCGTTCGACACGCTGCGCCAGTCCGCCAAGCCGGTGGTGGCTGCCGTCAACGGTCTCTGCCAGGGCGGTGGCCTGCAGATCGCGCTGTGCGCCGATATGGCGGTGGTCAGCGAACGCGCGACGTTCCGCGTTCCGGAGCTCTACCGCGGGATCGCCGACACGTACTACAGCCAGATGCTGGCCCGGCTCATCGGCCCGGTCCGCACCCGCGACCTGATGTTCACCGGCCGCACGCTGAACGCCGAGGAAGCACTGGACTGGGGCCTGGTCGCGCGGGTGGTCCCACACGAGGAGCTGGCCGAGGCGGCGCGGGAGATTCTCGCCCAGTGCTGCCGCACCGCGCCGGGTGCACGGTCGGTGGTGAAGGCCAGCCTGGACAACTATCTGGGCCTCTACGACCGGATCGGGATGCAGCGCAGCCTGGGATCGCCGGAGTCGATCGAGGGTTTCATGGCGTTCAAGGAGCGGCGCTCCCCGGACTGGGTGCATCCGGAGCTTCGCATCGACGGCAGGCTGTAGCCGAGGGCATCACTCCTCGGGAATCTCCTGCTCGATCTCTTCGAGCCAGATCCGGGCCGACATATCCGACGGCGCCCGCCAGTCGCCGCGCGGCGACAGCGATCCGCCATGGGACACCTTGGGGCCGTTGGGCAGCGCCGACCGCTTGAACTGGCTGAACGAGTAGTACCGCTGCGCGAACACACCGAGCCAGTGCCGAATCTCCTTCAGCGAGTAGACCGGACGCTTGCCTTCCGGGAACCCGGGCGGCCAACTGCCCCGGTTGGGATCGCTCCAGGCATGCCAGGCCAGGAACGCGATCTTCGAGGGCCGGAATCCGTACCGCAGTATCTGGAACAGCGAGAAATCCTGCAGCGAATACGGGCCGACCTTGGCCTCGCTGCTCTGGATCTCCTCGTCCTCACCGGTCGGCACCAGTTCGGGTGTGATCTCGGTGTCCAGCACCGACTGCAGGATCTCGCCGACCTCGTCAGAGAACTGCCCCGAGGAGATCACCCACCGAATCAGGTGCTGGATCAGGGTTTTCGGCACGCCGCCGTTGACGTTGTAGTGCGACATCTGGTCGCCGACACCGTAGGTCGACCAGCCCAGCGCGAGTTCGGACAGATCGCCGGTGCCCAGCACGATGCCGCCGCGCTGGTTGGCGATCCGGAATAGGTAGTCGGTGCGCAGTCCGGCCTGGACGTTTTCGAACGTCACGTCGTAGACCGCTTCACCGCGGGAGAACGGGTGGCCCATCTCGGTGAGCATCAGCTTGGCGGTGTCGCGGATGTCGAGTTCGGCGAACGTGACCCCCAACGCCTGCGACAGCTTGATCGCATTGCTCTTGGTTCGCTCGCCCGTCGCGAATCCCGGAAGGGTGAACGCCAGAATGTCGCTGCGCGGGCGGCCTTCCCGGTCCATCGCACGCGCCGCGACGATCAGCGCATGCGTCGAATCCAGACCACCCGAGACGCCGATCACGATCTTCGGATAGTTCAGCGCACGCAACCGCTGTTCGAGACCGGAGACCTGGATGCTGTATCCCTCGTAGCAATCCTGTTCCAGCCGAAGCGGATCGCTCGGCACGAACGGGAACCGCTCGACCTCCCGCAGCAGGCCGATGTCGCCGCTCGGCGGGTCGAGCTGGAAACCGATGCGGCGGAACGAGTTCAGCCGATCCTGGTGGTGGCGGCGATTGTCGTCGAAGGTGCCCATCCGGAGCCGCTCGGAGCGCAACAGATCCAGGTCGACGTCGGCGACCGAGCGTCGCTCACCCTTCGGGAAGCGTTCGGATTCGGCCAGCAGACGGCCGTTTTCGTAGACCATCGTCTGGCCGTCCCACGCCAGATCGGTGCTCGACTCCCCCTCACCGGCCGCCGCGTAGATGTAGGCCGCAAGGCAGCGACCCGACGCCGAGCGGGCCAGCAGCTTGCGGTCCTCGGCGCGACCGATCGTGATGGGGCTTCCGGAAAGGTTGGCCAGCACCGTCGCACCCGCCAGCGCCGCGTCGGCGCTCGGCGGAATCGGCACGAACATGTCCTCGCAGATCTCGACATGCAACACCAGGCCGGGCACGTCGTCGGCGGTGAACAACAGGTCCGTTCCGAACGGCGCATCGGCGCCACCGATGCGGATCGTGCCGTGCACGTCGTCGCCGGCCGCCACCTGACGGCGTTCGTAGAACTCCCGGTAGGTCGGCAGGTACGACTTCGGCACCACGCCGAGCACCGCACCGCGGTGAATGACCACCGCGGTGTTGTAGATGCGATGCAGATAGCGCAGCGGCGCACCGACCACGAACACGCCGAACAGGTCGGCCGACGCCGCGACGATGTCGAGCAGGGCGTCTTCGACCGCGTCGAGCAGCGAGTCCTGCAGCAGGATGTCCTCGATCGAATAGCCCGACAAAGTGAGCTCGGGGAAGATCGTCACCGCCACGCTGTCGTCGTGATTGGCGCGCGCGATCCGCAGCACCGACTCGGCGTTGGCGGCGGGGTCGGCCAGCACCGTGCGGTGGGTGCAGGCGGCCACTCGCACGAACCCGTGCCGGTAGGCGGAGTAGAAGTCCATGGCCCCATTGTTGCCCGTCCGGTCTGCCCCGGAAACGAGAACCACCCGTTGTGCCTAGTCAGGCGTGTCGTTCGGGCGGGAACGGGTAATCCGCCTGCCATGGCAGATACCGCGCTTTTGGTGGTGGACATGCTCAACGCCTATCAGCACCCCGATGCCGAGGTGCTGGCCGGCAACGTCGCCGAGATCGTTGAGCCGCTGGCCGCACTGATCAATGAGGCCCGCGACCGCGACGACGTCGAGCTGATCTACGTCAACGACAACTACGGAGACTTCACCGCACAGCCCAGCGACCTCATCGCCGGCGCCCTTGACGGCGCCCGGCCCGACCTGGTGCGCCCGATCGCACCGGTGAAGGGCGCCCGGGTGATGACCAAGGTGCGCCACAGCGCGTTCTATGCCACCCCGGTGGACTATCTGCTGAACCGGCTCGGCGTCGAGCGGGTGATCCTGAGCGGGCAGGTCACCGAACAGTGCATCCTCTACAGCGCGTTGGATGCCTACGTCCGGCACTATTCGGTGGTGGTGCCCAATGACGCGGTGGCCCACATCGACGCCGACCTCGGTGCCGCGGCGCTGGCGATGATGGAGCGCAATATGAGCGCCGAGATCGTCCCCGCGGCGAAGTGCCTACCCTGAGCTGTCGGCGCAAGCGCTAACCGATCGGTGACCTGGGTCACAGCGTTACCCACCTTGCGGCTCAACGCTTTTGCGTGGTGTCCACGCGGCTTTCGAGTATGGCTCTACGCGTTCGTCCGCATGGTGTCGGTCGTAGGTTTGCTACATCGGCCGCGGTTTCGCCGGCCGGCCAGATCGGGGGATCGAAATGTTATCCGTACACACACCTGTTGATTCATCGGCACCACCCACCCGCGTCGTCGACACCCGGCCGACCGTGCTGATCACCGAACACGAGGTAAAGCTGCTGACGGCCGCCGCGATCACACCCGCCGCGCCCGCCCGGCCGGGACTGTTCGCCCGGTGGCGCGCGGCGCACCGGGTGGCCAGTGACGCTCGGCGCGACCGCCAGCGGTGCTCACCGGCCCACTACGAGTTCCTCGAGCACGCGGCGATGTGCCGAGCCATGGAACGGCTGTGACCACTGCGACGCAAGTAACGTCGGTCGGCGCCCGCGCGATGACCCAAGCAAAACGTGGGTCGGAGGAAGTGTGCGACGTCGATGGAAGGCCGCCTGCGGCGCCGTGCTCCTGGTTGTCGCCACATTGCTGGGCGACTTGGTGCCCGCCGCGCAGGCCGCGCCGGTGACCGCCGGTAAGGACTTCTCCAGGCCGGCGATCGTCGTGCTCGGCTACGGCCTGCTGCCCGACGGCTCGATGCGGATGATTCTGCGCAGGCGGGTGTTGACCGGCCTCGCGGTCGCCCAGATGTTCCCGCATTCGCCGATCATCGTCACCGGCGGCAACCCGAAGAACGGCGTGACCGAAGCCGCGCAGATGCGCCGGATGCTGACGATGCTGAACTTCCCGGACAGCCGAATCATCGTCGAGGACCGGGCCAACAGCACCGTGCAGAACGCGCAGTTCTCGGTGCCGCTGGCGCAGAAGGCCGGCACCTCGGGCATCATCCTGGTCACCTCCTCGACCCACCAGGGCCGTGCCGACGGCGACTTCGTCGACGCGGGTGCCAACCTGCTCGCGACCGTCAGCTACCCGGACGGCAACCCGACGGTCAACGTCATGCAGTTCGCTCACGACGTACTGAGCCCGCTCACCGATTTCGGGTAGCCCGCCTACTCTGGAAGGCGTGGAAAGTCCCGAACTCGTCGCCGTGTTGGCGGGCCGGCGTGTAGCCGTCCTCACCGGCGCCGGGATCTCCACCGACTCGGGCATCCCCGACTACCGCGGCCCGGATTCACCGCCGGCCAACCCGATGACGATCCGCCAGTTCACGTCGAGTCACGCCTTCCGGCAGCGCTACTGGGCCCGCAACCATCTGGGTTGGCGGCACATGGCCCAGACCCTGCCCAATGCCGGGCATCGGGCACTGGCGTACCTCGAGCGCGCCGGCGTCGTCAGCGGCGTCATCACCCAGAACGTGGACCTACTGCACACCAAAGCGGGCAGCCGCACCGTGATCAACCTGCACGGCACCTACGCGCAGGTGGTGTGCCTGGACTGCGGACACACGATGACGCGCGCGGCGCTCGCCGAGGAACTCGAGGCGGCCAACCCGGGGTTCACCGAGCGCACTGAACGCCTCGGCGGTATCGCGGTGGCGCCCGACGCCGACGCCACGGTCGCCGACACCGAATCGTTCCGGTTCATCGACTGCCCGTCGTGCGCCGGGATGCTCAAGCCCGATATCGTCTACTTCGGCGAAAGTGTGCACAAAGACGTTGTCGCCCAGGCATATTCACTTGTCGATGACTCCGATGCGCTGCTGGTGGCAGGCTCCTCGCTGACGGTGTTCTCCGGCTACCGGTTCGTGCGGCACGCCGCCGCCCGGGGGATACCGATCGCGATCGTCAACCGCGGCGTCACCCGCGGTGACGATCTCGCGACGGTCAAGGTCGACAGCGGTTGCTCGCCGATGCTGGCGCTGCTCGCCGACGAACTGTCGCCGCTGACGTCCGCGAGCTAAACGGCCACCAGGTCGTCGGCATGCACTGCGGGACGGCGCATTTCGGCGGGCAGCTCCGAGGTCGAGCGGCCGATCATGGTGGTCAGTTCGGCGGCGTCATAGGCCACCACCCCTCGGCCGACCATTTCGCCGTCGAGGTCGCGCAGTTCGACGACGTCGCCGCCGAAGAACCGCCCCGATACCCCGGTGATCCCGGCCGCCAGCAGCGAGCGCCGCTGCTTGACCACCGCGCGCACCGCACCGGCGTCCAGCGTCAGCGCACCGGAGGCCTCCGCGGCGTAGCGGACCCAGAACTTTCGCGCCGACATCCGGTCGGGCCGCGGCGCGAACACCGTGCCGACCGAGGCATCGGTCAGCGCCGCGCCGGCGTCGGCGGCAGCGGCCAGCAGCACCGGCACCCCGGCGTCGGCGGCCAGCAGCGCCGAGGACAGTTTGGAACGCATCCCGCCGGTGCCCAGCCTGCTGCCCTGCCCGGCGACCACACCGTCGAGATCGTCGGGGCCGGCCACCTCCGGGATGAACCGGGCGTCGGCCTTGCGCGGGTCGGCGTCGTAGAGGCCGTCGATGTCGGAGAGCAGGATCAGCGCGTCCGCGCCGACCAGGTGCGCGACCAGCGCCGAGAGCCGGTCGTTGTCGCCGAACCGAATCTCGTTGGTGGCCACGGTGTCGTTTTCGTTGACGATCGCGACCGCGTGCAGCGACCGCAGGCGGTCCAGTGTGCGCTGGGCGTTGGTGTGCTGCACCCGCATCGAGATGTCGTGCGCGGTCAGTAGCACCTGCCCGACGGTGCGGTCATAGCGGGCAAACGCCGCACTCCAGGCGTTGACCAGCGCGACCTGCCCGACGCTGGCGGCGGCCTGCTTGGTCGCCAGATCGGTCGGGCGCCGGTTGAGTCCCAATGGCTCGATGCCCGCGGCGATCGCGCCGGAGGACACGATCACCACATCGGAGCCGGCCTTCATCCGCGCCTCGATGGAGTCGACCAGCATGGCGAGGCGACCGGCGTCGAACAAGCCCGATTTCGTGGTCAGTGCGGTGGTGCCGATCTTGACGACGATGCTGCGCGCGGCGCGAACGGCATCGCGGTACTGACTCACGTCTCGTCCTCGTGTTCGCGGCGCTGGCGGCGGGCCTCCTTGCGCTCGGCCGCACCGATTCGGTCATTGCGCTCCAGCCGGACATCCGTGCCGCGGCCGGTCGGGGTGACGTCGACGCCTGCCGGGGTCTGCGGCTCCCAGTCGAAGGTCATGTCGCCGATGGTCACCGCGCAGCCGGGTTTGGCGCCCTGCCGCAGCAGTTCGTCCTCCACCCCGAGCCGGGCCAGCCGGTCACCGAGGTAGCCGACGGCTTCGTCGTTGTCGAAATTCGTTTGGGCGATCCACCGTTCGGGGCGCACACCCCGCACCACGAACCCGCCCTTGGTGTGCGGGTCGGCCTCGACGGTGAACCCGGTCTGGTCGACGGGGATCGGCCGGATAACCGGCCGGCGCGGCACCACCTCGGGCAGTGCGGCCTGATACGCGGCCACCATGTCCCACAGCGCGAAGGTCAACTCGCGCAAGCCTTGCCGGCTCACGGTCGACACCTCGAACACCGGCCAGCCGCGGGCCTCGATATCGGGGCGCACGAAATCGGCAAGCTCCCTGGCGTCGGGGACGTCGATCTTGTTGAGCACCACCGCGCGCGGCCGGTCGGCCAGGTCGCCGAGCGTCGAATCGCCTTGCAGGGTCGGGCGATACGCGGCCAGTTCGGCTTCCAGCGCGTCGATGTCGGAGATCGGGTCGCGACCGGGCTCCAGAGTGGCGCAGTCGACGACGTGCACCAGCACGGCGCAGCGTTCGATGTGGCGTAGGAAGTCCAGTCCGAGCCCGCGGCCTTCCGAGGCGCCGGGAATCAGACCGGGAACGTCGGCGACGGTGAAGGTGTGATCGCCCGCGGAGACCACGCCGAGGTTGGGCACCAGAGTGGTGAACGGATAGTCCGCGATCTTGGGCTTGGCCGCCGAGATCACCGACACCAGCGAGGATTTACCGGCCGACGGGAAGCCGATCAGGCCGACGTCGGCGACGGTCTTGAGTTCCAGGGTGAGCTCGCGCTCCTCACCCTTCTCGCCGAGCAGCGCGAAACCGGGCGCCTTCCGGGCCCGCGACGCCAGCGCGGCGTTGCCCAGTCCGCCGCGGCCACCCTCGGCGGCGACGAAACGAGTACCGGCGCCGACCATGTCGGCCAGCAGCCGGCCGTCGGCGTCGAGCACGACGGTGCCGTCGGGCACCTTCACCTCGAGATCGGAGCCGTTGGCCCCTTCACGGTTGCTGCCCATCCCCTGCGTGCCGGACGGCGCCGCGACATGTGGATGAAAGTGGAAGTCGAGCAGGGTGTGGACCTGCGGGTCGACGACGAGGACGACACTGCCGCCGCGTCCGCCGTTACCGCCGTCGGGGCCGCCGAGTGGCTTGAACTTTTCCCGGTGCACCGAGGCGCAGCCGTTGCCGCCATTGCCCGCGCGGGTGTGAATGACGACGCGGTCGACGAAACGGGGCATCGGAGCGTCCTTTCAACGACGAGTGTGAAACCTGGTGCGAGATATCGGCCTGAACCTCGCAGTGGTTTCACACTCGCGAGGCAGACCTACTCCGGTCGCGCGGCGCGAACGATGTTGACGGTCTTGCGACCGCGCTTCTGGCCGAATTCCACGGTGCCGGGCGCGGTCGCGAACAGGGTGTCGTCACCGCCACGGCCGACGTTCACACCGGGGTGGAAGTGCGTGCCGCGCTGGCGGACGAGGATCTCGCCGGCCTTGACGAGCTGGCCGCCGAAGCGCTTGACGCCGAGCCGCTGGGCGGCGGAGTCGCGACCGTTGCGTGAGCTGGAAGCGCCCTTTTTATGTGCCATGTTCGTTCGCTCCCTTGCGCTACTTGATTCCGGTGACCTTGAGCACGGTCAGCGGCTGACGATGACCCTGCCGCTTGTGGTAGCCGGTCTTGTTCTTGAACTTGTGGATGCGGATCTTCGGACCCTTGGTGTGCTCGAGGACCTCGCCGGTGACCGCGACCTTCTCCAGGTCCTTGGCGTCGGTGGTCACCTTGGCGCCGTCGACGACGAGCGCGACGGGCAGCGACACCGAAGCGCCGGCCTCGACCTCGAGCTTCTCGACCTTGACGATGTCGCCAACGGCGACTTTGTACTGCTTGCCGCCGGTCTTGACGATTGCGTACGTGACCTTATCGGCTGCCATCGTTCCTCTGCCTTGCTCTGCGGGCGCGCGCTAACCGGAGTTGCGTGCGCGGGTCTGGGGGTGCGGGATCTTGAGCCCGCTGCCACCGGCGACGGACGCCTGGCGACAACTGGTCAAGGGTACGTGACCAGCACCGGGAGGGTCAAACCGCCACCCTAGGTCGCCGGCGGTCCTGCTGGTCGGGCCGCCGACCGGCGCCGAGGCCGGCGCGCCGACACCACCGGTGCCGGGGTCACCACCGGGGGGTCGACGTCGTAGTCGTCGTCCTCGTCCTCGTCGTCGGAGTCCTCGTCGTCGTCGGAGTCGTCCTCGTCCTCGTCGGAGTCGTCCTCGACGTCGAGGGTGTCCTCGTCGAGGTCCTCATCGTCCTCGTCGAGGTCCTCATCGTCTTCGTCGAGGTCAACGTCGATTTCGTCGTCGTCATCCTCGGCGTCCTCGTCGTCCTCGTCGTCATCGTCGAAATCTTCGTCGGCGACTTCCTCGGCGACCTGCTCGGCGACGTCGATATCGGTGTCCTCGGACGCCTCGTCTGCGGTCTCCCGCTCGAGCTCGTCGGCCAGCTCCTCTTCGGCCTCGTCGTCCTCGTGCTTGCCGTTGGCCGCGGCCATCGCCTTGAACATCGGATGCTCGCTGGTGTGCTGCGGCACCTTCGCCACCGGCGCCTCGTCGGGGCGGCCGCGTTTGCCCCGCTTGCCGCGGCGGCCACCGCCGCCACCGCCGCTGCCCGACTCGGACTTGCGCCCGTTGGCCTGGGCGGTGTCGACGGGATCGGCGTGCAGCACGATGCCCCGGCCATTGCAGTGCGTGCAGGTGGTAGAGAACGCCTCGACGAGCCCGGTGCCCAGCCGCTTGCGGGTCAGCTGCACCAAGCCGAGCGAAGTCACCTCCGACACCTGGTGGCGGGTACGGTCGCGGGCCAGCGCCTCGGTCAGCCGCCGTAACACCAAATCGCGGTTGGACTCCAGCACCATGTCGATGAAGTCGATGACCACGATGCCGCCGATATCGCGCAGCCGCAGCTGGCGCACGATCTCCTCGGCCGCCTCGAGGTTGTTCTTGGTGACGGTCTGCTCGAGGTTGCCGCCTGCACCGGTGAACTTGCCGGTGTTGACGTCGACGACCGTCATCGCTTCGGTCCGATCGATCACCAGCGTGCCGCCCGAGGGCAGCCACACCTTGCGATCCAGGGCCTTGGCCAGTTGCTCGTCGATGCGGTGCACGGCGAACACGTCCGGCCCGCCGCCGGGCGGGTCGTATTTGGTCAGCTTCGAAACCAGATCGGGCGCAACGGAATTGACGTAGTCATTGATCGTCTGCCAGGCGTCGTCGCCGGAGACGATCAGCCCGGAGAAGTCTTCGTTGAACAGATCGCGGATCACCTTGACCAGCACGTCGGGCTCTTCGTAGAGCGCGACGGCAGCGCCGGCCTTGTTGGCCTTGACCCGCTCGGCCTCCTCGGCGATCTTGTTCCAGCGCTCCTGGAGGCGTTCGACGTCGCCGCGGATGTCGGATTCCTTCACGCCTTCCGAGGCGGTCCGGATGATCACGCCGGCGTCGTCGGGCACCACGTCGCGCAGGATTTCCTTGAGCCGCTGACGTTCGGTGTCGGGCAGCTTGCGGCTGATCCCGGTCGACGACGCGCCCGGCACGTAGACCAGGTAGCGCCCGGCCAGCGACACCTGGGTGGTCAGCCGGGCACCCTTGTGCCCGACCGGATCCTTGCTGACCTGGACGACGACGTAGTCGCCGGGCTTGAGGGCCTGCTCGATCTTGCGCTGCGCCCCGCCGAGGCCGGCGGCTTCCCAGTTGACCTCACCGGCGTAGAGCACACCGTTGCGGCCGCGGCCGATGTCGACGAACGCCGCCTCCATCGAGGGCAGCACGTTCTGCACGATGCCGAGATAGATGTTGCCGACCAGCGACGCCGACGCCGCCGACGTCACGAAATGCTCGACGACGACGCCGTCTTCCATCACGGCGATCTGGGTGTAGCGGGCGCCCTCATGCGGGGGTTCGGTGCGGATCTTGTCGCGCACCACCATCACGCGTTCGACGGCCTCGCGGCGGGCCAGGAACTCGGCCTCGGACAGGATCGGCGGGCGCCGGCGGCCCGCGTCGCGGCCGTCGCGGCGGCGCTGACGCTTGGCCTCCAGGCGGGTGGAGCCGCTGATGCCCTGGATCTCGTTGTTGTCGCGTTCCTTGTCCTTGGCGCGCGGCGCGCGCTCGTGGACGACGGTGTTCGGAGGGTCGTCGGGCGCGCCGCTGTCGGTGTCGTCGCCGCCACCGCTCTTGCGCCGCCGCCGCCTGCGGCGCCGCCGGGTCGCGCCGTCGCCTGCGCTCGACTCGTCGTCGGTGTCCTCGTCGTCGCCCTCGGAGTCGTCACCGGATTCGGCGGTCTCGTCGGCGCCCTCGGGCCGCTCGGCGTCGTCGTTCTCGCCGTCGGCGCCGCCCTGCTC
>JAEZIA010000085.1 GCA_023416315.1 Actinomycetes bacterium
ATCGCCGGCGTCATGAACGCGCGCACCACCAGGGTGTCGAACAGCAGGCCGAGGCCGATCGTCGTGCCGACCTGCGCGACCACCACCATCGAACTGACCGACATCGAGATCATCGTGAACGCGAACACCAAACCGGCCGCCGTCACCACTGATCCACTGCCGCCCATCGCGCGGATGATGCCGGTGTTGATCCCGGCCGGTATCTCCTCTTTCATTCGGGACACCAGTAGCAGGTTGTAGTCGGCGCCGACCGCCAGCAGGATGATGACCGCCATCGCCATCACCATGAACTGCAACTCGATGCCCAGCAGGTACTGCCACAGCAGCACCGATAGCCCGAACGACGCCCCGAGCGAGAGCACCACGGTGCCGACGATCACCGCCGCGGCCACGATCGCCCGTGTGATCAACAGCATGATGATGAAGATCAACGATAGCGCGGCCACACCGGCGATCAGCAGGTCGTACTTGTTGCCTTCCTGCATGTCCTTGAAGGCCGAGGCGGTACCGCCGAGGTAGACCTTCGACCCTTCCAGCGGTGTGCCCTTGATCGCCTCGAACGTGGCGTTCTTGATCGCGTCGATGCGGTCGATGCCTTCGGCCGACAGCGGGTCTTCCTCGTGGGAGATGATGAACCGCACGGCGTGACCGTTGGGGGAGATGAAATTCTTTATGCCGCGCTTGAATTCGTCGTTATCGAAGATCTCCGGCGGTAGATAGAACGTGTCGTCGTTGAGGGCGTCGTTGAATGCGGCGGCCATCGCGGACTGGTTCTCACTGAGCGCGGCCTGCTGATCCTGCATGCCGGCCTGGCTGGCCTGCTGGGTCAGCATCATGATGCGCATCCGCTTCATCGACTCGATGCTCGACCGCATCAGCGGAACCATTTGCGGGGTAATGGCATCCAGGCGATGCATGTCCGGCAGCAGGGCCTGGATGTCGTCGGTCATCTTGTTCACCCCGTCGAGGGTGTCGAAGACCGATCGCGTCGACCAGCACAGCGGAATGGTGTAACAGTGCGGTTCCCAGTACAGGTAATTACGGATCGGCCGGAAGAAGTCGTCGAACTCGGAGATGTGGTCCCGCAGTTCGGCGATCTCGGCGGCCATCACGTCGGTCTTGCCCACCATGTCGTGCATGGTGCCGCTGAGCTGCTCCATCAAGTTGATCATCTGCGTCATCGTGTTGATGGTGTCTTGCATCTGCTCGCCCTGGACGAGCATGTCGGCCATCCGGTCCTGCAGATACGACCGGTTCATCGTCTGATTGGTGCCGCCCAGGCTGATTTGCGCGGGAATCGTGCTGTACTCCAGCGGCTTTCCGGCAGGGCGCGTGATCGACTGCACTCGGCCGATCCCCGGCACCTTGGCGATGGCCTTGCTGATCTTCTCGATCACCAGGAAATCCGCCGAATTGCGGACGTCCTGATCGGTTTCCAGCAGCAACAGTTCGGGGTTCATCCGCGCGATCGGGAAGTGCCGCTCGGCCGCGCTGAAGCCCTCGTTGGCCGGCAGGTCGGCGGGCAGGTACTTGCGGTCGTTGTAATTGGCCTTGTAGCTCGGCAGCGCGATCAGACCGATCAGCGCAATCACGATCGTCACGAACAGGATGCCGGCCGGCCAGCGCACGACGGCCGCGCCCAGGCGCCGCCAGAACCGGATCCGCATCGCGCGCTTCGGCTCGAGTAGCCCGAAGCGGCTCGCCACCGTGACGATCGCCGCGCCGAGAGTCAACGCCGACACCACCGCGACCACCATGCCGACGGCCAGCGGAACGCCGAGCGACTTGAAGTAGGGCAATCGGGTGAACGACAGGCAGAACGTCGCGCCGGCGATCGTCATACCCGAGGCCAGCACCACGTGCGCGGTGCCGTGGTACATCGTGTAGTACGCCGACTCACGGTCTTCCCCGATAGCGCGGGCCTCCTGATATCGGCCGATCAGGAAGATCGCGTAGTCGGTGGTCGCGGCTATCGCCAACGTCACCAGTAGCTGAGTCGCGAACGGCGAGAGCCCGATGAGGTTGTGATAGCCCAGGAACGCCACCGCGCCGCGGGTCACCGACAGGCCGAGGATCAGCATCACCAGCACGAGCAGCACCGTGACGACCGACCGGTAGAAGAACAGCAGCATCACGATGATCACGCCGATGGTGACGAACTCGATGATGCGGACGCTTCTGTCGCCGGCGATCTGCTGGTCGGCCTGCAGCGCGGGGCCACCGGTCACGTAGACCTTCACACCCGGCGGCGGCGACAGGCCCTTCACCAGCTTCTGGACGGCCTCGACCGAATCGTTGCCCAGCTTTTCGCCCATGTTGCCGGCCAGGGAGACTTGGACGTAGACGGCCTTCATGTCGGCGCTCAGGGCGCCGGCCTCGGTCAGCGGGTCACCCCAGAAGTCCTGAATGTGCTGCACGTGGGTGGTGTCGGCGCGCAGCTTGTCGAGCATGTCCAGGTAGAACCGGCGGGCGTCCTCGCCAAGAGGCTGGTCACCCTCCAGCACGATCATCGCGGTGCTGTCGGAGTCGGACTCCTCGAAGACCTCTCCGTTGCGCATCATCGCGATCACCGACGGCGCGTCCTTGGGCGACATCGAGACCGCCTGCATCCGGCCGACCTCGTCGAGCTGCGGAACGACGGTGTTCAGGACGATGATCAGGCCGATCCAGGCCAGGATGATCGGCACCGCCAGCCGGCGGATCCATTTCGCCAATGCGGGCCGCGGTTTCGGCTCCGTGGAGACCACGCGGTCTGCGGTCGGGGCGCTCACCAGGCTCCCTTACTATCTCCGGCCGCTATGGCACTCTCCGGGCAATTACTTAGATAGTCATACCAGAAGAGGGCGTGCCGGTGGGACCCCGGTAACAGCGTTCTACCCGGCGCAGGCGCCACCCTCGGCGATTCGGCGCACCGCGTCGAGGAACACATCGATCTCGTCGAAGGTGTTGTAGAACGCGAACGACGGCCGAACCGTGGCCTCCAAACCCATCCGGCGCAGGATCGGCTGGGCGCAGTGGTGCCCCGCCCGCACCGCGATGCCCTCGGCGTTCAGCGCCTTGCCGACCTCGAGTGGCTCGTGGCCGGCCAGCACGAACGACAGCACACTGGCCTTCTCCTCGGCGGTGCCGACCAGTCGCACCCCGGCGATGTCGGCCAGCCTCGGGGTGGCGTACTCGAGCAGCGCATGCTCGTAGGCGGCGATCCGATCGATGCCCACCCGCTCGACGTAGCGCAGCGCCTCGCCCAGCCCGACAGCGTCGGCGATGTTCCCGGTGCCTGCCTCGAACTTGTTCGGCAGGCCCTGATACAGCGAGCGCTCGATGGTGACGTCGGCGATCATATTGCCGCCACCCTGCCACGGCGGCGTCTCGGCCAGCGCCTCCTCCGTGCCATACAGCACCCCGATGCCGGTGGGACCGAAGATCTTGTGTCCGGAGAACACGAAGAAATCGGCGCCGGTCGCGCTGACGTCGATCGGGATGTGCGGGATGGACTGGGCGCCGTCGATGAGCACCCGCGCGCCGTAGCGGTGGCCGAGTTCGACGATCTTCTCCACCGGTGTCACTGTGCCCAACGCGTTGGACACCTGGGTGGCGGCGACCAGTTTGGTCCGCGGACCCAGCAGGTCCTCGAACTCACTGAGCAACAGGTTGCCGGCGTCGTCGACCGGGGCCACTTTGAGGATGGCGCCGGTCTTCTGCGAAATCATCTGCCACGGAACGATATTGGCGTGGTGTTCGAGGTGGGTGATGACGATTTCGTCGCCCGGGCCCAGATGCTTGCCACCCCACGAGTAGGCCACCAGGTTGATCGCCTCGGTGGTGCCGCGCGCGAAGATGATCTGCTCGGACTTGCCCGCCCCGATGAACCGGCGAACCGTGTCGCGGGCTTCCTCGTAGGCGTCGGTGGCCCGCGCGGCCAGTTCGTGCGCGGCACGGTGGATATTGGAGTTCTCGTGGGCGTAGAAGTACGCCAGCCGGTCGATCACGGCCTGCGGCTTCTGGGTAGTGGCGGCGTTGTCGAACCAGATCAGCGGCTTGCCCTTGACGGTCTCCCGCAGGATCGGGAAGTCGGCGCGGATCGCGTTGACGTCGAAGATCTCGTGGCGGTCCGGCAGCTGCGGAACCGGCTCGCTGATCCCGGGCACCCCGGAGGCGAAGTAGTAGTTCGCCTCGTCACCGCTCGGCGTGGGCGCTTCGAACGGGATGTCGGGAACGGCGGGAACACCGGTCGCCGGCCAGCCCGGCGCCGATCCGCGCGGCGCCACCGGAGCCGCGGGTAGTGGGCCGGCCAACACTCCTGGCACCGTCGGGACGATCCCCGCCGGGATCGCGAACTCCTCGAAGTGCGGCGCCGCCGTCACCCCCGGCGCGTTGCCGCGTGGGGCCACCGGCACCGCCTGCGGTGGAATCGGCTCGGGCCCAGGCGAACTCGGCGGGGGCAGGGTCACTGTCGGCCCCTGGGGTAGGGCCACCGGAACGCCGTGCGGGACAGTCGAACCGTAGGACGCGGCCGCCGTCGTGTCCGGCACGGTGCCGCGCGGAGCCGGTTGAGCCGTCTGCGGCGGGCTGTCATTACCCGGCCGGAAACTGGCGGCGAACAGCTGGCTGGCCAGCGCCGCCGACTCGGCCTCGCTGATCGGGAGCTCGCCCTCGGCGTCTACCGATCGGTACTCACTTGTACTCATGGAACTGGTCCACCGCGGCACCGTCGAGCACGGCAAGCGCATCATCGGTGAGCACGGCAAGCGACGAGTACTGGGTCACCAGGTACGAGGCAATCCCCGACCGGTTGATGCCGGTGAACCGCACCGACAGCCCCGGCGCCTGCTCGCCGACCAGGCCCGGCTGGAACAGGCCGACCACGCCCTGTCGCTCCTCGCCGGTGCGCACCAGGATGAACTTGGTCTTGCCGTCCTCGACCGGCACCTTGTCGCTGGGCACGATCGGGATGCCGCGCCAGGTGATGAACTGCGCGCCGAACAGGTTGACCACTGGCGGCGGAACCCCGCGGAACGTGGCTTCCCGGCCGAATGCCGCCACCCCGAGCGGGTGGGTCAGGAAGAACGCGGGCGTCTTCCAGACCTTGGTGATCAGCGCGTCGAGATCGTCGGGAGTTGGTGCGCCGGCGAGGGTTTCGATGGTCTGCTCGGGCGTCACCTGTGACAACAGCCCGTACTCCGGGTTGTTGATCAGCTCGGACTCCTGCCGCTCCTTGATCGTCTCGATCGTCAGGCGCAACTGCTGGGCGATCTGGTCATGCGGGCTCGAGTAGAGATCGGACACCCGGGTGTGCACGTCGAGCAGCGTCGAGATCGCGCGCAGCGTGAGTTCGCGCGGGCTGGTCTGGTAGTCGACGTAGGTCTGGGGCAGCGGGTCTTCGAGGTTCTCGCCGCCGGTTTCGGCGTGGATGGCGACGCGCTCCGGGTTGACCACCCGGTTGACCCGGTAGATGCCCGCCTCGACCGGAACCCAGCTCAACAGGTGCAGCAGAAACCGGGGGGTGATCGTCTCCAGCTGGGGGACGGTCTTGGTGGCATTGGCAAGCTGGCGGGCGGCGGCGCCGCCAAGGGCCTGCGATTCGTTCTGAGCCGACGTCATCGTTCCTCCGCTTCTTGGGGTGGTGCCATCATGGTGCCTTTTGCGGCGGCGTGCACAGGTTTGCGAGTCAGCCTGATGCGAACTCGGTTACAAGTGGGTCCCGCGCATCGCGTATGGTATGTGGCATGCAACAGCACGCATCGCTGCGCTTTGGTTACACGCGCTGCCTCGATGTGCGCTTCTGTTGTTGTTGATTTTTCTGACGCCGTAATCCTCTGCGCTCAGCGCTGCCGTTCTTGGCGCGCTGATCTGCGCTCTTCGACGTATCCAGAGAGATCAACCCGATGTCATCGATGTCTTTATTCGCATCCGCACCCGCTCGGCCTGCCGTCCGGCGGCGGACCCAGCCCGCCACCTCGGCCAATCTGTCGCAGATGACGCGCTACCGCGGCGGCACCTACTCCCACACCGTGGACACCATCGTGTTCACCGACGGGACCTCGGCGCGCACCGACCTGATCCGGCTCAACCCCAACATCGAGGCGTACTCCCTGGACTTCGGCGGAGTCGCGCCCAGCCGCCCGTCGCGCTACCGCGCCGACTCGTGGGCGGCGGTGCCGCACCTGCAGGCGCGCGCCCACGAGGCGGAGGTCGACTGGATCCTGCGCAACTCGTATCCGGCCCTGTCGACCGCCGAACTCAGCCGTGACCTGCGTGCGGCCGGGTACCCGCTGGGGCCGCGCAATATCAGCGAGCACGAGGCCATCGCGGGCACGCAGGCGGCGATCTGGAATCTGGCCAACGGGCTGGAGCTGGACAACCGCCCGCTGAACGTCCCCGCCAGGACGGTCGCCCGGGCGGGGGAGATCCATGTCGAGTTCGACGGTGAACGCCAGCTCGCGGGCTACGCCGCGGATATCGCCTCGGCCGCAGGTGCGGTGGTGACGTTGCAGAAGTCCCGCGACGGAATGCTCTGGCATGACGTCGCGGCATCGCGGGTGACGGTGCCCGCCGGCGGTGGTCGGGTCACCAAGGCGCTCGGGGTGGGCAGCACGGTGGCGCACCGCCGGTATGGCCGCCCCGGCGGGGGATACCGGCACTACCGGCTGGTGATCGATGGTGCCGCCACCGTTACGAATATGACGTTCCGCCTTGCTGATTCGGGTCTGTACCGTAATGCCGCGCCGATCGTCCACCTCTACGACCATCTGCTCGCCGGTGCACGCAAGGCGCGGCGGGCCGCCATCGTGCCGGCACTGCTGTCGGCCGACGCCGTGGTCTCCGACGGTCTCGTGGGACCGTTCCGGTTGGTGACCTCCGATGCCGCCACCGTCACGGTGGCCGACGGACACCGTGTCGTCGGTGTCGACGGCGCCGAGATCACCACACCGATTGCGCCGCACCAGCCGTTCTATCTGCGCGTGGCGGCCGATGCGGGTGCGACCACCCTGACCGCCGAGATCCCGGGTGATCCGCGGGGATTCGGCGGACGGGTGATCACCGGGGTAGCCCGCGACGAGGAGGCCGGGACCTACACGCCGCTGGCGTTGGCGGTCCCGGTCCAGCACATCGTCGAGTTCGAGATCGAGTGGGCCGGCTCCCCGGGATAGCTAGTCGGTTTCGACGGCCGCGGCCTTGACGGCTCGGCTGACTTCCTGGCGCAGGCGCACGTATTCGGCGCTGCGGCGCAGTTCGTCGGCGTCGATCCCGGTTCGCGGCAGGTCCACCGCCAGGTCGAGGGCGACCTGGCCCGGCCGGTGGGTGAGCACCACGATGCGCGATCCGAGGAACGCCGCCTCGTCGGCGCTGTGCGTGACGAACACGGTGGTGCGCCCCGACTCCGCGCTGACCTCGCGGATGTCTTCCTGAAGCCGCTCCCTGGTCAGCGCGTCCAGGGCCGCGAACGGCTCGTCGAGCAGCAGCAGCGAGGTCTCCTGGCGTTCGGAGGCCAGCGCCCGCGCGATCGCGACACGCTGCTGTTGACCGCCGCTGATCTCCCAGATCTTGCGGTGTGCAACGTCTTTCAACCCGACCCGCTTCAGCAACTCGTCCCGTCGGGCAGCGCGTCGCTCACGGGGGATGCCCGCATACTTCAGTGCGAGCTCGACATTGCCGCCGACTGAGCGCCACGGGAACAGCCTCGGCTGCTGGAACACCACGCCCGCGGTCTTACCGGGGACCGGCTGCCTGCCGGAGACCTTCAGCTCACCGCTGCTGGGCGACTCGAAACCGGCGATCAGCCGCAGCAGTGTGCTCTTGCCGCAGCCCGACGCCCCGACGAGAACCAGAAACGAGCCCGGTTCGACGTCGAGATCGATCGGCCCGAGCGCCGTCGTGCTGCCGTAACGGTGCTCGACACCCCGGATGTGGAGCCCGCCGTCCTTGTGGGACTCGGACAGCGGGCCCGCCTCCGTGGTCTTACTGGGTAATGCCATCCGGCAGTCCCTGGGTGTAGATGGCGTCTTGGAACGTCTTGAGCGGTGCCGGCTCGGGGATCTGCTTCTGGTCGGCCAGGAACTGCGACGCGCTCTCCAGGTTCGCGGCGAGGTTGCCCGGGTTGCCCTGGCTGCCCAGCCATTGCGGGGAGGCGACTTCCTGCGGCGTCAGGTAGACACCCTGCTTGAGCTGACCCTCGACATCGGCGGGGGACAAACCGATTTCGGCGGCGATGGCCTTGGCCGCCGCGGCCGGATCGTCGTGGATCACCGTCAGCGCGCGGGCTTCCTGCTTGCGCCACACGTCGACGACCTCGGGGTGATCCTTGGCGAACGAGTTCGCCACCACGGCGAGGTCCAGGGTGGGCTTGCCGGACTCGGCGAGCTGACGGCTGGTGATCAGGTCCTTGCCGTTCTTGCGCAGCTGATCCAGGGTCGGCAGCCAGCTGTAGGCGGCCTCGATGTCACCGCGATCCCAGGCCGCCAGAATGGCCTGCGGCTGGAGATCGATCAGCTGAACATCGTTGGCCGACAACCCGTTCTGGGCCAGCGCGGCGAGCAGGCTGTAGTGCGCGGTCGATGCGAACGGGGTGGCCACCCGCTTGCCTTTGAGATCGGCGATCGTGTTGATATTGCTGCCGTTGCGGGCAACCAGCGCCTCGTTGTCACCCGCCACGTCGAGCACGAACGCGACGCTGTACGGGATGTTCAACGGTGCCGACAGACCGCGGGCGACCGGGCTGGAACCCAGTGCGCCGAAGTCGAGTTCCTTGGCGATGAAGGCGGTGTTGACGTCGGCGCCGGAGTCGAACTTCACCCATTTGATGTTGTAGTCCGGCAGCGCATCTTCCAGCCACCGGTTGTTCTTGACGATCAGGTCCCCGCTGGGGAAGGTCTGGTACCCGATGCGAAGCGTCGGCTTGCCCGCCTCCGACTTCGAGCGATCAACCGAGCAAGCGGCCATGCCGATCACGGTGAGCGCGGCCGCAGCCAGGGTGATGAGCTTCTTGTAGGTCATACCTTTCCTCTCCAGGGGACGGCGCGACGCTCGATTGCGCGCAGGAATCCGTCGATTACGAGTCCCGAGATGCCGATCGCGAAGATGCCGACCAGCACGACGGGGGTGTTGTTGTAGTTACTGGCGTCCTTGACCAAGCCGCCGACACCGGGGATGCCGTTGAACAGTTCCGCGGCGACCACCGACGAGTAGGCCATCCCGACGGCCAGTCGGATGCCAGTGAAGGTCTCCGGCAGTGCCGACGGAATCACGATGTCGCGCACCACGTCACGGCGCGATGCGCCCAGCGCCCGCGCCGCTTCCACCAGGCTGACCGGCACTGCGACGACCGCGGCCGTCGTGGCCACCGCCGCGGGTGGCAGGGCGGCCAGGGCGAGCAGCGTGACCTTGGGCGCCTCGTCGATGCCGAGCCAGATGACCAGCAGGAAGAAGTACGCCAGCGGAGGCAGCGCCCGCAGGAACGTCAGCCACGGCTCGAGCACGCTGCGCACCCACGGGATCGACCCCATCAGCAGACCGAGGGTGACGCCGAGCGCGACGCCGATCACCACGCCGACGAAGACTCGCCGCAGCGTCATGTAGAGGTGTTCCCACAACAGGTAGCCGGCGTAGCCGCGGACATTGTCGTGGGTGGTCGAGATGTCGATGAAGGCGCGCCACACCGCGCTCGGGTACGGCACGAATGTCTGATTCCAGATTCCGCTGGACGCCGCGATCTGCCACACGGCGAAGAACACCAGCAGCGACAGCAGCGGCAACCCGGCACGGGTGAGCCAGGCCGGCCACCGGGAACCCGCCGGGTCAGGAGCGCTCGCACCGGCGGGTGCGACGTCGACGAAGACAGACACCCGAACACCTTTGCCTGCTGCCAACCCCCTGTGAATGTCTACGCTCAGCGCGAATGAAAGTCCGCGCAGGTAGTTGTGCTCACGTCGACGCTAACTCTGTTCCTGTGGTCTACCTGCGGGAGAGATTGGGGGCCACCCGTCCGAATTTCTGCCAGGAGGCTTGACTGTGACGCAGGACGCCGAGTCCGAGCTGCTGCGCGGCCTGCATGACGGCACTCTGACCGAGATCGAGGTCGCCTGGAGCGACCCGTTCGGTCACGCCGCCGGAAAGCGCATTCCCGCAAAGCAGTTCATCGACCGTGCCAAGCACGGATTCGCATTCTGTGAGGCCGCCCTCGGCTGGAACACCGACGGCACGGTGATCGACGGCCTCCGGTTGACCAACTGGGACGACGGTTATCCCGACGTCCACGCCATTCCCGACTTCTCCACCTACAAGCCGCTGCCGTGGCGGGCCGGTGTCGGCCACGTGATCTCCGACATCGTGCGCCCGGACGGCACGCCGTCGCTGCTCGATCCGCGCGGCGCGCTGCGCCGGGTGATCGCCCGGCTGGGGACACTCGGCTTCACCGCGAAGATCGGCGTCGAGTTCGAGTTCTATCTGCTCAACCCCGACGGTTCGCCGATCCAGAACGCCATTCAGGCCTACTCGCTGGAGAACGCCAACGGACTGGATCCGCTGATCTCCGATCTGCACGACACGCTCGGTGAGTTCACCCGACTCGAGGGTGTGCAGACCGAGTACGGGCCGGGCCAGGTGGAGACCAACCTGGTGTACACCGACGCGCTGGCCGCCGCCGACGACGGAGCGCGCTTGAAGTACGCGGCCAAGGAGGTTGCCCGCAAGCACGGTAAGGTGGCCAGCTTTATGCCCAAGCCGTTCTCGGAGCACTCCGGAAGCTCGGCGCACCTCCATATTTCGTTGTGGCAGGGCGACGAGCCGGCATTCGCGCCCGTCGACGGCCAGGAGGGCGAGTTGACCCTGCTCGCCATCGCGGGTCTGCTCGAGCACCTTCCGGCGATCACGCTGTTCGGCGCGCACTCGGTCAACGCCTACCGGCGCTACACCCCGGACTCGTTCGCGCCGGACACGGTGAACTGGAGCCGGGACAACCGCAGCGCGGCCATCCGGTCTCTGGTGGAGGAGTCGCCGGGCGCCTCCCGCATCGAATTGCGGTCGGGGGCTTCGGATGCCAACCCGTACTGGTTGATCGCCTCGGCGCTGGCCGCGGTGGTCGCCGGTCTGGAAGCCGGCCGCCCGCCGGGCGCGGCCGGGGTCGGCAACCTGTACGGCAAGGGTTCTCCGCTGCCGGATTCGCTGGGCACCGCGCTGGCGCTGACCGCCCAGGACGAGACGATCCTGGAGATCCTCGGCCGCGACTCGGTACTCGACTTCATCTCCATCGCCCGCAGCGAATGGCTGGCCTACACCGGTCACGTCAGCGACTGGGAGCGCCAGCGCTACCTGACCACCTCATGAGCGGACCACGATTCGGGGTATGGGCGCCGGTCTACGGCAACCACGGTGCCCGTTCGCACCCCGAGGACCTCCCGGATGCCAGCTACCGCCGCACCCGTGATCTGTTGGTGCATGCCGAAAGTCGAGGATTCGACGCGACGCTGGTGGCCCAGCATGTGATCCATCCCAGCGACACCGAAAACGATGTGCTGGAAACCTGGTCGACGCTGGCGGGGCTGGCCGAGGCCACCGAGCGGATCGAGCTGATCGGGGCGATCAAGCCGCTGCTGTTCAACCCACTGGTGTTCGCCAAGGTCGCTGCCAACATCGCCGACATCTCCGGCGGCCGGCTGTCGATCAACGTGGTCAGCGGCTGGTTCCTGCCCGAGCTCGAAGCGCTCGGCATCGACCCGCTGGAGCACGACGACCGGTACGCCTACACCGGACAGTGGTTGCAGACCGTCGCGGACCTGTGGAGCGGCAAGCACGTCTCGATCGGTGACCGAGGTGGACAACAGGCCCTGGTGCGGCCGGTGCCCAAGGATGTCCCGCCGGTGTACATCGGTGGTGAGTCCGAACCCGGTCGGGCGCTGGGCGCCTCGCACGGTGATGTCTATTTCATCAACGGCAGGCCGCTGGCAGACACCACCGCCCTCATCGAGGACCTGCGCTCCCGTCCCCGGGATCGCGGTCCGTTGCGATTCGGGTTGTCGGCGTTCGTGATTGCCCGGCCCACCGAGGCCGAGGCGAAGGCCGAGGAGGCACACCTGCAGGCATTGATCGACGCCGAGTCGCGGCCCGAGATCTCCAGCGGCACCGATCCGAAGACCGCGATGTACCAGGTGCTCGCGGGCAGCAAGCGCATCGGCTCGAACGGTGGCACGCTGGCGGGTCTGGTCGGCAGCTACGAGCAGGTCATCGAGCGGATCGACGCGTTCCACGCGGCGGGCATCGAATTGTTCATGCTGCAATTCCAACCGATCGAGTCCGAACTGGACCGCTTCGCCGACCACATCATCAGCCACTATCGCGGAAAGGCTTGAGCCCGAACATGACCGCACAGTCCTCCGAAGCCCCGCGTCCGGTGGCGCCGCGCCCGGGGTTCACCACCGAACCGCTGGGCGGGACGTCGGCCGAGCGGCTCCAGCGGCTCACCGAGGTCGTCGACGGCGTGCGTGAAACCGACGCCGCCGCCGAGCGGGACCGCGTGCTGCAGTACGACGCGGTCGAGGCGATCCGCCGCACCGGTGTACTGACCCTTCGGGTCCCGACCCGGTACGGCGGCCCCGGCGGTTCGGTGCGCGACGTGTTGACCGCCGTCATCCGGATTGCGCGCGGCAGTTCCAATGTGGCGCAGGCGCTTCGGCCGCACTTCGGCTTCGCCGAGCGGCTGTTGAGCAACCGCGCCACCGAGGCCGAGCGCGATGAGTGGTTCCCGCGGTTGCACGCCGGCGTCATCGTCGGCAACGCGATCACCGACGCCAAGGGCAAGACGCCGTCGGGGGCGGACACCACGCTGCTCGCCGACGGTGCCGGTGTGCTGCGCCTCAACGGATACAAGTTCTATTCCACCGGAACACTTTTCGCCGATCTGGTAGCCGTCTCGGCCAGCGACGCCGAGGGCCGGGATGTGCAGGCGATCGTGCCCGTCGATCGTGAGGGCGTCGAACTCTTCGACGACTGGGAGGGTTTCGGGCAGCGCACCACCGCCAGCGGCGGCACCCGGTTCACCAATGTGGCGGTCGAACCGCACGAGGTGGTCACCGTGTCCGACGGGGCGCACCTGGGCCACAGCACCGCGTTCCTGCAGCTGTATCTGGCAGCGGTCGCCGCAGGTATCGCGGCAGCCGCGCGCGATGACGCGATCTGGTACGTGCAGAACAAGGCGCGCCCGGCGTCGCATTCGCTGGCCGACACCGCGGCCGGCGACCCGTTCACGCTGCACGCGGTCGGCGAGATCGCCGCGAACGCCTCGGCCGCCGAGGCCTTGGTGCTAACCGCGGCCGACGCGCTCGACGGCGTGGTGGACTCCGGACGCATCGACGACGCCGACGAACTGGCCCGGGTGGCGATCGTGGTCGCCGAGGCGCAGCTCATCGCCGAGCGACTGACGCTGGCGGCGGCCGAACGGCTCTTCGACACCGGCGGCGCCTCGGCCACCGCACGCGCCCTGAATCTCGACCGGCACTGGCGCAACGTCCGCACGGTTTCCACTCACAACCCGCTGGCCTACAAGGCGCACGCGGCGGGTAACTACGCCGTCAACGGGGTGTGGCCACCGGCCAACGGCTACTTCTGATCCAGGCTGCCCAGGTCGTCGGGCACGTCGACGGCATATTCGCGAAGCGTCTCCAGCGGCACGATCTCCAACGTCCGTTCGTGGGTGCACGCCAGCACCACCGGCGCCGCTTTCCCGTCGGTGTGCGCGCGTAGCCAGTTCAGCGCGGTGACACACCACCGATCACCGGGCGTCAAGCCGGGGAACCGGTACTGCGGCATCGGGGTGGACAGGTCATTGCCGATCGAGCGCTGGTGGGCGAGGAACTCAGCGGTCACCACCGCGCAGATTGTGTGCCTGCCCGTGTCGTCCGGACCGGTCGAACAGCAGCCGTCGCGGTAGAACCCCGTCATCGGGTCGGTTCCGCACGGTTCGAGGGGGCCGCCGAGCACATTGCGATCAGGCATGTTGTCAGTATTCCGCGCGACGGGAAGTGATGCGCCCCGTCGGTGGTTATTTACGCAATGCGAAGCAGCAGCAGGCCGGACGCAGGACGATGCGTCCCGTCCTGAGGGGCCGAAACGGCGACCTGTCCACCGTGGCGACGTTGCTGCGACGGGTCGCTGACGTGCGACAAGGCTGCGTGATCAGCGTCCGAGGTGAGCCCGGCATCGGCAAGACCTCGGTGTTGCAGTCCGCAGCCAGGCAGGCCGCCGCGGCCGGGTTTGCGGTCGGGTTCGGCAAGGCCGAGGAGCTCGACCAGATCTCGGCAGGCGCACCGCTACTGATAGCGCTGCGGTCGGGGACGAAGCCGCTGCTGGACGCCGACACCTTCGCCGGCCTCGCCCCGCTGCACCACCAGCCGGTGTGGCTCGTGGACCGGATCGCCTCGGTACTCGCCGACATCGCGGCGAGCAGGCCCGTGCTGATCGTCATCGACGACGCCCAGTGGGCCGACCCGGTCACCCAGTTCGCGCTCGAGACGCTGCCCGGCCGGCTGGCTCATTCGCCGGTGGTGTGGCTGGTCGCCGGTCGCGACCTAGCCGGAGGTGCTGTCGACGACATCGAACGACACGACGTGGTGCTGGGCCCGCTGACTGACGCCGAACTCGACGCGCTGGCACGCGACTACCTTGGCGGCCCGGCCGAAGGTCTGACGCACCGACGCCTGCACGCGCTCGGCGGTAACCCGTTCTTCGCTGTTCAACTGCTGTCCGGTGTGGCGGCCGCGCGCGATGCCGGCGCGGTCACCGACGACGACATTCCGGCGTCCTTCGCCGCCGCGGTCGACACCCGGCTGCGCTCGCTGAGTGCGGGCACCGCCGAGCTGGTCGAGCTCGCCGCGGTGTGGGGGCGGCCGCTGGATCTGGCCGACGCCGCCGAGTTGCTGGGCGGCCGGTCCATCGCGGCGATCAGTGCGCTGCGCCGGGAAGCCCACGCGCGCGGGCTGCTGGCCGACGATCGCGACCACGTGGCGTTCGCCCACGACCTGATCCGCGAGGCGGCCTACGACAATGTGCCCGCCGCGATTCGCCGAACCTTGCACCTGCGTTGTGCGAAATATCTGGTGGCCTCCGGTAAGGGCGTCGTCGCGGCGGCGCCGCATGCCCGCGCAGGCGCGCGGTACGGCGATCACGAGGTGGTCGACATCCTTCGCGCCGCCGCTGCGCAGACGTCGTCGACCATGCCCGCGGTGGCCGCGCCCCTCATCGTGGAGGCATTCGGTTTGCTCGCCATCGACGATCCCCGGCGCATGGAGATCGGCGAGCAGTGCGCCGAGATCCTCATCTCCGCTCAGCGCGGCAACGACGCCGTCGCGGTTATCGACGCGCTGCTCACTCAGACGTCCGACGCCGAAGACCGTGCCCGCCTGCAATCCCTTGCTGCTCAAGCACTTTGGTTGATGGGGCAGTTGGGGGAAATCGACCGCCGGGTGCTCGAGGTGCAGGCCCGGCCGACCCTGTCACCGCAGCTGCAGGCCCGGCTGGCCGCGGTGGAAGCGCTGGTGGCGACCCGCACGGGCACCGCGCAGGCGGCCGCCGAGGCCGCCGAGGCGGCCCTGGCCCGCGGCCGAGCGCTGGGCGACGAGCGCACCCAGCTGCTGGCGCTGGAGGCGCTGGCCGAAGCCGACACTGCCGAGGGTAGGCACGGGTCGGCCCGCAGGCACTACCGCGCCCTGCGCGCGCTCGGCGGCACCACCTATCTCGCCGGTGAGGTCTTGGCACTGCAACAGCTCGACCGCTTCGTCGAGGCCGAGGACCTGCTCGCCCGGGTGCACCAGCACCACGACGAGAGCCTGCCGTCGCTGCTGTTCGCTCAGCTGTTGCAGGACTTCAAACTCGGGCGCTTCGCCGAAGCCGAAGCCGGTGCGATGACCGTGATCCGGCTCTGCGACGAAATGGGCACGTATGTGCACAAATTCGAGGCCTGGCTGATCGGCAGCGTGGTCGCCGTGATCCGCGGTGACCTGGCCCTGGCCCGCGAGCGGCTTCGGCCCGCCGAGGAGACCGGACAGGCCGACGACGCCGTGCGCCAACCGCCCACATTGATGATCAAGGGCCGAATCGCCGGGGCGGAAGGCCGATTCGAGGACAGCGTGCGCATCCTCAAGCCGCTGATGGACTCGCTGACCCAGTCCAGGTCGTGGTGGCCGCGGAGCCCGGAACTGCTGCGGGTGCAGGCCGGCATCGCCGTTGCCGCCGCCGACGACGAGTTCGCCTGGCAGACCGTGGAACGCGCCAGGATCGCCGCCGAACGCAACCCCGGTGTCGCCAGCTTCGAAGGGCTCGCGCTGCAGGTCGAAGGGTTCGTCGCGGGCGATGCCGGCACCCTGCGCAGCGCGGTCAAGATTCTGCGGGAGTCCCCGCGACCGTTCTTGCTGGCCGGGGCGCTTGCGGATTACGGCGCCGTCCTGGTCGATCAGGGCGACCGGCACACCGCGGTGGCGGCACTGACCGAGGCCTGGGATCTCTACGCTGAGCTCGGCGCGAACTTTTACCTACCGGCAGTGGAACGCAGTCTGAACCGAGCGGGCGCGCCCACCGGAAGTGGCAGTGGAGAGAGCCTGACCAAGGCCGAGGAGCGGGTGGCGCAATTGGTGAGTGAGGGCTACACCAACCAATCCGTTGCGTCGGCGCTCGGCGTCTCGATCCATACGGTGAACACCCACCTACGTGCGGTATTCCGCAAAATGGGAGTGCGCTCACGGGTGCAGTTGGCCAACGTCATGAACGCCAAAGCCATCGGACGCAACTGATTTCGTTGTCGCGGCGTGGGCTCGAAGCGTTTGTCGTCTCATCAATTCGTGCGATAGCGACCGAAACTTACTCCGCAGTAGGTTCCCGAATGTCAGTACAACCTCAACATCTCGGGATCTCTCATGCAACGTGTTGTTCGTTCCTCTGTCACGGCGAGTGTGGCGCTGCTCGGGGTCGGCGTCATCGCCGCCTCGCCAATCGCGCCGCCGGTGCCGGACATCCATCTGCCCTCGCTGCACGCCGACGCGGCGCTGGCGGCGGCGGTCAGTCCCATCGAGCAGGCCTACCAGCAGCTTTTCGAAACCACGACGGCGAACATCCAGACGCTCATGGACGCAGCCAACCCCGGCGAGATCCTCAAGCAGATCGGCGCCAACCAGGTAGCGAGCTTCACCGCACTCGGAACGGCGCTGGGCGCGTCCGGCAGTGAGTTGTTCACCGCCCTGACCCAGACGACCCCCGAGCTCGCCCGGACAGTGCTGACGTCGCTGGCGAACGGAAACGTCGAGGCGGCGACCAATGCGCTGCTCACAGCTCCGCTGGTCCTCACCCAGCCGCTGATCAACCTCCTGCCCGCCGTCGCGCATTTCATCACCCAGCCGTTCCAAAACCTGCTCAACGTAGCCGGTGTCTTCAGTGATCCCATTCTCGACGCAACCTTTGCCGTCGGCCTTCTCGGGCCGGTCATCACCGGCCTCGGCGCTGCCGGTGCCGCCACCCAGGACGTCATCGATGCCGTCCGCACCGGCGACCCGCAGCAGGTCGTCAACGCCATCCTCACCGCTCCGGCGACCATGCTCGGCGGTTTCCTCAACGGTGGGTTCGGCCCCGACCTCGGTCCGCTGGTCGGTCTTGCGGGGGTACCAGTGCTGGCCGGTGGTTTGTTGTCCACCGGAGAACCGTCGATGGGGCCGGACGGCGGCCTCGTACTCAACATCGCCGGTCCCATTGCCACCCTGCAGACGATCGCGCATCAGATCGCCCTCGCGATCGCGCCGAAAGCCGCCGCGGCGGCGGCCGTCAAGGCCAAGGCGCTGCCTGCGGCCTCGGCGACCGCTGAGGCGACGGCGACCGCCGACAAGCCGGTGACCACTGACACGCCTGCCAAGGCGGATACGCCGGCAACGGCCGAGACACCGGCCAAGGCGGAGACGCCCGCCAAGGCCGAGACGCCCGCCAAGGCCGAGACGCCCGCCAAGACCGATGCCGACACCCCGGCTGCCACGACCAAGCCCGCGGCGACGCCCGCTTCTGCCTCGACGCCCAGCAGCAAGGGCGACAAGGGTGGGGCCGGCAAGTCGGACTCGACCGGTGCCACCAAGGGCCACAAGGCCGGCCACGGCCACGGCCACAGCGGCCGCTAATCGACGGTGGGTCCCTCCCCGGCCGCGGGGAGGGACCTGCCCTCGCGTCGGCCACGCCACCCGCGGTAGCCGCGATGGGCAGCGAACGCCCCGACGATCGCGGTGATGCACCAGACCGCGATCGCGGCGTAGCCCAGCGGTGACGACAGATCCGAAATCGACGCTCCCAGCGCGGTATACACGAAGGCCCGCGGCGCCGATCCGATGAAAGCCCCGGCGGCCATCTGCCACAACGGCATTCCGAAAGCACCGAACGCATAGGACGCCATGGCGTCCGAAATTCCCGGCACGAACCGCTGACCCACCACCGCCCACAACCCGCGGCGCCGAATCTGACCGTCGATGCGCGCCGACCAGTCGGCGCCGAGCAGGGCGCGCGCGCTGTCCCGGCCGGCTCGCCTTCCGAGCAGCGCGGTGATCATCGCGGTCAGGACCGTCGAACCCAACGTCACGAACGTGCCGAGCAGCGGCCCGAACAACACGCCGCTTCCCGCGGCCAACAACGGACCCGGGACGAACACCGCCGCCAGGATCGCCGAGACCACAGCGTAGGCCACCGGAGCGGCGGGACCGGTCGATGCGACCGCGGCGCGAATGCCATCGAGGTCGATCACGCGGGACACTGCGACCACATAGAACAGGCCGAGCAGCACGGCGGCGAAGAGGACCAGCCGCACCACATGAGGCCACCGGCGGTCGGCCGGCGGATTGGTGCTGAGCATGGGAGCCAGTCTGTCAGTCTTTGTAGTAGACGATCTGATGACTGGTGGCCAGCAAGGTGCCGTCGCGGCCCCAGATCTGGGCGCTCTGGTCGAAGTAACCGCGCGCGAAGCGCAGGGCGTGGGCACTGGCCAGGACGTAGTCGGTGCCGTGCCTGGCGAGTTCGGCGGCGTCGACGTGGAAGTAGGTGGTCAGCGAGATCGTGCCGGCCGGCACCGGCATGCCGCGCCGCAGGAACACCCGCGGATAGAAAACATCGCTGATGGCGCTCAGCGCGGCGAAATCCAGTGCGCGATCCGGCCGTTGGCGTACCCACAGCGTGGTCGTCGACGACGGGCTCTCGTCGGGCGCGGTCGGCAAGCCGCCCCGCACGTACAGCAGATCGTAGTTGCGCATCCAGCGCACGAACTCGGGAGCCGTTGTGGGGGAGAGGCTTTCGGGTCCGGGCACCTCGGGCATGGTGGCTTCGGTGTCGGACCAGGCGTCGCGGCGCAGGCCGAAGACGGCGGTGGCGGTGGTCGTCGGACCGTGCTCCTGGGTCACCTCGGCGGTCCAGTGCTGGTTGCTCCGGTTGGTGCGCACCGCGTGCACGGCGATGTCGAAGCGGCCGTCGGATATCGGTGCGAGGTAGTTGACGGTCAGGGCCACCGGGTCACCGATGCGGTCCGGGTGCTGCTCGATCGCACGCACGATCGCAGCGGCCGTCACGCCACCGAACGGGCCGACCATGTTCGCGTACTCGTCGACGGTCTGGCCGATGTAGCGGCCGATACCGTTGTCCGTCAAGTCGATTGCGCTGTCGAAGGCGTGGGCGGTGGTGGTCATCAACTCGTCTTTCCGGTGGCTGGGCGGGCGCCCGGGCCGGGTCGCGGCTCGGTGTCATGGGCGGTCAACGGGGTGTGGTCGGCGCGGCAGCGCAGGACCAGTTCGACGGGGTGTCCACAGTCTCGGTGGACGACCTCGACCGGCGCTCCCGCGGCGTCGGCCTCCCACTTGTCGCCCCACTGCATCAGCGCGATCACGGCAGGAAGCACATCGCGGCCCTTCTCGGTCAGCCGGTACTCGTGGCGTTCGCGCTGACCGGGCTCCTGATAGGGCTCGCGGCGCAGCACGCCGGCTGCGACCAGGGTGCTGAGCCGGTCGGTCAGCACCTGGCGGGGGCACCCGACACGGGAGTGAAACCGGTCGAAGCGCCGGGCGCCGTAGAACGCCTCCCGCAGGACCAGCAGCGTCCACTTCTCGCCGACGACGTCGAGTGCGCGCTTGACCGAACAGTTTTCGGCACTGATCAGGTCGCGGTCGACGGACACATCCGCCAGACTAGCAGAGTCTGGATTCTGAACTTAGGTGGAGACCCCGTCCAGGGCGGCCTTGAGTGAGGTCAGGTCGGTTTCCATCAGCACGACGTTGTAATTGCCCCACAGCGACATGTTCCAGTAGAGCGTGCTGACATCGGGCTGGTTGTTGTTGTCGACCAGCTTGCCGGTGCCCGACCACGGATGGATCATCGGGGCGTACAGCCCGGGGTAGGTGGCCGAGGTCGCGACCGTGATCGGCGCCGACCACTCGCCTTCGGGGGTGTCGGCATAGCGCAGCTTGACGTTGTTCTTGCCATCGCCGTACATCACCACGTACTTGCCGAGGTACTCGTTGTACTGCACCGACATCTCGCTGACGTTGCCGCCCGTCTTGGCGCCGAACAGGCCGCCGAGCATTCCGCCCAGCACGTTCGGGTTGTTCGCCCAGTCGAGGACGGGACCGAAAAGACCTGCCGACCGGGTGGAGTCACCGATGATCGGGGTGGCCGCGACCGGTTTGCCGGTCACCCAGTCCTTGCCGTTCCAGTACTGGTACTTGGCCAGGTTGTCGACGTCGTCGACGGCGACCCGGGACAGGTAGGCCGAGCCGGCCCGGCCCGACGGTGTGCCGAACGCGTAGAGATAGCGGGTCTCGCCCTCGGCGACCTGATCGGCGGGCTGCAACACATACGCCGCCTGCTGGAAGTTCTGGTTCCCCGGGACGTAGGGCTTGGTCGAGCCGAACCAACTCGCCGAGCGGATCGTCGAGCGCAGCAGCACCCACTTGTCGGTGTCCTGGTCGTACATCGAGATCGCCGAATAGTTCGTCGTCCACCGGCCCGGGGTGTCCCAGGACTTGACCGACATGTAGTTGACGTACTGCTCGTTGTTCACCGAGATCGCCGAGGTCGGGATCACCGTCACCTCGGAGCCGAACAACGGGAACAGCACCGACGAGTTGCGGGGGATGAACTGGTAGGCGTAGCCGGTCGGCAGCAGCGTGAGCCCGTTGGTCAGGTTCTTGTCCTGACTGAGCAACAGGACGTTGGAGCGCCAGTCACCGGTCATGCCCGGGCCGCTGAACGTGTCACCAAACGCCAACTGGATGTTGCCCGTCAGCCCGTTCTCCCAGATGATGCCGAGGTCGGTACCCCAGATCCCCTGCGGCTTGGTGTTGTTGGTCTGCGGCCAGCCGATGCCGGGGTAGGCGTTGTTCGCCTGCCCGGTGACCCAACCGACCGGATACGACGGGATGACGGTGGGTGCGGTTGCCACGGCGGCGGTCGACACGGCCGCGCTCGCGACGGCCTCGCGCTTGGAGGTGGCCACGCCCGTCGCGCTGGTGGTCAGGCCGACCGCGGACAGCAGCTCGGTGACCGCCTTGGGGGCGGTGGGCTTGGCGGCGGCACGGACCGCGGTCGCCTTCGGTGCTGCCGCGGCGGCGGACGACTTGTTCGCGCTGCGCGAGGTCAGCTTGTTCGAGGTACGGGCCGACGACGCGGTGCTCTTGGGCTTAGCCGAGGAAGCCGATGAGGCCGGCTTGGCGCTCGACGAACTGTGCGACGACGAGCCCGAGTCGCCGGACCCTGATGATCCCGACTCGGCCCACGCCGCGCCGGCGCCGGCGAGAATCGCCACCCCGACACCCAGACCGATTGCCAGACCGCCGATACGACCCACATAAGCCGAGGCACTACTCATCGAACCCATCACAACTCCCCTTGCAAGCGCTGAGAAGACGGTACCGCACCTGGCAAACCTGATGGCCGTGTTGGAGTCACAAGTCTGCAAACAAATCGCGCGGGAGAGCGGTGCCGAGAATCGGTTCTGGCCGGGCGATCACGGCCCACGCGCCCGTGCATCGGCGAACCCGCCGGTGACCGAGACGCCGCCGCGAGGAAACACCACCGGCGGCACGAATGTTTGCCAAACCCGCTGATCCGTGGAAAAATTCTCGCTCGAACAGGCAGCCGCCTATCTAAGGCCCCCGGCGAGGGCGTGTTTCGCCGCATTCACTAGAGGATTCCTATGAATTCGCCCTCTGTCGCTGCCCGTGTCGCCGCTGTCGTCGGCGGCGCCGCATTGGTCACGATGGCGTCGTTGGTCGCGTCGTGCAGCAAGAACGAGAACCAGGCGCCGTCGCCGTCCCCTTCGACATCGACGACGACGTCACCCGAATCGAGCAGCCCGTCGGCCACCCCCACCGAGAAGGGGCTCAGCCCCACCGGTGGCAACAAGTTCAGCCCGACGGCTGTGGCGCCCCCGGCGCCGACCATGGGCCCGGGTAATCATCACCACGGCCTCAACGGGATTGGCTGAGCTCCCGCTCGATAGCGGCGTGGTACCGGTCGATGTTGGCCGGGTTCACGATCCGGAAGAAGCCGTCGGGCATCGGCGCGTCCTTCGGCGCCTCGATGGTCATCGTGCGGGTGAACAACGTGATGCCCGCGCCCGGCTGGGTGAAGTGGTACTGCACGGTGATCCGGCCGTCCATGCCGCCGTTGCCGTCCCGGTCGTGGCCCAGTCGGCCCACCGAGTTGAACACCCACAACCGGGGCCGCACGGCGATCGCCAGATGCCAGGTGAAGATGCGGTCCCCGTCGGGGCCACCCTCTTCCCACGTGTCGCCGACGGCCAGCGGTAGCTTGTCCAGCTTGCCCACGTAGTTGCTACCCGGGTAGGTCTTGGTCCAGTTCGCGGGATTGGTGACGAAGTCGTAGAGCGTCTCCGGTGCGTGGCTGAAGGCCGTTTCGGAGCTCGTAGTCACGATGCCCAATTGTGTTGCCCTTCTTGTCGGCTGTGCACGCAGTTTACACTTTCGTCCGAATTTGTAACTGCGCGGGTCTCGGGAGCGGTATGGTCCATCGGTGCTTTCCGTTGCGCGCTTCGGCGCCCATGTCGGCCGCGGTGTGCGGCGTCTTGCCCTCGACAGTGCGCTCGGCGGCCGCCGGTCGTTCCCGCGCCGGGTCGGCGACCTGACGCCAACGGCGTTGTCCGCGATCATCGGTCGCCGAGTCGATGCCGTGCGCATCCTGGACAACGCGGCGGGCACGTCGAGCCGGGCCCGGCTCGCACTGACCAGTGACGGACTGCCGCCGTCGGTGTTCGTGAAGATGTCCGCCGCCGCGGCAGGCATCAGGATGTTGGGGGAGCTGGCCGGCCTCGGTGAAACCGAGGCC
>JAEZIA010000124.1 GCA_023416315.1 Actinomycetes bacterium
TCACCCTTTTAGAGGGATAAGGCCCCCCGCAGACCACGGGATCGATAGACCAGACCTACACGCACCGCAAGGTGTTCAGGGAACTGGCACTAACCGGCCGAAAACTTACAACAACCAAAACAAACAACCTTGTTTTCGAAAAAATGTTGTACACATCAGACGCCTCGCAACCACACAATCCACACCAGTCAAACGACTGCACCCCACCACCAAAACACACCCCCCCAACACAATCGGGGACACTCAAAAAAGAGTGAATAAAGTTACGGCGGCCATAGCGGCAGGGAAACGCCCGGTCCCATCCCGAACCCGGAAGCTAAGCCTACCAGCGCCGATGATACTACCCACACGGGTGGAAAAGTAGGACACCGCCGAACACAATTTAGTGAAATGCCCCCCGAGAAATCGGGGGGCATTTCCATTTCTCGAATTCGATTCCATTGCCGCCATTTATTTATGGCCAATTGTGGCTATCTCCCCGCTGCCCGTATCCTTTACAGGTGGTCGATGACAGGCAAGGCAATTCCGGCGGACGTCCGCCCCGTCGTCCCTCGGGAACCGGCGCCGGTGCGCCGCATCGCTCCGGTCCAGGGCGGGCCCGCCGCACCCAGCCGCAGCATCCCGCCGACGGCGAAGACACCGCCGCCCGGCCGGCCGGTCCGGCCATCCCGTCATCCATCGAGGCCAAGCAGCTTTCACCCGAAATCCGCGGTGAGCTCACAACTTTGGACAAGTCGACGGCCGATACCGTGGCCCGCCATCTGGTCGCGGCCGGCGAACTTCTCGACGAGGATCCGCAGGCCGCGCTCGAACACGCGCAGGCCGCTCGTGCGCGCTCCGGACGGATCGCGGCCGTACGCGAGGCCGTCGGCATCGCCGCCTATCAGTGCGGTGACTGGGCCCAGGCGCTTTCGGAGTTCCGCGCCGCTCGCCGGATGGGTAGCAAGTCCCAGCTCCTTCCGCTGATCGCCGACTGCGAACGTGGCGTCGGGCGGCCCGAACGGGCCATCGAGCTGGCGCGCAGCCCTGAAGCGGCCGAACTCACCGGTGACGACGCCGACGAGCTGCGGATCGTCGCCGCGGGTGCGCGGGCCGACCTCGGTCAGCTCGAGCAGGCACTGGTGGTGCTGTCGAATCCGCAGCCAGACCCGGCGCGCACCGGCACGACGGCGGCTCGGCTGTTCTACGCCTACGCCGAGACGCTGCTGGCACTCGGCCGCGGGGACGAAGCGCTGCAATGGTTCATCTACGCCGCCGCCGCCGACATCGACGGTGTCACCGATGCCGAAGACCGGGTCAGCGAGCTGGCCTGAGGTGAGCACGCTTGCGCTGCAACATGATTGCCTGCTGCTCGATTTAGACGGCACGGTGTTCCGCGGCCACGAACCGACCGAGGGTGCCATCGGGGCCCTCGACGCCGCGCAGACCCGCAAGCTGTTCGTCACCAACAACGCCTCCCGTGCCGCCGATGACGTCGCCGCGCATCTGCGCGAACTCGGCTTCGCCGCGGACGCCGACGACGTGGTGACCAGCGCCCAGAGCGCGGCGCGCCTGCTCGCAAAGCAGCTGGAACCCGGGTCGAGGGTGCTGATCGTCGGAACCGACGCACTCGCCGGTGAAGTCGAAGCAGTCGGGCTGCGGCCGGTCCGCCGGTTCGACGACGGCCCGGCCGCCGTCGTGCAGGGCCATTCGACGACCACCTCATGGCCCGATCTCGCCGAGGCCGCGCTGGCGATCCGTGCCGGTGCGCTGTGGGTGGCCGCCAACGTCGACCGCACCCTGCCCACCGAGCGGGGATTGCTGCCCGGAAACGGTTCGATGGTCGCCGCGCTGCGGGCCGCGACCGACGCCGAGCCTCAGGTGGCAGGCAAACCCGCGCCCGCCCTGATGCGAGATGCCTTGGCGCGTGGCTCCTTTGACACCCCGCTGGTCGTCGGTGATCGGTTGGACACCGATATCGCCGGCGCCACCGCCGCCGATCTGCCATGTCTGATGGTGCTGTGCGGGGTGAGCACGGCCGCCGAGGCGGTCCATGCCGTCCCCGAGCAACGCCCGACCTACATCGGCGCCGACCTTCGCGATCTGCACACCCCCGCCGAGGCACTGTTGGTGGCCGAACAGCCGGCCTGGCGGGTCGAGATCGGCGCCGGTGCGATCACCGTGACATCCGCAGGCGGCGATGAGTCCGGCGACGGGCTCTCGGTGGTCCGCGCCACCGCCCGGGCGGTGTGGGACGCAGGCGGCGGGGGCCGGCTCGCGGTGCGTGCCGGCGACGACACCGCACGCGCCGCGCTGCAGCGCTGGTCCCTGCTGACGGGCGCAGATCCGCTAGCGTGAACGGTGACATGAACACCGACCCCGAACAGATCCGTGCCGACATCGACGCCGTGCTCGCACAGCTGCCCAGCGTCGACCCCGCCGCCGACGTCACCGGTGTCGATATCGACGCCGTCGGACGCCGGCTCGAGGAAGCGCACCAGATCCTGGTCAATGCGCTGGAATCGGTGGAGAAGGGCTGAGTTCGCCGATGACGCGGCGCGCCCGGGTTGATGCTGAGCTGGTCCGACGCGGATTGGCGCGGTCACGGCAGCAGGCCGCCGAACTCATCGGCGCGGGCCGGGTCAGCATCGACGGCATGCGGGCGGTCAAACCCGCCACCGCGGTCGCCATCACCGCCAACCTGACCGTCGATGCCAGCGACGAACGCACCTGGGTGTCGCGCGGCGCCCACAAGCTGATCGGCGCCCTCGACGCGTTCGGCATCGACCCGGCGGGGCGGCGCTGCCTGGACGCCGGCGCCTCCACCGGGGGCTTCACCGAGGTGCTCCTGGACCGCGGTGCCACCGACGTCGTCGCCGTCGACGTCGGCTACGGGCAGCTGGCCTGGTCGCTGCGCTCGGATGCTCGGGTGACCGTCATTGAACGCACCAACGTGCGTGACCTGACACCCGACGCCATCGGCGGTCCGGTCGATCTGGTCGTGTCCGACCTGTCGTTCATCTCGCTGGCCACGGTGCTGCCCGCACTGACTGCCTGCGCGTCGCACCACGCCGATATCGTTCCCATGGTGAAGCCACAGTTCGAGGTCGGGCGCGAGCAGGTCGGCGCGGGCGGTGTGGTGTCCGATCCGGCGCTGCGGACCGCCGCGGTGCTGGCTGTCGCCGCCCGCGCCGGTGAGCTCGGCTGGCAGACCGTCGGCGCCACCGCGAGTCCGCTGCCGGGGCCGTCGGGCAATGTCGAGTACTTCCTGTGGCTGCGGGCCGACACCGACACCGGGTTGCAGGGAGACGAATTGGACGCCGCGGTAGCGCGCGCCGTCGCGGAAGGACCGCAATGACTCCTGAGCGGGCGATCCTGCTCGTCGTGCACACTGGCCGCGACGAGGCCACCGAGACGGCTCGCCGCGTGGAAAAGGTGCTGAGCGACAACGGGATCACGCTGAAGGTGCTCTCCGCCGAAGCCGTCGACCGGGGGACCCATTTCGACGCGAGCACGATGCACGGCTCCACCACCGAGGTGGTCGACACCGAGGCCAACGCCGCCGTCGGCTGCGAGCTGGTCCTCGTCCTCGGCGGCGACGGCACCTTCTTGCGCGCCGCCGAACTGGCCCGCAACGCCGAGATCCCGGTGCTGGGAATCAACCTCGGCCGCATCGGCTTTCTGGCCGAGGCCGAAGCCGAAGCCATCGATACCGTCCTCGACCACGTCGTCGCCCGCGACTATCGCGTCGAGGAGCGGATGACGCTGGACATCGCGGTGCGCGCCAAGGGTGATGTCATCGCCCGCGGCTGGGCGCTCAACGAGGCCAGCCTGGAGAAGGGCGCCCGGCTCGGCGTGATCGGCGTCGTGTTGGAGATCGACGGCAGGCCGGTGTCGGCGTTCGGCTGCGACGGTGTGCTGGTGTCGAGCCCGACCGGCTCCACCGCCTACGCGTTCTCGGCGGGCGGGCCGGTGGTCTGGCCGGACCTGGAGGCAATGATCGTGGTGCCCAACAACGCTCACGCGTTGTTCGCCCGTCCGATGGTCACCAGTCCGACCGCCCTGATCGCCATCGAGATCGAGGATGACAGCCACGAGGCGCTGGTGTACTGCGACGGCCGCCGCGAGATGCGGGTGCCCGCAGGCGGGCGGCTCGAGGTCACCAAGTGCACGACGCCGCTGAAGTGGGTGCGCCTGGACAGCGCACCGTTCACCGACCGGCTGGTGCGCAAGTTCCGGCTGCCGGTCACCGGCTGGCGGGGGCAGTAATCCACGATGCTCGCCGAAATCCGGATCGAATCACTGGGCGCTATCAGCGCCGCCACCGCGGAGTTCGACCGCGGGCTGACCGTGCTCACCGGCGAGACCGGCACCGGAAAGACCATGGTGGTGACCGGCCTGCACTTGCTGGGTGGGGCGCGGGCCGACGCCACCCGGGTGCGCTCGGGCGCCGAGCGGGCCGTCGTCGAAGGCCGATTCGCCACCGCCGAACTCGACGACGCCACCGCCAAGCAGGTCGACGAGATCCTGGACTCCTCCGGAGCCGACCGCGACGACGACGGCAGCATCATCGCGCTGCGCACCGTCAGCCGTGACGGGCCGTCCCGGGCGTACCTCGGCGGGCGCAGCGTGCCGGCCAAGTCGTTGTCGACCTTCACCGCCGAACTGTTGACCCTGCACGGCCAGAACGACCAACTGCGGCTGATGCGCCCCGAGGAGCAGCGCGCCGCGCTGGACCGCTGCGCCGGGGTGGACGCGAAACTCGAGCGCTACAAGAAGCTGCGCGACCAGTGGCAGGTGGCCCGCCGCGACCTGGTCGACCGGACCAACCGAGCACGCGAACTGGCCCAGGAGGCCGACCGGCTCAAGTTCGCGTTGACCGAGATCGACGGCGTCGACCCGGCACCGGGGGAGGATGAGTCGCTGGTCGCCGACATCCGCAGGCTCTCCGAGCTCGACGCACTGCGCGAAGCCGTCGCAGGTGCCCGGCTGAACCTGTCGGCAGACGATCTCGCCGACGGTGAACCCCGTTCGGCGACAGACACTTTGGGTCGCGCAGTAGCGCTGTTGGATTCCACCGACGATCCTGCGCTCGGTGCCCTGGCCCGGCAGCTGGCCGACGCGCTGACCG
>JAEZIA010000171.1 GCA_023416315.1 Actinomycetes bacterium
GCGTGCCGGATCGAATTCCAGAACGCCTCGGTGACCTGGCCGGACAACGTGCGCCCGGAGGCGTCGGTGATGGTGCCCGAGATGATCTCCGGCCAGCGGCGGCCACGGTTCTCGAACAGCGTCTCGATGGCGAAGATCGCGGCCTTGGCGTTCAGCGTGTCGAAGATCGTCTCGACGATGAGCAGGTCGGCTCCGCCGTCGACGAGGCCGCTGGCCGCGTCGAGGTAGGCGTCGACCAGCTGGTCGTAGGAGACGTTGCGGGCGCCGGGGTCGTTGACGTCCGGCGAGATCGACGCGGTCCGGGTGGTCGGCCCCAGCGCGCCCGCGACGTAGCGGGGCTTGTCCGGGGTGCTGAAGTCGTCGCACGCCGCGCGGGCCAGGGCCGCGCCGGCGTAGTTCAGCTCATAGGCGAACTCGGCCATGCCGTAGTCGGACAGCGAGACCGCGTTGGCGTTGAAGGTGTTGGTCTCGAGCAGGTCGGCGCCCGCCTCGAGGTACTCCCGGTGGATGCCGGAGATGATGTGCGGCTGCGTCAGCGTGAGCAGGTCGTTGTTGCCGACCAGATCGCTGGGCCAGTCCTTGAACCGCTCGCCGCGGTAACCGGCCTCGTCGGGCCGGTCCCGCTGGATCGCCGTGCCCATCGCGCCGTCGATCACCAGGATCCGCCGACGCATGGCGGTCGCCAGCGCATCGGTGCAATCGGGTCTGATGTTCGGCACGAAGGTCTCTTCAGCGGCGTCCACGTACGTTCCTCCCATGACGGAAGGCGTCCTTGACTCTGCCGAGCGTGGCGGATACCGGTGGTTTGCCGGATCCGTTGCAACGCCTCTCGACGCTGCAAAGTCTACGTCGTCTCGCAACTGACTTCTGGACGCCCAACCCGTTGAACAACAGCGTTCAGATGACGATTCCGTTAGCACACGTCAACACACCAGGGTAGTCGGTCCGAGAAGGCTCATCGAAGCCCAGCAAGCCTTAGGCTGAACTTGTGACGTCGTCGAACTTCAGCGCTATGAAAGGCCCGGATCTGCCCGAACTGCAGAACACGATCATCGTCGCGGCCTTCGAGGGCTGGAACGACGCCGGCGACGCCGCCAGCGATGCGCTCGAGCACCTCGACGCCATCTGGGAAGCCGACACGATCATCGAGATCGACGACGAGGCCTACTACGACTACCAGGTCAATCGTCCCGTGATCCGGCAGGTCGACGGCGTCACCCGGGAACTGGTCTGGCCGTCGATGCAGATTTCGCACTGCCGGCCGCCCGGATCCGACCGCGACATCGTGCTGATGCACGGGGTGGAGCCCAACATGCGGTGGCGCACGTTCTGCGCCGAACTGCTGGCGATCGCCGACAAGCTGAACGTGGACACCGTGGTGATCCTCGGGGCGTTGCTGGCCGACACCCCGCATACCCGGCCGGTCCCGGTGTCAGGGGCGGCCTACTCCCCCGAGTCCGCGAAGTTCTTCGGCCTCGAGGAAACCCGCTACGAGGGTCCGACTGGGATCGCCGGGGTATTCCAGGACGCCTGCGTGGCCGCCGGCATCCCGGCGGTGACGTTCTGGGCCGCGGTGCCGCACTACGTGTCGCAGCCACCCAACCCGAAGGCCACCGTCGCGCTGCTGCGCCGCGTCGAAGACGTCCTGGACATCGAGGTGCCGCTGGCCGACCTGCCCGCCCAGGCCGAGGAATGGGAGCAGGCGGTCACCGAGATGACGGCCGAGGACGAGGAGATCGCCGAGTACGTGGCCTCCCTGGAGCAGCGCGGCGACGCCGAGGTCGACATGAACGAGGCCCTGTCGAAGGTGGATGGCGATGCGCTGGCCGCCGAGTTCGAGCGCTATCTGCGCCGGCGCGGGCCGGGCTTCCGCGGCTGATCAGCCACCGATTTCCCCGTTGAGGGGTGGTCCTGCCGACCGGTTGGTAGGGCTGCGCTAACGTGCAGGGGATACCGCCGAGTACTAAGGAATGAGGTTGCGCTCGTGAGACTGGCACTCAGTGACGAGGATGCAAAGTTCCGCGACGAGCTGCGTGAGTTCTTCACCACTCAGATCCCTGCCGATATCCGCGAGCGGGCTCGCACCGACAGCCTGAACTTTCCGGATGACGCGATCGTCACCCAGCGGATCCTGAACAAGGCCGGCCTCGGCGTGCCGAACTGGCCGGTGGAATGGGGCGGCAAGGACTGGACGCCGCTGCAGCGCCAGATCTGGGCCGACGAGATGCGGATGGCGTGTGTGCCCGAGCCGCTGGCCTTCAACGCCAGCATGGTCGGGCCGGTGATCGCCCACTTCGGATCGCAGGAGATCAAGGAACGCTTCCTGCCGCCGACGGCGAACCTCGACATCTGGTGGTGCCAAGGCTTTTCCGAGCCAGAGGCCGGCTCCGACCTCGCCGGGCTGCGCACGGTCGCGATCCGCGACGGCGACGAGTACGTCATCAACGGCCAGAAGACCTGGACCACGCTTGGGCAGTACGCGGACTGGATCTTCGTGCTGGCGCGCACCAATCCCGACGCCCCCAAGAAGCAGGCCGGGATCTCGTTCATCCTCGTCGAGATGAACACCCCGGGCATCACGCTGCGGCCAATCAAGCTGATCGACGGCAGCTACGAGGACAACGAGGTGTTCTTCGAAGACGTCCGGGTGCCCGCCAATCAGCTTGTCGGCGAAGAGAACCAGGGCTGGACCTACGCCAAGTTCCTGCTGTCCAACGAGCGCACCGGCATCGCGCGCATCGGCACCACCAAGCTGTGGCTCGCCGACGTCAAGGAGAACGCCGCGCAGACCAAGGTCGGCGCGGGCAGCCTGCTCGATGATCCGCTGTTCGCCGCCAAGGTCGCCGATATCGAAAACGAGCTGCTGGCACTGGAACTCACGCAACTGCGGGTCAGCGGCGACGAAGCAACCGGTAAGCCGAACCCGGCCTCGTCGATCCTGAAGCTGCGCGGTAGCCAGCTGCAGCAGGCCGTCACCGAGTTGGCCGTGGAGGTCGCCGGGCCCGACGCCCTGCCGTTCGACGGCGGCGCCGACATCGAATCTCCGCTCTGGGCGCAGCACGCCGCGCCGAAGTACCTGAACTACCGCAAGACCTCGATCTACGGCGGAAGCAACGAGGTCCAGCGCACCATCATCTCCTCGACGATCCTGGGACTGTGAGAACCGGCCATGAACTTTGATTTGACCGACGAACAAGAGCTCCTGCGCGACACCGCTCGCGAGGTGTTCTCCCGCACCTACGACATCGAGACCCGCAACAAGACCGTCGACAGCGAGCTCGGCTGGAGCCGCGACGTGTGGCGTCAGCTGGCCGAGATCGGCATTCTCGGACTGGGTTTCGAACCGGAGGAATCCGGCCAGATCGAGATCATCGTCGTCATGACCGAGCTCGGCCGCCGCCAGGCACCCGAGCCGGTCGCCACGGCCGCGCTGATCCCGGGCGGCCTGATCGCCGAACTCGGCAGCGACTCTCAGCGCGCCCAGCTCGACGAGGTGGCCGCCGGTGAGCGACTGCTGGCGCTGGCCCACACCGAGAAGGGACTGCGCGGCCTCGACGAGTTATCAACGCGCGCAACCAAAACCGGCGACACCTGGACGATCACCGGCCGCAAGAACCCGGTGCTGGCCGGCGACAGCGCCGACGCTCTGGTTGTCACCGCAAGCCTGCCCGACGGCGGCGTCGGGGTGTTCTTG
>JAEZIA010000256.1 GCA_023416315.1 Actinomycetes bacterium
GGAGTACATGAACTGATCGACCGCTGGCTGCGCAGCCGTCGGGCTGGGCTGGGCGGCGCTGGTCGGCGTGTACGGCCGGCGCCGGCCCGCCGTGCGCGCGGCCGGTGTCGGCGTGATCGGCGCCGCGGTCATCGGGGCCGGTTTCGCGCTGGCGGCGGGACTGCGCAGCGAGGCGGTGCGTGATCATCCGATCGGGCAGCGGTTCGGTGCGGTGGCCACGGTGACGGTCACACCGGGGGAGGACCCGCGGCCGTTGGGCAGTGGACGGCTGATCTTCCGCGCCACACTGTCCCAACTGAACGGTGCCGAGATATCCGGCGCCGTCGTGGTATTCGCACCGGTGCGGGGTTTCGGCGAGCTGATGGCCGGTCAGCCGGTCCGCTTCAGCGCCCGGATCAGCCGGCCGACACGTCGTGACCTGACGGTGGCGGTCCTCAACGCGACCGGCGAGCCGAGCCCCGGGCGTGCCTCGGCGGTGCAGCGGGCGGCCCGGGCGGTTCGCGCCCGCTTCGCGCAAGCCGCCCGAGAGGTGCTGCCGCCCGACCAGGCCGCCATTCTGCCGGGCTTGGTGCTGGGCGATACCTCGGCCGTACCACCGGCCACCACAACCGAATTCAAGACGGGCGGGCTCACCCATCTGACCGCGGTGTCGGGAGCCAACGTCACGATCGTCTGCGGCGCGGTGCTGCTGTCGGCGCGGATCGTCGGGCCCCGAGCGGCAGTCGGGTTGGCCGGGTTGGCGCTGGTGGCGTTCGTCATCCTCGTGCAGCCGACCGCCAGCGTGCTGCGCGCGGCGGTGATGGGTGCCGTCGCGCTGGTGGCGATCCTCAGCGCCCGCCGGCGTCAGGCGGTGCCGGTACTGGCGGCCACGGTGCTTGGATTGCTGCTCGTCGCACCACAATTGGCGGTCGACGCCGGGTTCGCGCTGTCGGTGTCGGCGACCGCGGCGCTGGTTGTCCTGGCACCGGGGTGGGCGGCGCGGCTGATCGGCCGGGGCTGGCCCCGGCCGCTTACCGAGGCGCTCTGCATCGCTCTGGCCGCCCAACTCATCACCGCACCGTTGGTCGCGGCGATATCCGGCAAGCTGAGCGTGATCAGTGTGCTCGCCAATCTGGCTGTCGCCGTTGTCATCCCGCCGATCACCGTGCTGGGCACCGCCGCGGCGGCGGTCTGTCTGCTGCTGCCCCCGGTGGCCGGGCTCCTGATCCGCTTCACAGGCCCGGAGCTGTGGTGGCTGCTGCGTGTCGCGGCCACTGCCGCCGACATCCCGGGTGCCGCGCTGACGGTGCCCGATGGGGCGGCCGGCGTGGCGACCGTCGCGGGTGTGACGCTGGCCGCCGCGCTGGTGTGGCGGTGGGCCAAGGTCGGTGTCGGCCGGTGTCGGCCGGTCGTGAAACGATCACCGGGTGAGCGCGACAGTGGACGGCCTGCATCTGATCCTGGGTGATGAGGAGTTGCTGGTCGATCGCGCCATCTCCGAGGTGCTGCACGGAGCCCGCGGTGCGGCGGGCGGTGGTGACGTCCCGGTGGACCGGCTGAGGGCCGGCGATGTGTCGGTCAACGAACTCGCCGAACTGCTCAGCCCGTCGCTGTTCGCCGACGAGCGGGTGGTGGTGCTCGAGTCTGCCGCCGAGGCAGGCAAGGAGGCGGTCGACCTGATCGCCTCCGCGGCGGCCGACCTACCGCCGGGCACCGTGCTGGCAGTCGTGCACTCCGGCGGCGGGCGGGCCAAGGCGCTGGCCGATCAGCTGAAGAAGCTCGGCGCCACGGTGCATTTGTGCGCCAAGATCACCAAGCCGGGCGAGCGGGTCGACTTCGTGCGTGCCGAGTTCCGCAGGCAGAAGGTGAAGGTCGACGAGGACACCGTCACGGCACTGATCGACGCCGTCGGCTCCGATATCCGCGAGCTTGCCGCGGCCTGTTCTCAGCTTGTCGCCGACACCGACGGCCAGGTCACCGCGGCCGCGGTCCGGCGCTATCACAGCGGGAAGGCCGAAGTCTCCGGGTTCGACATCGCGGAGAAGGCGGTGCTGGGTGACGTCACCGGGTCGGCCGAGGCGCTGCGCTGGGCGATGATGCGCGGTGTTCCGCACGTCGTGCTGGCCGACGCGCTCGCCGAGACCGTGCACACGATCGCACGGGTGGGTCCGCTCTCGGGCCCGCCCCATCAGCTGGCCTCCGAGCTGGGCATGCCGCCGTGGAAGATCCAGAAGGCGCAAAAGCAGGCGCGGCGCTGGTCACGGGACCGGGTGGCGTCGGCGATCCGGCTGGTCGCGGCGTTGAACGCCGATGTCAAGGGTGCCGCAGCCGACGCCAACTACGCGCTGGAAGATGTGGTGCGCAAGGTCGCGCAGCTCGCCGCCGGAAGCGGCAGAGACTGATCCGGCCGGAAGCGGCAGAGACTGATCCGGCCGGACGCGGCCGGGACCGACTCAGATCTTGTTGAAGGCCTGCGCCAGCGCGGACTTCTTGTTGGCCGCCTGGTTCTTGTGAATAACGCCCTTGCTGGCAGCCTTGTCCAGCTTGCGGCTGGTCGAGACGAGCAGCTCGGCGGCCTTGTCCTTGTCGCCCTCGGCGGCAGCCGTCCGGAACCCGCGGATCGCGGTGTGCAGCGCGCTCTTCACCGACTTGTTGCGCACCCGGCGCCGCTCGTTGGTGCGGATGCGCTTTTCCTGCGACTTGATGTTGGCCACGCGTGAGTTCCTCGTCTTAGAGCTTGGGGGTCGTAAGTCTTCGCCGGGGCCGTCAGGCCCTCGGGCAGCAGTTGTTCAGGGTACCAGTCAGGCCACGAACTCCCAAAGTGGAGCTCACTGGCCTGCCGGAATGCGCAACGTACGGCAGCATGGGCCTGTGAGCCTTCGCACCCTGCCTTCGGAAGCCAGCCGGTCATCGCGCAACGGTTCGCGGCAGACCCGGCGTCACGACCACATCTTCGGCGGCTACAACAAACTGGGCTCCTATGCCAAGGCCTTCGACGAGATGTTCGACAACCAGGGCAACGTCCGCGGACCCTACAAGGGCATCTTCGCCGAACTCTCCCCATCGGACGCCGAGGAGCTCGAAGCCCGGGCCGAAGCGCTGGGTCGCGCGTTCATCGACCAGGGCATCACGTTCTCGCTGTCCGGCCAGGAGCGGCCGTTCCCGCTGGACCTGGTGCCGCGGGTGATCTCGGCCGCCGAATGGTCCCGGCTCGAACGCGGTATCACTCAGCGCGTCAAGGCGTTGGAGATGTACCTCGACGACATCTACGGCGACCAGGAGATCCTGCGCGACGGGGTGATCCCGCGCCGGCTGGTCACCTCCTGCGAGCACTTCCACCGGCAAGCCGCCGGGATCAACCCGCCCAACGGTGTGCGGATCCACGTCGCCGGTATCGACCTGATTCGCGACGCCCAGGGCACCTTCCGCGTGCTGGAGGACAACCTGCGCTCCCCGTCGGGGGTGTCCTATGTGATGGAGAACCGCCGGACGATGGCGCGGGTGTTCCCCAACCTGTTCGCCACCCACCGGGTGCGTGCGGTCGGCGACTACTCGTCGCACCTGCTTCGGGCGTTGCGCAACGCGGCGGCCACCAACGAGGCCGATCCCACCGTTGTCGTCCTCACCCCGGGGCCGTTCAACTCCGCCTACTTCGAGCATTCGCTGCTGGCCCGGCAGATGGGCGTGGAACTGGTCGAGGGCCGCGACCTGTTCTGTCGCGACAACGTGGTGTACATGCGCACCACCGAGGGGGAGCGACAGGTCGACGTCATCTACCGCCGGATCGACGACGACTTCCTCGACCCGATGCAGTTCCGTCCCGATTCGGTGCTGGGGGTGGCTGGCCTGCTCAACGCCGCCCGGGCCGGCAACGTGGTGATCTCCAGCGCAGTCGGCAACGGCGTCGGCGACGACAAGCTGGTCTATACCTACGTGCCCACGATCATCGAGTACTACCTCGGCGAGAAGCCGCTGTTGGCCAACGTCGACACGCTGCGCTGCTGGCTCGACGACGAGCGCGAGGAAGTGCTCGACCGCCTCGACGAATTGGTGATCAAGCCCGTCGAGGGCTCCGGCGGCTACGGCATCGTGTTCGGCCCGGACGCCTCGGAAAAGGAGCTGGCCGCCATCCGTAAGAAGGTCATCGGCGATCCCCGCGGCTGGATCGCTCAACCGGTGGTGCAGCTGTCCACGGTGCCGACCAAGGTCGGCGACGCCCTGGCACCGCGGCACGTCGACCTGCGGCCGTTCGCCGTCAACGACGGCGACGAGGTGTGGGTGTTGCCCGGCGGGCTGACCCGGGTGGCGCTGCCGGAGGGTTCGCTGGTGGTCAACTCCAGCCAGGGCGGCGGCTCCAAGGACACGTGGGTGTTGGCGTCGCGCACCTCGGCCGCCGACCGGGAACTCGCCGCCGCGGAGGTGGTGCGCTCGTTGCCGAAGACGGCCACCGGCAAGAACACCCGGGTCGACGCCGGCTCCGAGACCAACACCCAGCAACAGCAGCAGTAGGGGGAGACCGCGATCATGCTGGCCAGAAACGCCGAATCGCTGTACTGGATCGGACGCTACGTCGAACGCGCTGACGACACCGCCCGCATCCTCGACGTCACGGTGCACCAACTGCTCGAGGACTCCAGCGTCGACCCCGACCACGCGTCGCGGGTGCTGCTGCGGGTGTTGGGCATCGAGCCCCCCGACGAGCCGCTGGACGTGTGGTCGCTGACCGAC
>JAEZIA010000267.1 GCA_023416315.1 Actinomycetes bacterium
GACCGGGACATCACCGATGTCTCGAACCTGCAGGCACACGTCGGCGGTGAGCTGGCGGCGCGGGCCGCGGTGAACATCACCGACGATCAACTGGCGGTGCTGTCGTCGATTCACGACGAACTGGTCACCGCCTACGCCGCCGACGACGCACGCGCGGTCCGGCTCAACCACGAGTTCCACCGCGCCATCAACGTCGCGGCGGACTCCCCGAAGCTGGCCCAGCTGATGTCCCAGATCACGCGGTACGCACCGGAATCGGTGTTCCCGACCATCGACGGCTGGCCGGCGAAGTCGGTCGCCGACCACAAGCGGATCCTCGCGGCACTCAAGGCGCACGACGGCGAGCAGGCCAGGGCGGCGATGTCGGAGCACCTCGCCGCGGGTGCGGGCCCGCTGATCGAGCACCTGGTGAAAAAGGGTGTCGCGCAGCGCTTTCAGACCACCGAATAACCTCCGGGTAGAGAGCCGCGGCCAGTGAGCGCGCACATCAGTGCGTGGCTGTCACCGCGGCGCCGAGCGACCTCGACCGACAGTGCCAGGATGCCGTCGGCGACCTCTGGTGGCAGTGTTTCGGGCACCCCGATCGCGCGGGCCAAATCGACACTGTGCAAACCGAGTTCGAAGATCCGGGTGGGCAGGTAATCCGAGAGCCGCATACCGCCGGCGATCGTCGTGATCACCGGATCCTCGGCGCCGAGTACCGCGTTGGCGCGCGTTTGCAGTTCCCGAAGGCCGTCCAGCGGATGCTCGCCGAGGGCGAGTCCGGCCTGTTCGGCGCGGGCGTCGATCTGCTCGGGTTCGGCCAGCAGCGGGATGATCGCCAGGTAGTACTCGGCGGAGTCGGCCACCTCGACCCGGTCCGCGGGCCGCGCCGAATAGTCGATGACGGTGGTGAACGACCTGCCGATGTGGCCGACAAGCGTGCGCACCGACCAGCTGCCGAGCGCGGGAACGTCCCACTGGTCAGGGGCCACCTGGGCGGCCAGCGATACGGCGTGGTCACCGGCCTGGCGATAGGTGGCGGCGTGCGCGGAAAGCGTCATCGCCTAGAAGTTACGCCTGCCCGGCCAACAGTTCGCGCAGGCCTCGGACATCGACCTTGCCGGTGCTGCCGCGGGGGATGGCGTCGTCGGAGTCGAGCAGGCGCCACACGGTCGGCACTTTGAACGAACTGAGCCTACCGCGGGCCTCGGTCCGTAGCTCCTCGGCCGTCAGGCCGTCGCACACCACCGCAGCGCCGACTCGACCGGCCACGTCGGTGACGAACGCCGCGCGTACACCGTCGATCTCGCGCAGCGCCGCCTCTACCTCGCTGGGGTACACCGTTGCGCCGCTGACTTTGAACATGTCGTCGGATCTGCCGTGATAGAACAGGAATCCGTCGTCGTCGAGGTGTCCGAGGTCACCGGTCGGGTAGAAGCCGTCGGCGGTGAATACCTCCTCGCGGCTGCGGCGGCACATCCCGCGCAGCGTGTGTTGGCCGCGCAGCTGGATCATGCCGATGGTGCCCGCGGGCAGCGGATCACCGGTGTCGACGTCGGCGATGCGAACCTCCATGCCGTCGAACGGCTTTCCGCAGCTGCCCCATGCCGAGCGCGGCATGTCGGTGTCGGCGGGAAACCCGCAGTACGGACCGAAGGACTCCGTCATCCCGAACAGCTTTGCCCGTGCACCGGGTGCGGCTCGTTGTTCGGGTGGCAACAGGGCGTCCAGGCTGCCGGGCTGCAGGGCGGATAGATCGGCGCGGACGTCGGCGGCTCGGCGGGCCAACGCCTCCGCCTGGTCCGGCCAGCCCCGGAACAACGTGACCCGCTCCCGTTCCAGCAACCGCAGCGGCGCCGCCGGTTCCGGGATCTGCTCGGGCACCAGCGTGGCCCCGGCGATCAGTGCGGACAGGATCCCGCTGCCGAAGCCGCCGACCCAGAAGAACGGCATCGGCAGATACAGCCGGGTGTCGGCGTGGATACACCGCGCCTGCAGGCCGGACCGCACGGCCGCCAGCGCATTGCCGTGCGAGTGCAACACGCCCTTGGGTGGGCCGCTGCTGCCGGAGGTGAACATGATCGCCATGGGGTCGGCGGGTACCACCGTGGCCGTAAAGGTGTCGACGGCGACGCCGTCGGCCGATTCGACGGGCAGCTGTGCGGCGTCCCAAACGTGGCGCAGGGCAGGTAGTTCGGCATGCCCGGCCGCGACATCGTCCAGGTAGCGATGGCCGCGGAACTCCTCGACGGCGATCAGGTGTTGCACCGCAGCGACCTTGAGCTGCGCGATGAGCTCGCGTGGCGCGAGCAGTGTGCTCAGCGGAACCAGAACGGCCCCGACACGGGTCAGCGCGAGCGCCAGCTGCACCCAGCGGACACTGTTCGGCATGATCAGCGCGACCCGACTGCCCTTGCCGACGCCCGCTGCGACCAGTGCGCCGGCGAGAGTGCTTGTCACATCGTCGAGTTCGGCATAACTCATCCGGTCGTCCGGGTCGATAACGAATGGCTTGCCGCCCAGTTCGCTCCGTGCCCGGATCAGGGCGTCGATGGTGTCAGGCATCGAACATTGCCCTCAGCCGTGGGAGGTCTACCTTGCCGCTGGACATCAGCGGCAACTCGTCCGGTGACAAAGCGAGGAAGCGGCGCGGGATCTTGTATGACGACAGTTCGGTCTTGAGCCGCTGCCGCACCGCGGTGTCGTTGAACTCATGGCCGTCAGTGACGATCACAGCCGCCGCCACGATCTGTCCGCGCTCGGGATCGGGCAGTCCGAGCACGTGCGCGGTAAGGCCATCGGTGACCGCGGCGATGGCCTTCTCCACCTCGCCGGGAAACACGTTGGCGCCCGCGGTCTTGATCATCGCTCCGCGCCTGCCTGCGAAGTACACGAATCCCTCGTCGTCGGTGCGTACCAGATCGCCGGTGTGGAACCAGCCGTCGGCGTCGAAGCTCTCTTCGCGGCTGCGTTTGTAGTAGTGCTGCATCAGGTACCGGCCGCGGATGCACAATTCACCGAGTTCACCGGCCGCCACGGCGACGCCGGTATCGGGATCGGCGAGGCGGATCTCGAATCCGGGCGCGGGCTTTCCGAACGAGCCGCGGCGGTGCTCGGGCTGGTCGGTGGTGTCGGCGCTCAGGGTCACGACGCTGCCCGATTCGGTCATGCCGAGCATCTGGTGCCGTAACTCCGGATCCCGCGGGCGGACGTCGGGGGCCATGATCGGGTAGAGGTTCCCGCGCCGCAACCAGGACAGGTCGCGGTGGGCAAAGCTCTCGTGGCGGGTCAGGTGCCTGATGCCCGCGACGAACCCGTTGGTGATTGTCGGGCGGGTGGCTTCGAGCAGGTCGAGTACCTCGGCGGCGTCGGCGGCGTTGGAGCACACCAGCGTCGCTCCCGCGTCCAGCGTGGCCAGGAACGCGAACGCGAGGCCGCCGACCCAGAAGAACGGCGAGTTGCAGAACAACCGGTCCGCCGCGGTCAATCCACGGATGGCGTTGAGGTTGTGCTGATGACCCAGCAATGATCCATGGGTGTGCACAACACCTTTCGGCGCTGCAGTCGACCCGGACGTATAGACGATCGCGAGTGGGTCGCAACCGTCGACGTCGTCCTCGAGCGCGGCCGTCACACTCGCGGATGCAACGTCGGCGATCTGGTTGTCGAACACCACGTGCCGCAGCCACGGCGCGCGCACGTCCCGGAGGCGGGCGACGTAGTCGTGGCCGCGGAAGCGCGAGGTGGCGAGCAGGATCTCGGTGTCGCTGTGGACGAGTTGGTCGGCGAGCTCCGGTCCGGTCGAGAAGGTCGAGAACGGCACGACCACGGCGCCGATACGGGCTGCCGCGAGCATCGCGACCACGAACGCCGCACCGTTGGGGTAGAGCACCCCGACATGGGTGCCCTTGCCGGCACCGAGCGCGACGAGCCCGCGGGCCAACTCGAAGGAGCGCTCGTCGGCCTCGGCGTAGCGCAGGCATTCGTCGTCACACCGCAGCAGCGGATGGTCACCGCGGGCACGGGCCTGCCCGCGCAGCAGCAGGCCGACGGTGTCAGCGCTCATGGTCGGTGAAGTGTCGCCGTACTGCGGTCAGATCCGCCTTCCCCGATGGTGTCCGCGGGATCTCGTCGACGAACCTGATGTCTGACGGGATCTCATACGGCGCCAGCCGGTTTCGCAGGTACTCGGTCAGTGCGGTCGTAGTGAGCGATTGGCCGTGGCGCACCTCCACGAGCGCGACCGGGGTTTCACCGAGGCGCTCGTCGGGGCTGCCCACCAGCGCGGCGCCCAGCACGGCGGGGTGGCTCTCCAGCGCGGCCCGCACGTCGTCGGGGAGCACCTTGAATCCGCCGCGGATGATCGCCTGGTCGGCGCGGCCGAGGATCCACAGGAACCCGTCGGCGTCGATGCGCGCGAGGTCGGTGGTCCGCACCCACGGGGCGTCGGACCCGAGCTGGCCGGGTTTGACCTCGAGGAGTCCGTCCTGGCCGGGTTCGAGTGGTGTGCCGTCGTCGGCCACCACCCGCAACTGGGCGCCCAAGCTGGCCCGGCCGACGCTTCCGCGCTTGGACGTCCAGTACTCCCTGTGGTCGGCCAGTGTCCAGCCGGCGACGCCACCACCGAATTCGGTTGCGGCATAGGAGGTCAGAACCGGGATTCCGAACTTCTCGGTGAATGCGTCGGCGTCCTCGGGCGACAGCGGTGCGGTGCCCGACGTAACGGCCCGCACGCCGGCCAAGTCGTCGGGGCCCAGGTCGGAATGAAGCACCATCCGCAGCGCGGCGGGTACCAGCGACACCGCCTTGGGGGAGTAGCGGCGCACCGCGTCGGCCCAGGACGTCAACTCGAAGCGAGGTAGCAGCACGAAGGGCCGTGCCTCGCAGACACATTGCAGCACCCGGTACACCCCGCCGATATGCACCAACGGTGCGTTGACGATCGCGACCCCGCTGGAAGCGTCCGATGGTGGGGGCGCGGTGGTGAAGTCGGTGCCGATCACAGAGACGGCCAGCATGTCGTAGGTGAGGTCCACCCGTTTCGGCGGACCGGTGGTGCCGCTGGTCAGCATCTGGACGGCGACTGCGGGCGGACCCGGTTCGGCGGGTGCCCCGTACCGGATCCGGGGAGTGGACCCGACGTCGGCGATCGTGATCACGGTGGCGGTGTCGGCCGGGTCACCCGGCAGCGCGAGGTCGTCGGCCGTCCCGACGAGGACGGGCAGGTCGAGTCCGGCGATGTCGGCGCGCATCCGTTCGTCACCGCGGGACGGGTTGATGACCACGACACAGCCACCTGCCAACAGCACACCCAGCAGCGACGCGACGTGGGCGGGTGTGTTGCGCAACAGGATTCCCACCGGCGTGCCCGGCGCAACCGCGGCGGCGACCTGGCGGCTGAGTCCCGCGATCTGACCCCAGCTCGACCAATGACCGTCGTACTCGATGGCTCTGCCGCCGGGATCGAGGTCGAAGACGTCGCCGATCCGCCTGCTCAGTGCATGGTCGTGCATCTGGCGCCGTCCGTTCTTCGTGCAAGCGCTCATCACCGTACCTTCGGGGTCCGGATTTCGTCGTGGTGGTCCTGCTCGGCCAGCTCGGCCTGTCCCAGCGGGTTGCCCAGCCGGGTGTAGATCAGGTTCTGTTCCATCGCCGCCCGATACGGTTTGTCCAGCGACTCCCAGATCGCCTTGACCGTGCCCTGAGTGGCCGACGGCGGCTTGGCGGCGATGGTCGCTGCGATCTCGTGCGCTCGCGACCAGAGATCATCCGGGGCCACCACCTCGGACACCAACCCGATACGCAGTGCGGACTCCGCACCGAGGCGTTCGTCGTTGCCCATCAACGCGATCCGCAACGCCTCACCCAGGCCGACCTTGCGCATCAGTCCGATCGGTTCGAGCGCGCACACCAGGCCGGCGCTGACATGTGAGTCGAAGAAGGTGGCGTCCGACGAACAGATCACCACATCGGACTCGTTGACGAAATAGAACGCCCCTGCGGTGCACATCCCGTGCACCGCGCAGACGACGGGCTTCCACATCTTCTGCCATTTGGGGCTCAGTAGTTCGCCCGGATCCTCGTGGTTCCACACATTCTGCGGCTGCCCGTACGGCGTCTTGATGTCCAGGCCCGCGCTGAACGCGCGATCACCGGCGGCCCGCAGCACCACGGCGTTGATAGCGTTGTCGTTCTTCACGATTCGCCACGCTGCGGCCACCTCCTCGCACATCGTGCGGTTGAAGGCGTTGAGTTGGTCGGGCCGGTTCAGCGTGATCGTGGCGACATGATCGGTCCGGTCGAAATCGAGAAGGATGGTCTCGAATGCGGCGGTCATCGGCACTGCCATTCCGGTGCACGCTTCTCGACGAAGGCCTTTGGACCTTCCAGCGAGTCCGCGGTGTGCAGATTGCGCTCGCGGAAAGCCTCGGCGAGCATTTCCGCTTCGTGCATGGGGATCTCGCGGCCCTTGATGATCGCCAGCCTGGTGCCACGGACCGCCAGCGGTGCGTTGCGCGTCACGAGCTCGGCGATCTCGTGCGCGCGCTCCAGCAGCCGGTCGTGCTGGACGATCTCGGTGATCAGCCCGAGATCGTAGGCGCGTTGGGCGTCCATCCGTTCCTGCTTGCCCATCATCGCCATCCGTAACGCCACCGTGCGGGGCAGCACCCGGGCCAGCCGCACCATCTCCCGGCCCGCCACCAGCCCGATCGACACGTGCGGGTCGAAGAACGTCGCCCTATCCGAGGCGATCACGATGTCACCGGTGGTCACCCAGTCCAGCCCCGCACCGCAACAGATTCCGTTGATGGCGGCGATCACCGGCTTGGCCATCCGCCTAAACGGCGGAGTGCCTTCCTGCGGGGCCTCCCATTGGTCGTAGGTGGACAGGTACGGTCGCTCGTTGATCACCTTCCCGTCCTCGGGGATCTCCTTGACATCAGCGCCGGTGCAGAACGCCCGACCGGTGCCGGTGACGATCAGCAGCCAGATGTTGTCGTCGTTCTCGGCTTCGTCGTAGGCCGCGCGCAGTTCGGTGATCATGTGCGGACTCAGGGCGTTGAGCGCCTCCGGGCGGTTCAGCGTGATCGTGGCCGTGTGGCCGGTGACCTCGTAACCGATGGTGTCGTAGGCAGCTGCCGCCATCTGTGCTTCCTCATCTCTCATCGCCCGGTGAAGTCGGGCGCGCGCTTCGCCCGGAACGCCGCCAGGCCTTCTTTGAAGTCCGATGTCCGGCAGGACAGTTCGAGGTTGAACAGCTCCTGGGTCATGGCCTGGATCAGGGTGGCGTGCTGACTGTAGTTGATGGCCTGCTTGGCCAGACCGATCGCGACGGTCGGGCCGGAGGCCAGTCGATCGAGCAGTGCGCTCGCCGTGGTGTCGAGGTCGGCGTCGTCGACGCTGCGGTGGATCAGCCCCCACTGCGCCGCGGTGGCGGCGTCGATCTTCTCGCCGAGGAGCAGCATCTCCCTGGCGCGGGCAAGGCCGACCAGGCGCGGCAACAGCCACGTGGCTCCGGAGTCCGGTGTGAAGCCGCGGGCCAGGAACGGCTCCCAGAACACCGCATCGGATGCGGCGACGGTGAAGTCTGCCGCCAGGGCCAGACTGCAACCCAGGCCGGCGGCCCAGCCGCGGACGCTGCACACCACGGGCAGCGCCAGATCGTGGATCAGCTCGACGACCCGGTGCGCGCCGTGGGGGACCCGGCGGACGAGGTCGCCGGTGCGGGGGCGCTGCCCCGAGTTCGCGCTCACCCAGTCCACGCCCGCACAGAAATCCGACCCGGCCCCGCTGAGGTGGACCGCCCGCAGACTGTCGTCGCTCGCCGCAGCGGACAGCGTCGTCACCAGCGTCTCGATCATGCTCTGGCTCAACGAATTACGGCGGTCGGGCCGATCGAGCACCAGGTGTAGAACTGCGCCATCGCGCGATGTCGCTACGACACCGTCAGTCGAGCGGGCCTGGTCACTCACCAAAGACTCCGTCCCTCCGCGCCTTTACGGATAGCCATACAGTAGTGCTATCTTGTACAAGATAGCAAGGATAGGGGACTCGATGGACGACAGTGACGTCGGACGATTCGGTGAAGCGCCGCTGCCGCAGACGGTCGCCGCTGCGGAGGGGATTCGCCGGCTGATGTCGACGCTGCTTTCCCTGGAACAGCCCACCCCGGTCGTCGATGCGATGGTTGCGCAGTTCGCCGAGTGGGAGCGCGACCTCGCGCCCGCACTGCCGCCCGATCCCACGCCCCGGATGGCCACCGACGATGGTTCAAAGCGCCTCTACCTTCAGCGGGCATTCGATGTCGGCGTCTTCAATCCGTGTTTTCCCCACTACCAGTTCTCCGATATCAGCGCCGAATCCGCGTCCGGACGAGTCACGTTTTCGGTTCTCTACGAAGGCCCGCCGGGCTTGGTCCACGGTGGTTTCCTCGGCGTGTTTTTCGATTCCGTGATCCAACACCAGAGTTGCGCCGTCGGTCGGTCCGGCAAGACCCGGTCGCTGAACATCAGGTATCGCAGGCCGACCCCGCTGGACACCGAACTGCGGTTCGACATCGTGCGTGCCGAGCATGACCGCGGGATCACCGCCACCGCTCGCCTTCTGCTCGACGAGACCGTGCTGTGCATCGGAGAGGCGGAGACCGTGGTGATGGCCCCGGAGCTGATGTCGGCGAACCGGTTCGCCCGTCGCAGGACCGATTGATGGTCGGCGCCGCCCGTATCCGCCCACCCCGGGTCGCCGAGATCGTCGCCTCCCGGCTGCGCGACGACATCCTCTCCGGTCGGCTGCGGGAGGGTGATGTGTTGCCCTCGCAGGAGAGCCTGTTCACCGAGTTCGGCGTCAGTCCGCCGGCACTGCGCGAGGCGATCCACATCCTGGAGATCGACGGCCTGGTCTCCGTGCGGCGCGGCAACATGGGCGGCGCCGTCGTGCATCTACCGTCGGCCGACCGCACCGCGCACATGATCAGTATGGTGCTGCAATCGCGCTCCTCGACCCCGGCCGATGTGAGCGGGGCACTGATGCACCTCGAACCGATCTGCGCGGGCATGTGCGCGGCCCGGGAAGACCGGATGACCGAAGTCGTGCCCTACCTGCGGGCCGAAATCGACCGGCAAGAACAGCAATTCGAGGACACGGCGCAATATGTGCCGAACGCCCGGCGCTTTCACGAGGCGTTGGTCTCGAGGTGCGGCAACGAACCGATGATCCTGCTGATCGGTTCGCTGGAACTGATCTGGTCGGCCCATGAGTCGTCGGTGTGGAGCGACGAGCCCGACCCGATGCGGCACACGACCATGCGGGCCGCGTTGCGCGACCACTACAAGATGCTCGAGGCGATCGCCGACGGCAACGCCGACCGCGCGGTTCGGCTGGCCCAGGACCATCTCGCCGCCGCGCGGCGCAACACCCTGGCGTTCGGCCGGGACAGAACGATTGAAGCCAAGCTCATTTCGAGCGCAGACCGCAGATGAGGAAGACACCATGACCGACGCCCGGGTGTTGTTCGAGGTGGACCGCGACAAGCGGATCGCCACGATCACATTGAACAATCCCGCCCAGCGCAATTCCTACGACGCGACGATGCGCGAAACCGTCGGGCGGCACCTGGATGTCGTCGCCGAGGACGACGACATCACGGTGGTGCTGTTGCGCGGTGCCGAAGGGGTGTTCTCCACCGGCGCGGACATGAACAACGCGTACGCGTGGTACGGCGACAAGTCCGAAGAGCAGGCGAAACGCCGACCGAGTCAACGTCGGCGACTTGCGGTGGACCGCAAGTCATTCGGCTTCTACCACAACCTGATGGGCTTTCCGAAGGTCACGGTCGGCGAGATCAGCGGGTACGCACTGGGCGGTGGCTTCGAGATGGCACTGATGACCGACATCTCGGTGATCGCCAGGGACACCAAGATCGGGATGCCGGCGACCCGTTTCCTCGGCCCCGCGCTCGGCAGTCTGCACATGTTCTTCCACCGGCTCGGCCCCGTGCTCGCCCGGCGGTTGTTGCTGACCGGTGACATCATCACCGCAGGGGAGGTCGAGAACCTCGGGGTCTTCACCGACACCTGTGACGCGGCGTCGGTGACGGCGCGGGCCCGGTACTGGGCCGAGAAGGCGGCCAAGATGCCTGCCGACGGTGTCGTGATCGCGAAGGAGGCGTTCCGCCTAGTCGAGCAGAGCCAGGCCTACCAGGGTGAGGAGGTGGCCAGCTATCTGTTCCACTCCTACGGCACGAACCTGCAGTTCTCGCCCGGTGAGTTCAACTTCGTCAAGACCAGGGCGCAGGTCGGCACCAAAGAGGCGTTTCGCCTGCGTGATGAGCATTTTCACGTCCCAGAACCGGAGTGAGCAAGCCGGTATCGGTAGCGATACATTATCTGCTACTTTTGTAACGTCGTAGACCTGCCGAACCTGAGGTGGAGAACATGCCCGAACCAGTCATCGTCGGTGCCGTCCGGACCGCGATCGGTCGTTCGTTCAAGGGGACGCTGGTCAATACCCCGCCGGAAACCCTGATCACCGCGGTGCTGCCGGAGATCGTGCGACGCTCCGGGATCAACCCGGCCGACATCGATGATCTGATCTTCGCCGAATCCCATTACGGCGGTGGTGATCTCGCGCGCTATGCGGCTACCGCGACCGGCCTCGAGCACGTGCCCGGCCAGTCGGTGAACCGGCACTGCGCGGGCAGCCTCACCGCGATCGGCAACGCCTCGGCCCAGATCGGCTCGGGGATGGAGCGGGCGCTGATCGCCGGTGGTGTGCAGTCGTTGTCGATGACACCCCTGACCAACTGGCGTATCCCCGGCCCCGAGCTGAAGTTCGAGGAGCGGTGGATGCCGCCGACCCACGTCGAAACCCCGGATGCGCCGGCCAAGGACATGTCCATCACGGTCGGCTGGAACACCGCGCAGTCGGCAGGCATCAGCCGCGAGGAGATGGACGCCTGGGCCGCTCGTTCCCACCAGCGCGCCGTTGCCGCGCAGGATGCCGGCAAGTTCGCCGACGAGATCCTGCCGCTGAAGGTGGAGCAGTTCGACGGCTCGGTGATCGATTTCAGCGTCGACGAGCATCCCCGCCGCGACACCACGGTTGAGAAGCTGGCGGGCTTGAAGGTGCTGCACCCGGAGATCGAGGGCTTCTCGATCACCGCAGGCAACAGCAGCGGCACCAACGACGCCTGCGCGGCGGTCGCCCTGACCGAGCGCGGTTACGCCGAGGCCGAGAACCTGGACGTGCTCGCCACGGTCAAGGCATGGGGTGCGGCGGGCGTGGCCCCGCGCGACACCGGCCTCGGCGGCGTTCGGGTGATCGGCAAGATCCTCGACCGCGCCGGCCTCAAGCCGTCGGACATCGCGCTGTGGGAGATCAACGAGGCGTTCGCCTCGGTGCCGATCGCGGCCTGCAAGGAGTACGGCATCGACGAGGAGTTGGTGAACTTCTCGGGCAGCGGCTGCAGCCTCGGTCATCCGATCGCCGCCTCCGGTGCACGCATGGTCACCACACTGATCTACGAGCTGCGTCGTCGCGGCGGTGGTCTCGGTGTCGCGGCGATGTGCGCGGGCGGTGGCCAGGGCGGCGCCGTCATCGTCGAGGTCTGAGGGCCTGCCGACACGACGGACGTTGATCGCTAAAATTTTCGGGACCGGACCGCTGCCGAGCCGGGTTCGGCGGGCAAACACACCGATCATTACTGTCGTCGAGATTGCCGCAATCAGTCTCTGCGGTGTAAACGGTACCTACCAGCGAAGTTCTTAAATCCCAGTTAAATCTTCCCGATCAGTACTCGCGAGTATTACCGGGAAGGGAACGTACTACCGCTATTGAAATTGGTGATTCGCGATGTCATGCGGACGCCTCGAGGTTGCTAAATCATTGCTATTTTCTTCACTGAGGGCGTGCTAGCAAATACTATCTTCGTCCTGGGGGCCGTTGTAACTCCACTTACGAACGTGGTCGGGGGACCAGTAGCCGGAAGGTCGAACGTGGCGAGACGAGTTCGCGTGCAATCAGGTGGTCGGGCGATGGCGCTCGCTGGATTCATGGCCGGTGGTGCCCTGTTGGTGGGTTCGGCGGCGGTCGCGCATGCGTCGGGTGAAACCGAGGGCACCGCTTGCGCGACTGCGATCCTGGCGAATTGTGGTAGCGACAGCGCACCGACGGTCGGGCCGGTCGCCGCGTCGGCTGCTGCGATCCAAGGACCGGTGTTCGGCTTGTTCGGCGATGGCCTGGATGCACCGGCGGATTGCACAGGAAGGGCCTGCCGGGGCGGCAACGGTGGACTGTTCTGGGGCAATGGCGGCGACGGCGCGAACGGCGGCGCCGGGGGTGACGCGTTCTTCGTCGGCAATGGTGGCAACGGCGGCGACGGCGGGCCCGGTCAAGCCGGGGGCCGGGGCGGCAATGGGGGATTGCTCTTCGGCAACGGCGGTGATGGCGGTGACGGCGGAATCGGCCTCGACGGGGGCAACGGTGTGAATCCCGGGAGCAACGGCAGCCAAGCTGCCGTCGGTACACCCCACTATGGCAAGTACCTCTACAACCGCAGCGCTACGACGAGCGGCGCGGGAGATCAAACCGGGGCGGATGGCGGCAACGGAGCCAACGGGGCGGCCGGACAAAAAGGCGGCGTCGGTGGTCACGGGCAGCGCGCGATGAGCGGGGCCAGGTCCGGGTTGGGTAGTTCCCCCCCGGGCGGAACGGCCATCGGCGGCGATGGCGGTGACGGCGGCGATGGCGGTGCCGGTGCCGCGGGCGGTGACGGTGGCAACGGCGGATTCGGGCAGACCACTGGAGGCACGACGGCCGTCGGCGGTAATGGTGGCAATGGCGGCAACGGCGGGACCGGCGCGAAAGGTGGCGACGGCGGCGCCGGCGGTTACGGCGCAATCGTCAACGGCTACGCAGTGACGGGCGGCACCGGTGGTGCGGGTGGTAACGGTGGTAACGGCGGCACCGGCGCTGCGGGCGTCGACGGCGGGACCGGCGGCAAGGGCGGTGCCGGTGGACGCGGTGGTCTGTTCGGCGGCAACGGCGGTAATGGCGGTAACGGCGGCACGGGCGGCAACGGTGGTGACGGCGCCAAAGGCGGTGACGCAGGCAACGGCGGCGATGGCGGCGGATTCCCCGGAGGCACGGCCGGTGCCGGTGGTCTACCCGGGCAGCCGGGCGCCGGTGGACCCGGCGGCAAGGCCGGCGCGGGCGGAGCCGCTGGAAAAGGTGGCGCGAGCAGCCCCTTCGGGGGCGGCAAGTCTGGGGTGTCGGGCGTTGCGGGCGGTGGTGGAACGAGCGGGAACACAGGACCATCCGGTCAGCCCGGTAGCCCTGGCACCGCCGGAGCGCACCAGGGCCGCGATTAGGTCACCGACCGACGCTCGGTGATTCAGGTTCGCTTGCGCTTGCCGGAGGATTTCTTGCCCTCCTCGATGAGCCGGCTCGCGTGATCGAGGATGCACTCCAGCCCGAACTCGAAATTGCGGTCGTCGGCCGCCCCGATCCGGTGGCCCTCACCGCTGACCCGGGCCAGTAGCGGGGTGCTCTCGGCGTTACCGACGATCGCGTCCTCGAGTGGGTGGGCGTTCTCGTCGGCGGCCCGGTTCTTCTCGTAAAGCCGGTGCAGCACAACCGAACCGCGCACATGTACCGAAACCGCCGAATACGTGTCGAACGCGTCCTCGGCGGATAGGCCGGCCACGACCAGGCTGGCGATCGCCTTCTCCACCTCGTGCTCACCAGCGCGGACGGCGCGCGGGCTCAGTGCCGCGCGGATCAGGATCAGGTCGCACAGGATCGGGTTGCCCAGAAAGGTCTTTCGCATCGCCCGTGCATGATTGGCCAGGCTCTCGCGCCAGTTGTCCGCCTCGACATAGGGCGTGGCGAACACATACTGGCCAAGGGCCCGGTCGGTCATCGCGTTGAGCAGGTCGTCCTTCTTGCGGAAGTACCAGTAGATGCTGGTGACGCCGACACCGAGATGCTTGCCGAGAAGCGGCATGCTCAGGTTGTCGATCGACACCTGCTCGGCGAGTTCGAAGGCGCCCGCGATGATGTCGTCGGGATTGATCGACCCACGCTCGCGCCGGGGGCGCTTGGCGGCGGTCGCCTGCTTGGCCACTGCGGTCCACCCTTCCGTTGAGATCAGCGGGCACAAACCCTACTCCTTCAAGGGTGTGTGAACTGCGTCTCCGCTCCCGAGCGATCGAGGCCTTCCCGTTACTGTAATGCCTATAGTAGGTTTTACCGATACCAGCGAACCAAACATGGAGGAGCCGCGGGTGTCGGACGCAGTGCTGCGCGAACGCCAGGGCCGGATTCTGGTCATCACGATCAATCGGCCCGAGGCCCGCAACGCGGTGAATCTCGCGGTGAGTCAAGGACTTGCCGACGCCGTCGACGAGCTCGACGACGATCCGGACCTGACCGTCGGCGTGATCACCGGTGCGGGCGGGAACTTCTGCTCCGGCATGGATCTCAAGGCGTTCGCCGCCGGCGAAGTGGTGGCGATTCCGGGCCGGGGCATCGGCTTCACCGAGCGGCCGCCGCGTAAACCGCTGATCGCCGCGGTCGAGGGCTACGCCCTGGCCGGCGGAACGGAGGTCGTGCTCGGCACCGACCTGGTGGTGGCGTCCAAGACTGCCAAGTTCGGCATCCCCGAGGTCAAGCGCGGACTGGTCGCGGCAGGCGGTGGATTGTTGCGGCTGCCGCAGCGCATCCCGTACCAGAAGGCGTTCGAACTCGCACTGACCGGCGAGAGCTTCACCGCCGAACAGGGCGAGGCGTGGGGGTTTGTCAACGTCCTCACCGAACCGGGGGAGGCACTGGCCGGCGCGATCGAACTCGCGACCAAGATCTCGGCCAACGGACCCCTTGCCGTGGCGACCACCAAGGAAGTGCTCATCCAGTCCGCGGACTGGACCCAGGAGCAGATGTGGAAAAAGCAGCTGGAACTCATCATTCCGGTCTTTTCTTCCAACGATGCCCGCGAAGGAGCCGTCGCGTTCGCCGAGAAGCGCGCGCCGAATTGGACCGGCACCTAGAGACCAGCCGGTCGTGGATCTCGGGCTTGAGGACGCCACCGCCGTCGTGGTCGGCGGTGGTCGCGGAATGGGATTGGCCGCCGCCAGATGCCTGGCCGAGGACGGTGCGCGGATCGCAGTGGTCGGCCGCACCGCGGCGGTCCTCGACGCCGCCGCCCAGGAGCTGAACGGCTGCGGCAGCCCCGATGCCGTCGGCCTGGTCGCCGACATCGGTGACGAGGCCGCGGTGCAGCGGGTGTTCGAGCAGGTCGGTCTGCGGTGGGGTGGTGGGCTCAACATCCTGATCAACGCCGTCGGCCCAAGTGGGCAAGGCACTTTCGACGATCTCACCGACGACCAGTGGCGTGCCGCGATCGACGAGGGTGCGCTGGGCATGGTGCGGTGTGTGCGTGCGGCGCTGCCGCTGCTGCGGGCCGCGGAGTGGGCGCGCATCGTGAACTTTTCCGCCCACTCGACGCAGCGACAGAGCGCGCGACTGGTGGCGTACACGGCCGCCAAGGCGATGGTCACCAGCGTCTCGAAGAATCTCTCACTGCACCTGGCCGCCGACGAGATCCTGGTCAACGTGGTCTCTCCGGGCAGCATCGCCTCCGAGGCGCTCACCGGCTGGGCCGCGTCCGTCGGCGTCGACGGTTCCGACCCCTACGCGCTGATGGCCGCGATCGACGAACATTTCGGGCATCCGGCCCACCTGCCGCGAGCGGGGTTGCCGTCCGAAATCGGACCGGTCGTCGCATTTTTGGCATCCAAGCGCAACTCGTACATGACCGGCGCGAACATCAACGTCGACGGCGGTAGCGACTTCACCTGAGGAGCGGCAATGGCCACAGCGCGCGAGGCCCGACAGTGGGCATGCACGGCACTGCGCGGAATCGGAGACAGCCTCTACACCCCGTTCTCCGGTGTGGACGGTGACGATATCGATTGGGACGCCTATCGGACGCTGGTGCGGTACTGCGTTGGCGAGCTCGAGCACCCGATGCTGTGGTGCACCAGCGGCATCGCCGAATTCTGGTCGCTGACGCTTCCCGAACGAAAGCAGTTGCTGGAGGTCGCGATCGAGGAGGGCAGGCGGGCCAACCCCGACGTCGTGATCCAGGCCTGCACGGCGGCGACGGCGGCCAAGGACTGCCTGGAACTGACCCGGCACGCCCAGCAAGCCGGCGCCGACATCGTCTACATCCAGACGCCGATGATGGAAACCCATGGCGGAGAGGGCGTTCTGCGCTTCTTTCGCTACATCGCCGACCGAACCGATATCGCGCTCGGCATGTTCAACTCGCCGTCGTCGGGTTATGTGCTGACCCCGGCCGAGAGCGCACGGATCTACGCCGAGATCCCCGCGGTATGCGCGACCAAGGAGGGGGCCTTCCGGCCGGCCGCCAGTCGCCTGCTGCACGAACTGGCGCCGGGGTTGGTGATCTGGGAGTGCGATTTCACCGTCTACCGCGCGGGCTGGTTGCGTGCGGGCATCGTCGGGCCCGCGCAGTTGGGCACCGCGGGCTATCTCAACGAGACTCCCCAGCGGCGGATCCTCTCCGAGTACTGGGAGCTGATCTGGGCCGACAAACTCGTCGAAGCAATGGACTACGCCGAGAAGTCAGGGATGGATCAGTTCGGGATCGACATGGGCTCGTGGTTCACCTGCTATCCGGGGCGGCCCGATTACTTCACCCATTGGGGGGCCGCGTTCAAATACGCCGCGTCGCTGCTGGGTCTGCCGATCGGCGACTATCCGCATTCGCGCCCGCCGCAGACTGAATTGCCGGAGGCTGGAAAGGCGCAGATCGAGCGGGCATACCAGCGGCTCGGCCTGCTCGAACGGTGATTGCGGAAGGTGATACCGATAGGTGTACAGTATGGACCAATCAGCTCGCTGGCGCGTAATTCCGGGAGGTACCCGTAGGTGACCGACACCCAAGCCGATCTCACCGCGAATTCTGCTGCGGCACAGCCCGTTCTCTACGAGGTGCATGACAGCGGGGTGGCGGTTTTGACGTTCAACCGGCCGGAGCGGATGAACGGCTGGGGCGGCGGGCTGGCTGCCGGCTTCTACGCGGGGATGGATGCGGCCGAGGCCGACCCGGATGTGCGCGCGATCGTGGTGACCGGCAGCGGACGGGCCTTTTGCGCGGGGGCCGACATGGGCGACCTGTCGTCGATCAGTTCGGCCAACGTCGACAGCGCAGGCGAAACCGACATCAGCGCGATGGTGGGGGAACGGCATCCGTTGTTCGTCACCACGCTCAGCAAACCGGTGATCGCGGCGATCAATGGCGCCTGCGCGGGCATCGGCCTGACCCAGGCGCTGATGTGCGACGTGCGGTTCGCCGCAGCCGGCGCCAAGTTCACCACCTCGTTCGTCCGTCGCGGGCTGATCGCCGAATACGGAATCTCGTGGATTCTGCCGCGGGTGGTCGGCTGGGGAGCGGCCCTGGATCTGTTGATGAGCGGGCGGGTGTTCTATGCCGAGGAGGCCTTCGAGCTCGGCTTGGTCAAAGAGGTCGTCGCACCCGGCGAACTCCTCTCCCGGGCAATCGAATACGCCGAGGACATCGCCACGAACTGCGCGCCCAGCGCGTTGGCGGTCATCAAGCGGCAGGTCTACGGCGACGCGCTGCGGGAGGCGGCCGACGCCAGCCAGCGGGCCGAAACGCTGATGCATGAATCCATGCAACGCCCGGACTTCATCGAGGGCATCACCGCATTCTTCGAAAAGCGCTCACCGCACTTCCCGCCGCTGGCGTGAGCTGAGAGGACGACACCGATGACCTTGGATTATCGCGCGATCGACGTCGACAACCACTACTACGAACCGCTGGACGCGTTCACCCGATATCAGCCCAAGGAGTTCAGAAGCCGCGGGGTGCAGATGGTCCAGGACGGTAAGCGCACGCTGGCGGTGTTCGGCGGTGTGGTCAACCATTTCATCCCGAACCCGGCATTCGACCCGATCATCGAACCGGGCTGTCTGGACCTGTTGTTCCGCGGCGAGATTCCCGAAGGGGTCGACCCCGCGTCGCTGATGAAGGTCGACCGGCTGAGCGAGCATCCCGAATACCAGAACCGCGATGCCCGGGTGAAGATCCTCGACACCCAGAACCTCGAAACCGTGTTCATGCTGCCGACATTCGCCTGTGGGGTCGAGGAAGGGCTCAAGGGCGACATCGAGGCCACGATGGTGGCGGTGCACGCGTTCAACTTGTGGCTGGACGAGGACTGGGGCTTCAACCGCCCCGACGGCCGGATTGTCTCGGCTCCGATCATCTCCCTGGCCGACCCCGAGAAGGCGGTCGAGGAGGTCGAATTCGTGCTGAGCCGCGGCGCCAGGATCGTGTGCGTGCGCCCGGCGCCGGTGCCCGGAATCGTGCGGCCACGCTCGCTCGGCGACCCACTGCACGACCCGGTGTGGGCGCGGCTGGCCGAGGCAGGCGTGCCGGTGGTGTTCCACCTGTCCGACTCCGGATACATGGCGATTCCGGCGCTCTGGGGCGGCAGTGGTGTGTTCCGGGGCTTCGGCAAGCGCGATCCGCTCGACATGGTGATCATGGACGACCGCGCGATCCACGACGCCCTGGCGTCGATGATCGTCCATCAGGTCTTCACTCGGCATCCCACACTGAAAGTGGCCAGCATCGAAAACGGTTCGTACTTCGTGTACCGCTTGATCAAGCGGCTCAAGAAGTCCGCGAACACTGCGCCCTACCACTACAAGGAGGACCCGGTCGAACAGCTCAAGAACAACGTCTGGATCGCGCCGTACTACGAAGACGACGTGAAGCTGCTGGCCGAGACGATCGGCGTGGACAAGATCTTGTTCGGCTCGGATTGGCCACACGGTGAGGGGCTGGCCGATCCGATGACGTTCACCGCAGACATTCCACAGTTCCCAGAGTTCAGTGCGGAGGACACCAGGAAGGTCATGCGGGACAACGCATTACAGCTACTCGACGTGTCCGTATCGGCGGTCTGACCCGTGCCTGAATGGACGATCGGCGCCGTGCTGGACGCCATCGCCGAAGTCGTTCCCGACCGGTTGATGACGATCTGTGGCGACCGTAGGAGCACCTACGCCGAGTCTGCCGACCGGACGCGCAGGCTGGCGAACTTCCTGGCCGACAAGGGCTTTGGTGCGCACCGTGAGCGCGCGGAACTGCAGAACTGGGAGTGCGGCCAGGATCGTATTGCGCTGATCATGCACAACGACCTGTACCCCGACATGGTGATCGGGTGCCTCAAGGCGCGGGTGGTGCCGGTCAACGTCAACCACCACTACACCTCGCGGGAAGTCGCCGAGCTGCTCGACTATGTCAAGCCGCGCGGGGTGATCTATCACCGCTCGCTCGGCGCGAAATTCGCCGATGTGCTGCCACCCGACCGCGCCGAGCTGCTGATCTCGATCGCCGACGGCAGCGACGTGGCAGACCTGCCCGGTTCGATCACCCTGGAAGATGCTCTGGCGCAGGGCGATCAGAACGCCGGTATCACCCCGTCACCGGACGATGTGCTGATGATCTGTACCGGCGGCACGACGGGACGCCCCAAAGGGGTGATGTGGCGTCAAGCTGACACGTATGCGATTTCGATGAACGGTGCCGACCACGCGTCGGTCACCGAGATCCACGACAAGCTCGGGGCTCCCGGTGCCCCGTGGTTCGCGGTGTCGCCGTTGATGCATGCCGCCGGGTTGTGGATGGCGTTCGCTGCGGTGCTCAACGGACAGACCGCCGTGCTCTACGACTCGCCGAAATTCGACCCACAGCGGGTGCTGTCCACTGCCCAGCGTGAGAAGGTCGGCATGATCACGATGGTCGGCGACGCCTACGCCGCGCCGCTCATCGAGGAGCTGCAGCGCGGCGACTACGACCTGTCCTCGCTGTTCGCACTGGCGACCGGCGGAGCAGCCACCAACCTCAAGCACCAGCATGCGCTGCTCGATCTGCTGCCGAACATCGTTCTGGTCAATGGCTACGGGTCGTCGGAGACCGGTAACGTCGGATTCGGCCGCAGCACCCGTGGTGATCACAAGGACACCTTTGAATTACGCGAAGGCGCACTGGTTCTCGCCGAGGACTACAGCCGCTTCCTGGACCCGGGCGAGGACCAGGTCGGTTGGGTGGCCCGGGCGGGCCGAATACCGCTGGGCTACTTCGACGACGCCGAAGCGACCCGCAAGACGTTCCCCGAGGTCGACGGCGCCCGGGTGGTGATCTCCGGTGACCGGGGCTCGCTGGCCCCCGACGGAACGCTGCGGCTCTTCGGCCGCGATTCGCTGGTGGTCAACACCGGCGGGGAGAAGGTCTTCGTCGAAGAGGTCGAGGAAGTGCTGCGCGCGCACTTCAGCGTCGCCGACGCGCTGGTGGTGGGCAGGCCCAGTGAAAGGTGGGGACAGGAGATCGTCGCGCTGGTTGCCCTGCGCGACGACGTCGCCCACGACGCGCTGCACGAGCACTGCACCGCGCAACTGGCCCGCTACAAGGCACCGAAGGAGTTCATCGTCGTCGAACAGGTCAAGCGCCTCGGCAACGGCAAGGCCGACTACCGCTGGGCCAAAGAAACTGCCGCCGGCAAGGTTTCGGTGTCATGACGCACAAAGTCATAGATTGTCTGGCCAATGTTCACTTCGGCGAGACGGAGAACCAGCCCACCTTCATGAAGAAGGTGCGCGACGATTACTTCAAGGGCCCGGCGTCGATGTACGACCCGATCGATCTGGCCGGGCTCCTCGACGAGATGGACACCCACGGGGTTCAGCGAGCAATTCTGATGGACTCGCTGATCAAACCGTCGGTGACGGCGCGCAAGTTCGTCGACGCACACCCCGACCGCTTCGCCCTGGCGATGGGGGGGATCAACCTGCTGCGGCCCATCCCTGCTCTGCGCGAACTGGCAGCAATCGCGGCAGACCTTCCGGTCGTCTATGCCGTTGTCGGGCCTAGCTTTTGGGGCGATGGTCAGTATCCGCCGAGCGCCGCCGTGTACTACCCGCTGTACACCAAGTGTGCCGAGCTGGAACTGCCGCTGTGCGTCAACACCGGGCTTCCGGGGCCGCCGATTCCCGGAGAGGTGCAGAACCCGATTCACCTCGACCGGGTGTGTGTCCGGTTCCCCGAGCTCAAGCTGTGCATGATCCACGGTGCCGACCCGTGGTGGGACATCGCGATCCGATTGCTGATCAAATACCAGAATCTCCGGCTGATGACGTCGGCGTGGTCGCCGAAACGCTTGCCGGAGAGCCTATTGCACTACATGCGCACCCGCGGCAAGGACAAGGTCATCTTCGCATCTGACTTCCCGGTGCTGCGGATGCAGCGGGTGGTGCCCGAGGCGCTGGCCTTGGATCTGCCGGCCGAGGTTCTGGACAACTACCTCTACCACAACGCCAATGACTTCTTCTTCAGGGAGCGCTGAATGGACCGTTACGAACTGCGCAGGCTCGACTACAGCCTCACCGAAGATCACAAGGATCTGCAGACCGCCTACCGGCAGTTCTTCAAGACCCACAGCCCGATCGACACCGTGCGGGCGGCCGAGGCGACCGGATTCGACAAGAGCCTGTGGGAACGACTGTGCGGCATGGGCGCAACCACGATGGGGATCCCGGAGTCAGCGGGCGGCGACGGTGCCACCCTGGTGGACCTGACCCTGGTTGCCGAGGAGCTCGGCCGCTCGCTTGCTCCGGTGCCGTGGATCGACCACGTGTCCGCGGCCCGGCTGCTGGCCGAGCTGGGGGCACTGACCGACGAGATCATGAGCGGCAGCCAGATCGTCGGACTGGACGCGGCTCTGGACAGCGGGTCCGGGGTTCGGCTCATCGCGACCGGTTCGATCGCCGATCACATCGTGGTCCGTGATGGTGAAGACGTGGTGCTCCTCTCATTCGCTACCCGGCCGGCGAAGGTCGACAACATCGGCCGGCTCCCGATGGCCTGGGTGGATCCCGCGGCCGCGGACAGCCGCACCGTGCTGGGCAGCGGAGCAGAGGCGCTCGCCACATATGGCCGGGCGCTGGATGAGTGGCGACTGTTGACCGCGTCGGCGCTGGTCGGCCTGGTCGAGGAGACCATGACCATCGCCGCCGAGTTCGCCAAGTCGCGTTACACGCTGGGCGTTCCCATCTCCACGCTGCAGGCGATCTCGCACCCGTTGGCCAACATGGTCATCACCGTCGAGGGTGGCCGTAACCTGTCCCGGCGGGCTGCGTGGTTCCTGGACAACGAGCCCGAGGCGCGGCCCGAGTTGGCCTCGTCGGCGTTCGTCTTCATGGCCGAGGAGGCGTCCAAGGCGGCGACGATGGCCGTGCACATCCAGGGTGGCCTCGGCGTGTCTTCGGAAGCCGCCGCGACCGCCTATCTGGTGCGGGCCCGCGGCTGGCCGCTGGCCGGCGGCGACCCAGGTGCCGCCGCCAAACAGATCGCCCACATCATCGCCGAGCGCGAAAACGCCTAGGAGAGAGCATCAATGGACTTCACTCGGGTCGAGCTCTCGGCCGAAGATCAGGAATTCCTCGGCGAGGTTCGCGACTTCCTGAAGACCCACGTCACCGACGAGGTGATCCAGCACGACCGCGAGACCGGCGACAACTTCCACGAAGGCGTGCACCTCGCGCTCGGGGCAGCCGGTTATCTCGAGGCCGAGTGGAAGCCGGAGGACCAGGGCGGTTTCACCCGGGTGCGTCGGCGCATCTGGGAGCTGGAGAAACGGCGCTACCACGTCCCCTGGGTCACCTGGGGCACCACCTCGATGGTGGCTCGCTCGGTGGCCAGCTTCGGCTCCGAGGAACTCAAGGCCGAGGTGCTGCCGAAGGTGTTCAGCGGGCATGTCCGGTTGTGCCTGGGCTATACCGAACCCGAGGGCGGCTCGGACATCGCGACCTGTAAGACCCGCGCCGTCCGAGATGGCGACCAATGGATCATCAACGGCTCGAAGATGTTCACCACTGGCGCGCACAACTGCCAGTACGTCTTCCTGATCACCAACACCGACCCCGAGGCGCAGAAACACCAGAGCCTCACCATGTTTCTCGTCCCGCTCGACCTCTCGGGCATCGAGATTCAAGGCATCCGTACCGTCGACGGCGACCGCACCAACATCGTCTACTACAGCGATGTCCGCGTCGACGACAAGTACCGGCTCGGCGAGGTCAACGGCGGATGGACGGTGCTGCGCGAACCGCTCAACGTCGAACACGGCGCGGTGGCCGCCGCCGACGACGGGCTGGCCGACGTCTCGATCATGATGCACCAGGCCAACTTCATGGCGACCGCCGTGGACAAGGTCGCCGCGAACGTCGGCAGGCCGGACCCGAACGGCCGACGCGCGGTCGACGACGGCGCGGTAGCCTATCGGCTGGGCCGCAGCGCCGCGCGTGTCGAGGCGGCTCTGAGCGCACCCAGCATCTTCGGCAGAGTCGCGATCGCACAGACCATGCGGGATATCGCGCCGGACCTGATGGACGTGTTGGGCGCTGCCGCAACACTTCCGGTGGGCACCGACGGCGCGGCCGACGACGGAGCGTCGGAGTACGTCTACCGCTTCGCGCCGCTGTCCGGTATTTACGGCGGAACGCTGGAGGTGTTCCGCAATATGATCGCGCAGTACTTCCTCGGCTTGGGCAAGCCGGCCTACGCACCGCCGGTCAAGAAGGTGTCGTGACCGCCAACGAACGTCTGCGCGCGGGAATACCTAGCGGGTGAGCACCGTCGCCGCAGCGGTGCCCGGCGCGCCGTACAGCTGGGTGAAGCCGACCTTCGGTTCGCCAGGGACCTGCCGGTCGCCCGCCTCCCCGCGCAGCTGCCGAACGATCTCGTGGATCTGCCGCAGCCCGGAGGCGCCGATCGGTTCGCCGTTGGCGATCAGCCCGCCGTCGGTGTTGATCGGCAGCGAGCCGTTGATCTCGGTCTCGCCGTCGGCCAGCAGCCGCTCCTGATCACCGTCCGCGCAGAACCCGCACTCAGCCATGTGGATGATCTCCGCGCCGGCATCGGTGTCCTGCAACTGGATCACGTCGACGTCTTGTGGTGAGACACCGGCCTTTTCAAACGCCGCACGCGCGGCGTGCACAGTGGGCGCGACGTCCTCGTTCACCGGGCCGAACGTAGTGTTGACCTCGTAGGCGCCGTACCGGCGGGTGCGTACCTCCACGGCCTTCAGATACACCGGCTTGGACGTGTAGCGGTGCGCGATATCCGCGCGGCACATCACCACCGCCGCCGCGCCTTCGTCGGGCGCGCAGAACATGTACTGCCGCAACGGGTAATTCAGCACCGGCGAGGCCATGATGTCCTCGACCGAAATCTCCCTGCGACGGAACGCATTCGGGTTCAGTACACCGTTGCGAAAGTTCTTGTTGGCCACCCGTGCCAGCGTCTCCTCGGAGATACCGTGCTCATGGATGTAGCGGTTGGCCTTCATCCCAAAGAACTGGGTGGTGAGGTACTGGCCGTTCTCGGCGTACCAGCGTGGCATACCGACCAGCGCGGGATCCTCGGTGAACGCGCCCCGAGGGTGCTTGTCCATGCCGATCGCGATGCCGATGTCGTAGTCGCCGAGCCGGATTCCGTCCGCGCACGCCTTGGCCGCGCTGGCTGCGGTCGCGCAGGCGTTGAACACGTTGGTGAACGGGATCCCGGTCAGTCCGGCCATGCCGACGATCGCGTCCGGGTTGGCGACAGTCCAGCTGCCGCCGGTCGCGAACTGGACGTCGCGCCACTCGATGCCGGCATCGGCGACGGCGGCGAAGATCGCGTCCACGCCCATCGCAAGAGCCGACTTGCCTTCGAACCGACCGAACGGGTGTAGCCCGACGCCGATGATCGCGACATCGTTCATCGATGGACTTCCTCTCGGGATCCGCCGTATAAGCGATCGAACTGTAACACTTACAGTATCTTGGGCTGTGTGGCTTCCACCACCGAGCACAAGACCACGTTCTGCCGCATCTGCGAACCGCTGTGCGGCATGGTGGCCACCGTCGAGGACGGTCGCCTGACTGCCCTGCGCCCCGACAAGGATCACCCGCTGTCGGCCGGGTTCGCCTGCCAGAAGGGCATCGCGTTCACCGAGGTCCAGAACGACCCGGATCGGGTCACCACGCCGCTGCGCAAGACGGCCGCCGGGTACGAGCCGGTCAGCTGGGACGAGGCGCTTTCGGATATCGCCACCCGGCTGACGGCGATCCTCAAGGCACACGGATCCGGGGCGGTCGGCTGGTACATGGGCAACCCGGGCGCCTTCAGCTACGCGCACACCTTCGCGGCGCTGATGTTCATCAAGGGTCTCGGCGGCGACAGCCACTACTTCACCGCGTCGTCGCAGGACACCAACAGCAGGCTGATCGCCAGCCAGATGTTGTACGGGGCACCGACCTCGGTGCCGATCCCCGACCTGACGCGCACCGACCTGCTGGTGTTGATGGGGGCCAATCCGGTTGTCTCCCATGGCAGTTTTCTGACCGCGCCGCGGATCAAGGACCGCATGCACGAGATCGTCAAACGCGGTGGCCGGGTGGTGGTCGTCGATCCGCGCCGCACCGAGACCGCCGCGGCCTTCGAATGGCTGGGTATCGTGCCCGATACCGACGCCTACCTGCTGCTGTCCCTTCTGCAGGTGATGTTCGACGAAGGCCTGGTCGACACCGCACGGGTGACCAAGCAGGCCGGTGGCGTCGAATGGCTGCGATCGCTGTGCGCGCCGTTCACCCCGGAGTCGACCGCGGAGCACACCGGCATCGATCCGGAGACTGTCCGGTCGCTCGCCCGGGACCTGGTGCGCGAACCGCGGGCAGCGATCTATGGCAGGCTCGGCACCTGCGTCGGCCGCTACGGCACATTGACCACGTACCTGATCGACGCGGTCAACCTCGTCGCGGGGAACCTCGACGTTCCCGGCGGGTCGGTGTTCAGCCTGATGGAGACCGTGGGCGGACGCTGGCAGGCGACGATGATGGGTCTGGTGATGCGCCGCTCCTATCGCAACCGGTCGCGGATCGGCGGGATTCCGATCGCCGTTGCGATGGAGCCTGCCGCGCTGATGGCCAAGGAGATCACCACACCGGGCAGCAGGCAGATCAGGGCCATGTTCGTCTCGGCGGGCAACCCGGTGCTGTCGGTGCCGGGCGGCGAGGAACTCGAGTCGGCCTTCGATTCGCTGGAACTATCGGTGGCCCTTGACTTCTATGTCACCGAGACGACCGGCCGGTGCGATTACATCCTGCCGGTGACGACGATGTATGAACGCGACGACTTTCCGTACACGTTCCAGGGTTTCCAGGCCACCCCGTTCCGGCAGGCCACCGAGGCCGTGGTCGCGCCGGCGGGGGAGGCCCGCACGGAGTGGGACATCGTCGAGGACCTGGCGATCCGGCTGGCGCCGGATGTGCCCGCGTTCGCCGCCCTCGGGGTCGCGCGAAAGGCACTGAGCCGCTTCGGGGTAGCACTCAAGCCGCGGATGATGATCGACGCCCTGATTCGGATGTCCCAGGGCGGCGACCTGTTCGGACTGCGCCGCGGCGGCCTGACGCATCGCCGGCTGACCGAAGACCATCCGCACGGCGTGGTGGTGGCGCCGAATATCCGTACCGGTGTGCTCCGCAACGCGGTGGCCTACCTGTCGCGGCGGGTGCGGCTCGAGCACCCGGGGATCGCCGACGAGGTCGACAAGCTCGTGCGAAGCGCGTATCCGCCGGGTTATCCGTTGCGGATGATCGGCATGCGCGAACCGCGCTCGGAGAACTCGTGGATGCACAATTCACCGCTGCTGATGCGCGGCGAGCGGGGACAGCGGGCGCTCATCGGCGTCGACGACGCCGCCGAACTCCGCATCTGCGACGGCGATCTGGTGCGGGTGTCGTCGCCCTACGGCGAGATCACGGTGGAGGTCGCCACCACCAAGGATCTGGTCTCGAAGGTGATCGCCGTCCCGCACGGATGGGGGCACACCGGTACCGGCACCTGGAAGCTCGCCAACCGCGCAGGTGGCGCCAACGTCAACAGGCTGACGTCGAGCGCGCCCGAAGATGTCGAATCGCTGTCCGGGATGGCCTGGCTGACCGGTGTCCCGGTGCGCGTCGAGCCGGTCTGAGTCAGGCGATCGCGCCGGACTCCTTCAGCGCTTCGATACGGTCCCAGTCGATGCCGATCTCCATCAGCACGATCTCGGTGTGCTCACTGGCCTGCGGTGCGCGGGTCGTCTCCAGCGGTTCGTGATTGAACTGCACCGGTCCGCGGACGACCTTGAACGGCGCCCCGCCGTCGGCGGCCTCGACCTCGACGATCATGTCGTTGGCGATCGCCTGCTCGTCGGAAGCCAGATCGACCAGGCTCTGGAACGGTGCCCACTGGCCCTTCATCGTCTTGAGGTGCTGGCGCCAGTACTCGAACGGCTTGGCGGCGATCGCCTCGGTGATCAGCCGCACGCCCTCCTCGGCGTTCTGGATCAGCGGCATGACTTCGGAGAACCGCGGGTCGTCGGCTAGCTCGGGCAGTCCGAGGTGCTCCCAGGTGTCGCGGATGTACCCGGTCGGGCTGACGATGCACAGGTTGATCGTGCCGCCGTCGGAGGTCAGGTAGTTGGCCATGAACGGGTTGACCGATGTCGTCGTGCCCGGCATCAGCGACCGCATGGTCTCCCCGGTCTCCATGCCCTGCGTGACGCTGGCGCCTGCTGCCCACCACGCGGTGCTCAGCAGCGACACATCGATCTCCACCGCCTCACCGGTGCGCTCCCGATGGAACAGCGCCGCGGAGATACCCCCGGCGATGTTCATCCCGCCGATCGAGTCACCGAATGCCGGAATGCCTTGCGGCAGAGCGCCGCCGATCTCCTCCGGGGTCAGCGCGTGACCGACGCCGCTGCGCGTCCAGAAGGCGGTCCCGTCGAAACCACCGACGAGACGCTCGGGCCCCTTGTCGCCGTAGGCGCTGCCGCGGGCATAGATGATGTTTGGGTTCACCGCGCGGATGTGCTCGACGTCGAACTTGTTCTTCTGCCGTGCCTGAGGCATGTAATTGGTCAAAAACACGTCGGCGGTCTTGGCGATCTCGTAGAGCACCTCCTGGCCCTCCGGCGTGGACACGTCGATGCCGACGCTGCGCTTGCCGCGGTTGGGATGCTCGATCAAGGGATGACGGTTGGGGTCGAGTTGGAAGCCGCCCATGTTGATGAAACCGCGCTGGGTGTCCCCGCGAACCGGATGCTCGACCTTGATGACGTCGGCACCCCAGTCGGCCAGGATCGCCCCGGCTGCCGGAACGAACGTGAACTGCGCGACCTCCAGTACTCGGATGCCGTCCATCA
>JAEZIA010000286.1 GCA_023416315.1 Actinomycetes bacterium
GCTTCCGGCACCCGACGCACGTTCGCACCGGTCCTTCGGTACGTCGATGCGGTCTCTCGGAAGCCGGAGTCTCGCGCTGGATCACGGCACAGTCTACCGTCATTGCGGCGCCACTCAGAACCACCCACGGCTGGGCGATTCCGAGCCCAGCCGTCAGCTGACCTTCTCCTGATACTGCGAATAGCCGTCCCGTCCGACGACGCCGGCGCGGTCGGCGCGCAGCCCACCCACCCGGCCGCCGAGCACCATGGCCTGGTCCAAGTTGATGTAGATCCCGGCACCCTGCCGCCCGGTGGCGATGATCCCGTTCCCGAATCGGCGCAGTCCCTCGTCGAGCTGGTCGAACAGGCCGGCCGCGGAGTCGAAGTTGGCGTAGGCGTCGTCGGCCTTCTCCGCCCCGAGGAAATCGAAGGCGCCGCCCTTGAGCAGTATCGACATGTCCCTGGACGCGGTAGCGGCCACGTCGAACGTCTCACCCGACGGCACGGTGTACTCCAGGCCGACGACGCCGAGTGGGCAGTTCAGCGTCTTCCACTCGCCATAGTTGTTGAACCGGTGTGCCCGGACCCCGCTGTCGTGGGTGTACAGCCACTGATAGCCATGCCAGTTCGATGGGTATTCGCGGACCCGTACCACTGCGACGACCAGATCCCGCCGACCCGAAGCCGTGGCGAGTGCGGTGGACAGGTCGCCCAGACCCACGCTCGCGGCCAGATCATCGGGCCGGCCGGTCCAGATGACCCGCCGGCACGAGATCACCCGTCGCCCGTGCGGCCCGTCGAGCACGACGCCGAACGGTCCGCGGGCGGGCCTGACGATCGACACCACAGTCGTCTCGAACGACCAGTCGACCCGGTCCCCCAGCGAGTCGGCGAGGCGGGCCCACAGCGCGCCGACTCCGCCGTGCGGGTACAGGAAGCGGTCGGTGGGCTCGTCGGGAGGCGCCGTGGCCCTCAGCCGGGGTACCGCGGTGGCCAGGATCGAGCTGAACCGCGGCGAGAAGATGCGTTGCGACGCCCACGCCGCCGGAATGTCCCCGGGGTCGATCCCGAACACCTTGCGGGCGTGCGGCGCCATGAACTTCTCCGACAGGTACGGCCCGTACCGGTTCTTGACCCAATCGTCGAGCGTGTCGTCGGCGCGGCCGGTGGGGGCGCTCAGCTTCCAGGCCAACAGCGACGCGGCTCCGCGGATCCGCACCGAGAAGGGCGCCGAATGGCGAAACTGCTGCCAGTCAAAGGGATAACTGACCACGAAGCCGTCCCGCAGGATTCCGCTGCGGCGGTCGATGTCGGACATCGGGATCCCGCCGAGCCGCTCGGCGAAGTCGAGCCACACCTGGCGTTGCTCGGGGGTCACCGACAGCAGCCGGTGGCCGCCGAGGTCCACTTCGTAGCCGGCGACCGTCGCCGGCCGGGCCAACCCGCCCACATGGGCGGTGCGCTCCACCACGGCTACCGACGATCCTGCGGCCACGCAGGCGTCGGCCGCCATCAGACCCGTCGGGCCGGCTCCGACGACAAGCACGTCGACGCCGCCATGACCGTCGCCAATGCGCCGCGCGTCAAGCACTGAAGGCCCGCCTGCGCAATGGCGTTGAAGTATTTGCCGCGAAAACGACCGAGAATGTCAGCACGAACCCCCCACCGGACAGACCATACAGGCGCCGTCGAATATTGACTAAATGGCGTCAATATCCCCGTCGGCGAACAATCGTTAAACCCCCCACGCCGATATGCGCCCACATTGTGCCGCCCTTCGCAGCGTCGGCGACGGGCCGGATCCGGCGGCAAGACCGAATCGGCCGTTGATGGCATGCCGAATCATGAAGTCCGCCAATGGGTTCGATGCATCATCGCGACCACGTCGCCACCGGCAGAGGCAAGGGCGTGCGCGCTGCGCCCCACACCGGACGGTGCCCGCAAATTTCAGGACGCAACAACACCGGCCCCCACCCGGTGCTACCAGCTCACGCGACGACCGACGCAAAGATGATCGATTTCTTCGCCGCAGCACCATGTGCACGCAATTTATGCATATCAGCCCGAAATTCGAGCGCCATCACGCGTTTGCTGAGCGTGACGCTGCTCAGCCCTCGGACGAAACGCCCTCCGGCGCCGCCGCGTCACTGCGGATGTCGATGCGCCATCCGGTCAGTCGAGCAGCCAGACGGGCGTTCTGCCCCTCCTTGCCGATCGCCAAGGACAGCTGGAAGTCCGGCACCACCACACGCGCCGCCCGCGTTCCCGCGTCGATGACCGACACCGATACCACCTTGGCCGGCGAGAGGGCGTTGGCCACAAAGCGGGCGGGGTCCTCGTCGAAGTCGATGATGTCGATCTTCTCGCCGGACAGTTCGCTCATCACGTTGCGGACCCGCTGGCCCATCGGGCCGATGCAGGCGCCCTTGGCATTGAGCCCGGGCACTCGCGAGTTGACCGCGATCTTCGACCGGTGGCCGGCCTCGCGGGCCACCGCGACAATTTCCACCGAGCCGTCGGCGATCTCGGGCACCTCCAGGGAGAACAGCTTGCGAACCAGGTTGGGATGCGTGCGCGACAGCGTGATCACCGGCTCGCGCGCACCGCGGCTGACCCCGACGACGTAGCAGCGCAGCCGGTCGCCGTGTTCATATGCTTCGCCGGGCACCTGCTCGGCCGCGGGGATCACGCCGTCGGCGCCCTTGGTCTCGCTGCCCAGCCGCACGACCACCAGGCCGCGGGCGTTGGCTCGGGCATCGCGCTGGATTACGCCGGCGACGATGTCACCCTCCCTGGCCGAGAACTCGCCGTAGCTGCGCTCGTTCTCCGCGTCGCGGAAGCGCTGGAGCATGACCTGGCGCGCGGTCGTGGCCGCCACCCGGCCGAAACCCTCTGGGGTGTCGTCCCATTCGCTGATCAGGTTGCCGTCGTCGTCGGTCTCGCGAGCGATCACCTGCACCGCACCGGTTTTGCGGTCGATCTCGATCCGGGCGTCGGGCTGGTGCCCCTCGGTGTGCCGGTAGGCGGTCAACAGCGCCGACTTGATGGTGTCGAGCAGCTCGTCGACCGAGATGCCGCGATCGATTTCGATCGCGTGTAGGGCGGTCATGTCGATGTTCATGCTCCGGCCTCCGTTCCAGCTGCTCCGGCGAGTTCGAGCTCGCGTGCCTTCGGCGGGGAAAACTCAACCTGGACAACGGCTTTGACGATGTCGCCGATCGGGATTCGACGCACAGTCCAGTCGTTGCGCTCGCGCACCACAAGGTCGACGGCACCGTCCGACACGACACCGAGCCGGCCGGTGACGGTGGTTCCGTCGGCGAGTTCGGCGTCGACCAAACGGGCGTGGGCGCGCCGGAAGTGCTTCTCGGCGGTCAACGGCCGCTCCACGCCCGGGGAGGTGACTTCGAGAACGTAAGGGTCGTCGCTGTCGAGGCCGTCCAGCAGGGCCGAGGCGGCCCGGGACAGGTCGGCGACGGCGTCGAGGTCCAGGGGCTTGTCACCGTCGGCGATCACCGTGATGCGGGCGGGCTTGGGGCGCGTGTCGATCACGACGTCGTCGATTTCGTATCCGGCGCGCACGAACTCACCATCGAGTAGCTCGATCACCTGCTTCTGGGTTGGTAGCCCCGTAGAACGGCCAGCCACGGCGAGCTCCTCATCTTGAGTTGTCCTGATCAGCTGCGTCGGATGCAGGGCTCTGCGCGAGCCA
>JAEZIA010000372.1 GCA_023416315.1 Actinomycetes bacterium
GTCGGGTGCACGGCGGCCGTGTTCGGCTTCGCCCAGGCGCCGGAGAACGGCTGGGCATCACCGATCACCTTTGCCGCCGGTGCCGCGGCGGTGCTGGCCTTCGTCGCGTTCGTCTTCGTCGAACGCCGCGCAGTCAACCCGGTGGTGCCGATCAGCCTGTTCCGCGACCGCAACCGGCTGGCGACCTTCGCGGCGGTCTTCCTGGCCGGCGGCGTGATGTTCACGCTGACCGTGCTGATCGGGCTGTATGTGCAGGACATCATGGGCTACAGCGCGCTGCGCGCCGGTGTCGGGTTCATCCCGTTCGTGATCGCGCTCGGCGTCGGCCTCGGCCTGTCCTCGCAGCTGGTGTCGTATTTCCCGCCGCGGCTGCTGGTGATCGCCGGTGGCATCCTGGTGCTCGGCGCGATGCTCTACGGCTCCACGCTCAACGGCGGCATCCCGTACTTCCCGAACCTCGTCCTGCCGATCACCGTCGGCGGGTTCGGTATCGGCATGATCGTCGTGCCGCTGACGGTCTCGGCCATCGCAGGCGTCGGCTTCGACCAGATTGGCCCCGTCTCGGCGATCGCGTTGATGCTGCAGAACCTCGGCGGTCCCGTGGTGCTGGCCATCATCCAGGCCGTCATCACCTCGCGCACGCTGTACCTGGGCGGGACCACCGGCCCGGTCAAGAAGATGGACGACGCGCAGCTGCACGCCCTGGACCAGGGCTACACCTACGGCCTGCTGTGGGTCGCCGCCGTCGCGGTGATCGTCGGCGCGGTCGCTCTGTTCATCGGCTACACCGCCCAGCAGGTCGCGCACGCCCAGGAAGTCAAGGACGCGATCGACGCCGGAGAGCTCTGACTTCCGTGGCGATTTCGGCGCGCTAACCGCCGGTACGCGGCTGTTAACGCGCCCAAATCGCCACGGTAGGGTAGCTACCCATGTCTGGCGTGAGCGGTCCGCAACCGGCCGCCAGAACGCTTTCCTCCCGCGTGCTGGGCCTCGCGATCGTCGCGATCACCGGCATGCAGCTGATGTCCACGCTGGACGGCACGATCGTGATCGTCGCGCTGCCGCGGATGCAGGCCGAGCTGGGTCTGTCCGATGCCGCCAAGAGCTGGGTGATCACCGCCTACGTGCTGACGTTCGGCGGGCTGCTGCTGCTCGGTGGCCGGGTCGGGGACGCCGTCGGCCACAAGCGGGCGTTCATCTCCGGTGTCGGCGTGTTCACCATCGCCTCGCTGGCCTGCGGCCTGGCCAACGACCAGTGGACGCTGATCGTGGCCCGCGCGGTTCAGGGCATCGGCGCCGCGGTGGCCGCGCCGACCGGACTGGCGCTGATCGCCACCACCTACGCCGTCGGGCATGCCCGCAACCAGGCACTGGCGGTGTCGGCGGCCATGCAGGGCCTGGGCTCGGTGCTGGGACTCGTGCTGGGCGGCGCGGTGACCGGCCTGTCCTGGCGGCTCGCGTTCCTGGTCAACGTGCCGATCGGCATCTTCATCATCGTGGTCGCGCTGACCCGGCTGGAGGAAACCCGCCACGAGCGCCTCAAACTCGATATCACCGGTGCGCTGCTGGCCACGCTGGCGTGCACGTCGGCGGTGCTGGTCTTCACGCAGGGCCCGCCGCGTGGCTGGATCGATCCGTGGGTGATCGGCGCCGGGGTGGCCGCCGTGGTGTTCTTCATCTCGTTCCTGGTCGTCGAGCGCAGCGCCGATAACCCGCTGGTGCCGTTCTCGATCTTCGACAGCCGCAGCCGGGTCGCGTCCTTCGCCGCGTACTTCATGGCCGGCGGCGTGATGCTGACCCTGAGCGTGATGATCGGCCTGCTGGTCCAGGACGTCCTCGGCTACTCGCCATTGCGGGCCGGGATCTGCTTCATGCCGTTCGCGGCGGCGTTCGTCGTCGGCAATGTGGCGGCCACCAAACTGGCGCTGCGGATCCCGCCGCGCTGGGTGATCCTCGGCGGCGGGCTGCTGGTACTGGCGGCCATGCTCTACGGGTCGACGCTGAACCGCTCGATCCCGTACTTCCCGGACCTGTTCGTGCCGATCGTGGTCGGCGGCCTGGGCATCGGGATCATCTCGGTGATCCTGCCGCTGTGCACCCTGGCCGGTGTCGGCCCGCGCGAGATCGGCCCGGTCTCGTCGGTCACCCTGATGGTGTTCAACCTCGGCGGCCCGCTGGTGCTGGTGATCGTGCAGGCCGTGCAGACCTCACGCACCCTGTATCTGGGCGGCACGACCGGCCCGGTGAAGTACATGACGCCCGCCCAACTCGACGCGCTCGGCCACGGCTATACCTACTCGCTGCTGTGGGTGGCGGGCATCGCCGTGCTGGTCGGGGTGGCCGCACTGGGGATCGGCTTCAGCACCAAGGACATCGCCGCCGCCCAGCACACCCGCGAGGCCGTCGAGGCCGGCGAACTCTAGGCCCGGCGCCCTTTCACCAGCCGATAGCCGCCGTAGACCGCGGCTGCCACAAGGAAATTCACGAAGTACGCCAGATCGGCACCGTGCAGTGCGGTGGCGATCGGGCCGACGATCAGGTTGGTGTGCATGAACGGGACCGCCGCGGCGAACGCCACGAAGAAGGCGCCCAGCGCGACCAGGCCGTCCGTCCGTTGGGTGGTCTCGGTGGCCGGGTCGACGGTGGCGCGCCCGGCGCTGCGGTAGTGCCAGTCGATCGCGACGATCGCCACGAACGCCGGGATCCAGTAGCTGACGAACAGCAGCACGCCCTGGAACCGCGAAGCCAGGTCACCGGAGTGCAGCCACATGATCAGCGCGAACGCCATCACCACCACCACGACCGCCGACACCGGTCGGCGCACCCGCACACCGACGGTCTGCAGCGCCAGCGACCCGCTGTAGTCGTTCATCGCGTTCGACGTCACCGAGCCCACGGCGATCGCGAGCAGTGCGACCACGCCCAGCACGCCGCCACCCATGATCGTGCGCACGCCCTCCGCGGTCTGGTCGGTAAGCGTGTCGGCCGCGGCCACCCCGATGGCCTGCACGGCGATGTACGCACTCGCCAGGCCGGCGAACGTGTAGCCGAACACCGCGGTCCGCGAGGTGGTGGTCGGCAGGTAGCGGCTGTAGTCCGAGGCATAACTGGCCCACGAGATCGCCAGGCTCAGCGCGATGGTGACCTCCAGCGCGAACGCCCCGGCCAGGTCGGCACCGCTCAGCGTCGGCAGCGAGATCACCGGGTGCCCGCTGATCAGTTTCCAGGCGAACACCGCGAAGGTGAGGATCAGCACCACGGTCATCACGGCCTGCACGCGGTGGATCACCTCGTAGCCGAACACGCCGACCGCACCCTGGGCGGCCAGCACGATCACCACCGCCAGCCAGAACGGCATGCCGAGCAGTTCGGCCAGCGCCTCACCGCCGAACAGTCCCACCAAGCCGTCCCAGGCGATCGACGACAACCACTGGATCGCTGCGACCACGCTCACCGTGCCGCCAAAGGCCATGCGGGCGTTGGGAAGTTGAGCGGTGCCGGTGCGCGGCCCCCAGGTGGACAGGTAGCCGACGGCCAGCGAGCCGACGACGGTGCCGATCACCATCGCCAGCAGGCCCAGCCAGAAGCCCAGTCCCAGCACCACGGCAAGCGTGCCGGTGAACACCACCGTCATATTGACCTGCGGGGCGAACCACACCGTGAAGAGCCGGCGTGCCGATCCGTACCGGTTGCCCGGCGGGATCGGGGCGATGCCGTGGGTTTCGACCGCCATATCGCCGGCGTGCGACGGCATCCGGCCGGAGTACGCGCGGGCTGCCAGCGACGACCCGGTGGGCGACGATTCAAAGGTCACGCCATCACCCTAGGTGGCCGCGGCGGGCCTCACACTTCTATGGGTGGATGCAAGCGTTCCATCGTGTACTGCCGGTTGCGCCGGGCCGCCCAGGCGGTGGCGAGCACCGACACGACCAGCACCCCGGCCAGCACGGCCACCGCGACCGGTAGCCGATGGTCGATGCCGCCGTTGATGAGTTGACGTAACCCGTTGACCGCGTATGTCATCGGGTCCGCGGGGTGGATCACCTGGAACGGTTTGGCGGTGGTCTCCACTGGATAGATGCCGCCCGAGGACACCAGCTGCAGCATCAGGAAGGCAAGGGTCACCACCCGCCCGACGGCGACCCCGAACAGCGCGTTGAACGCCTGGATGAGGGCCAGGAACGTCGCGACCACCAGGATCAGAAAGGCGACGGTGGCCAGCGGATAACGAGCTTTGAGGCCCACCCCGAAATGGACGACGGCATACATCACCACCACCTGGCAGACTGCCAGCAGCAGCGCCGGCCAGTACGACGCGAGGGCCACCCGCAGCGCGCCGAGTCCGTTGATGATCGGCCGGGACTGCAAGGGCGTCAACAACATCCAGATGATGAGCGCCCCGATGAACAATGCCAGCGGCAGGAAGAACGGGGCGAACCCGGTGCCGAACGTGGCGGCCGGATTGTGGGTGACCAGGTCGAGGTCCACCGGGGCGGCGACCGTCTTGGCGACGAGCTCGCGCTGCGCGGGACTCCAGGACGGCACCTGGGTCGAGCCTTGCCGTAGCGCACCGGCCAGTTCCTGGCTGCCGTTACGCAGCTGGCCGGTGCCGTCGGCCAGCCGCTGCGCCCCGCCGGCGAGCTGGCGGCTGCCGTCGGTCAGGGCGATCAGGCCGGCGCTGAGCCGCTGTGCGCCGGAGTCCAGCTGGTGGGCTCCGCTTTGCAGTTTCATCACGTCGGCGCGCAGCGTGCCGTTGACGGCGTCGGTCACAAACCTGCGCAGCTTGCTGTTGGGGTCGCCGAGCTCGTCCTCGAGCTGGGATGCGCTGTCGCGCAACCGAGTCAAGCCTTCGTCAGTG
>JAEZIA010000394.1 GCA_023416315.1 Actinomycetes bacterium
GTCACCGCGACCATGCCGTCGGCGACATCACCCCACCCGGCGCGCTCCCAATTGCGCCGCGCCGCGGCGATCGGGTCCGGCTTCGAAGACGGAATTGATTCGGGCATCCGCCCATTCATACCGCATTCGCCTACCGCCGTAGGGAACTACAGGCTGCGCTCCAGCAGCACGTCGCCGGTCTCGGTCTTGACTACCTGCACGGCGGCGATCTTCTCCATCGGCATCGACGTGCTCGCGGTCGGCGAGGCCGACTCACCCTCGCGGGCCATCCACGTCGCCAACTGCACCCGGCTGCCGTCGCGGCCGACGGCATACATCGCGAGCTTGTCGCCCTCTTCTTCTGCCTCGGAGCCGATCTCCTCGTGATAGGTGCACGTCATCTGGATATGCGTGCCCCACCCCATCGGAACCACCTGAACCGTCGCCTCGAACGACGACGGCGTCACCGGCGTCATGCTGACCGTCGAGGCCGAAGCCTGCGGCGGCTGCTCCGACGTGCCGAACGACGCGGGCTTGATCGCGACGAGGACCCCGACGGCCAGCACCACCGCGGCGGCCACGGCCACCGACCAGGTGACCCAGCGTCCCCGACGCCGGCGCCTGCGCACCTCGAGCAGCACACCGTCGAGCAGCTGCGGGCGCAGTGGCGGCGGCTCGATCCCACCGGTGTCGATCGCGGCGACCTCGTCGGGAGTGACCATGGCCAGCAGGGCGGGCATGCCGCTGAGCTCACCGACCGCCGTGCGGCACTGCACGCATCCGGTCAGGTGGGCTTCATACTCGCGGCGCTCGTTGCTCGACAGCGACCCCAGCACGTAGGCGGCGTCCCACGTCTCGTAAGGATCGGTCAGATCCTTCACCGGGTCACCCCCATCTCCTGCAGCGTCAAGCGAAGTGCGCGCACCGCGTAGTGCAGCCTCGACTTCACCGTCCCCTCGGCGATCTGAAGGTCGGCCGCGATCTGCGCGGTGGTCCAGCCAAGATAGTAAGAACGGCGCACCACCGCGCGATGATCGGGCGACAGTTGAGCCAGCGCGTCGCCGATGAGCAGCCGGTCGAGTGCGGTGTTGACTTCGTCGGGGCCTGCGGGTTCCGGTGCCCCCTCGGTGTCCAGCGAGTCGGTCTCCCGTCGGAACCGGGCGCTGCGACGTTCATCGATGATCATGTTGCGGGCCACGGTGAACAGCCAGGCCCGCGCGGACCGCTCGGCGTCGCCGGTCACCTCGGGATGCTGCCAGGCCCGCAGAAGCGTCTCCTGGACCACGTCCTCGGCACGCGCGGGATCGCCGGTGAGCCGCAGCGCGTAGCGCCACAGCGCGGCCGCGTGCTCCTGATAGAGCACTCGAACCAGTGCCGCCTCCGGATCGTCCACATCAACCTCCCGGCTGAGATACGTAACCGGCGGGTGTTTGGTTCACAGTGTGCGCCGCAGCGGCCCACGCGGCTTCGATCTCGGCGCAGATCAGGCCGTGAGAATGCGCGGGCCGTCCTCGGTGACCGCGACGGTGTGCTCCCAGTGTGCGGCCCGTGACCCGTCAGCGGTCACGACCGTCCACTCGTCGGCGAGGATCCGCGTCTTGGTGGTGCCGAGGGTCAGCATCGGTTCGATCGCCAGGACCGAGCCGACCACCAGCGTCGGCCCGCGGCCGGGTTCACCCTCGTTGGGCAGGAACGGGTCCATGTGCATGGCCCGGCCGATCCCGTGCCCGCCGTAACCGGCGACGATGCCGAACCGGCGGCCGTGCGCGCGTTCGGCGGCGCGGGTGCCGGTCTCGATGGCGTGCGAGACGTCGGTGAGCCGGTTGCCGGGAATCATCGCGGCGATGCCGGCTTCCATCGACTGCTTGGTGGCCGCCGACAGCGCCTCGTCCATCGCAGTCAGCGTGCCGACCCCGAAGGTCACGGCGGAGTCGCCGTGCCAGCCGTCGATGATCGCCCCGCAGTCGATGGACACCAGGTCACCCGCCGCGAGCTTCTCATCGTGGGCCGGGATGCCGTGCACGACACGGTCATTGACCGATGAGCAGATGCTGGCCGGGTAACCGTGATAGCCCAGGAACGACGGAGTGCCGTTGGCCTGCCGGATCACGCTCTCGGCGACGTCGTCGAGTTCCTTGGTCGACACCCCCGGCGCGGCGGCCGCGCGGACCGCACGCAACGCGGCGGCGACCACGGCCCCGGCAGCGGCCATCGCGTCTAGCTCACCCGGGGTGCGGGCGGGAACGGTTTTGCGACTACGCAGGCCGGGCAGTGAAACCATCGAACGTCAGCGGCCGAGTGCGTGCAACGCCCGAGCGAACACCTCGTCAAGGCTGCCGACGGCGTCGACGGTCTTGAGTTCGTCGCTGTAGTAGTTCAGCAGCGGGGCGGTCTCATCGCGGTAGACCTTGAACCGGTTGCGGATGACGTCCTCGGTGTCGTCGGCGCGGCCACGGCCCTTGAGCCGTTCGACCAACTCGTCCTCGGGCACCCGGAATTCCAGCACGGCGTCGAGCTTCAGGTCGCGCTTTTCGAGCATCTGCTTGAGCGCCTCGGCCTGCTCCACCGAGCGGGGGAACCCGTCGAGGATGAAGCCGTCAGCCACGTCGGCGTCGTTGAGCCGGTCGTCGACCAGCGCATTGGTCAACGTCGCGGGGACCAGGTCGCCCGCGTCGAGGTACTTCTTGGCCTCCAGGCCCAGCTCGGTTCCGGTGCTGATGTTGTGCCGGAACAGGTCGCCCGTCGAGATCTGGGGCACCCCGAGCTTCTCCGCCAGCTTGACCGCCTGAGTTCCTTTGCCCGCGCCCGGCGGCCCCAGCAGAACGATTCTCACTTCAGGAACCCTTCGTAGTTGCGCTGCATGAGCTGGCTCTCGATCTGTTTGACCGTATCCAAGCCGACGCCAATCATGATCAGAACCGCAGTACCGCCGAACGGCAGGTTCTGCACGCCGCCACTGTTACCCATCTCGAGGAACAGGTTCGGCAGGACGGCGATGACGCCCAGATAGATCGAACCCGGCAGGGTGATCCGGTTCAGCACGAAGCGCAGGTAGTCGGCGGTGGGCTTGCCCGGTCGGATACCGGGGATGAAGCCGCCGAACTTCTTCATCTCGTCGGCACGTTCGTCGGGGTTGAACGTGATCGACACATAGAAATAGGTGAAGAAGATGATCAGCCCGAAATAGATGCCGATGTAGACCGGATCGGCCGGGTTGGTCAGGTTGTTGGCGACGAACCGGTCCCACCAGTTATTGCTCGGGGTGGTGCGCCCACTCTGAATCAGCTGAGTGATCAGGTGCGGAATGTAGATCAGCGACGAGGCGAAGATGACCGGGATAACGCCGGCCTGGTTGACCTTCAGCGGCAGATAGGTCGACGTGCCGCCGTACATCCGCCTGCCGACCATGCGCTTGGCGTACTGCACGGGGATACGACGCTGGCCCTGCTCGACGAAGACCACGCCGATGATGATCACCAGCGCTGCCGCGCAGACCGCGGTGAACACCAGGCCACCGCGGCTGTCCAGGATGCTCTTGCCCTCGGCGGGGATGCGGGCCGCGATGCCGGCGAAGATCAGCAGCGACATGCCGTTGCCGATGCCACGCTCGGTGACCAGCTCGCCCATCCACATCACCAGCGCGGCGCCCGCGGTCATCACCAGCACGATGATCACCAGGGCAAAGATGCTCTGGTCGTTGATGATGTCCAGCGTGCAGCCCTGCAGCAGGCCGCCGTTGGCGGCCAGCGCCACGATGCTGGTGGCCTGCAAGATCGCCAGCGCGATCGCCAGGTAGCGCGTGTACTGGGTCATCTTGGCCTGGCCGGCCTGACCTTCTTTACGCAGCTGTTCGAAGCGCGGGATCACCACCGTGAGCAGCTGCACGATGATGCTCGCGGTGATGTAGGGCATGACGCCCACCGCGAACACCGTCAGCTGCAGCAGCGCGCCGCCGGAGAACAGGTTGATCAGCGAATAGATCTGCGCACCGGCGCCACCGCTCACCTGCTCGATGCACTGGTGGACGTTCTTGTAGTTGACCCCGGGGGACGGCAGCGATGCGCCGACCCGATACAGAATCACCACGCCCAGCGTGAACAGGATCTTTCGCCTCAGGTCTGCCGTCCTGAGCGAAGAGATGAAAGCCGAGAGCACTCTTCCTCCTGGGCAGCCGGACGTGAGTCTCAGCGTGCCAATGGGGCTGGTCTGGCCAGCGTTCGGGTAATCCTGCCTTGCGTCGATCGCCAGCAGGTTTTCCGCCTGCGGCATCGCGCGCTCAAATCAGTCTACGAGAGTAACAGTTGGCCCAGGCAGGGCGGGAATCCGCGGATCCCCCGAGGGTCGTCGCTGCGTACTCACAGCGGACCTCCAGCGGGAATCACGTACCGTCGATAGTGGTTATACGAACTAACTATCAATTGCAGCAGCAAAGGGCTTGAGTATGACGCGCACCGACAACGACACCTGGGACCTGGCATCGAGCGTGGGCGCCACCGCGACGCTCGTCGCCGCCGCCCGCGCAGCGGCCAGCCGGGAGACAGACCCGCTGATCGACGATCCGTTCGCCGAACCCCTGGTACGTGCCGTCGGCGTCGACTTCTTCATCAAGATGGCCAGCGGCGATCTCCCCAGCGGTGACGAGCAGGCGGCCATGGGTGTGGCCCGGATGACCGACAACATGGCGGTGCGGACCAAGTTCTTCGACGAGTTCTTTACAGAAGCGGCCGACTCCGGTATTCGCCAGGTCGTCATCCTGGCCTCCGGATTGGACTCGCGCGCCTACCGGCTGGACTGGCCGGCCGGCACGGTCGTCTTCGAGATCGACCAGCCCGAGGTCATCACGTTCAAGACCGAGACGCTCGCCGAGCAGGGTGCGGCACCGACGTGCGACCGCCGCGCCGTCGCGATGGATCTGCGCGGCGACTGGGCCAGCGCACTGCGCGACGCCGGGTTCGACGCCGGGGCCCCGACGGCGTGGAGCGCCGAAGGTCTGCTGGGCTATCTGCCGCCGCAGGCCCAGGATCAACTCCTCGACACCATCACCGACCTGTCCGCACCGGGCAGCCGGGTAGCCATCGACACCGCCCCGCCGTCGGATGCCGAGGAAACCGAGGAATCCCGGCGGCGGATGGAGGCCATCGCCGACCACTGGCGCCAGAACGGCTTCGACCTCGACTTCGGCGACCTGATCTACCTCGGCGAGCGCAACGAGGCCGGCGAATACCTGGCCGGCCACGGCTGGCAGGTCACCGCCTCGCCGGTCAACGAACTGTTGCGCGCCGGTCAGCGCGACGCCTTCGACGGCGAGGAGCCGATGGGCAAGCTCTACTACATCAGCGCCGTCTACGGCGGCGCCCGGTGACCCGCAGCGACGCCGACTCCTGGGACCTGGCCACCAGCGTCGGCACCACGGCCACCATGGTGGCCGCTGCCCGCGCGGTCGCCAGCCGGGAGGAGAACGGGCTCATCAGCGACCCGTTCGCCGCTCCGCTGGTCCGCGCTGTCGGTATCGACGTCTTCACCAAGCTGGTCGACGGCGAGATCGATGTGGCCACTGTCGACAGCGAGGGCAACGCCCGAGTGATGACCGATGTGATGGCGGTGCGGACCCGGTTCTTCGACGACTTCTTCCTCGAGGCCGTCGGAGCCGCCGGGGTGACCCAAGCCGTCATCCTGGCCTCCGGCTTGGACTCCCGGTCCTACCGGCTGAACTGGCCGGCCGGCACCGTGGTCTTCGAGATCGACCAACCCAAGGTCATCGAGTTCAAGACCGAGACGTTGGCCGGCCTCGGCGCCTCCCCCACCGCCGAACTGCGCACCGTGAGCGTCGACCTGCGCGACGACTGGCCGGCCGCTCTGCGCGCCAACGGCTTCGATGACACCAAGCCCACCGCATGGAGCGCGGAGGGGCTACTCGTGTATCTGCCGCCGGACGCCCAGGACCGGTTGTTCGACAACATCACCGCGCTGTCCGCGCCGGGCAGCCGGTTGTCCACCGAGTACCACCCCGACGGCGGGGCCGGCCTGGCCGACCGCTCGCGGATGGTCAGCGACCGCTGGCGGGAGATGGGCCTGGACCTCAACATGGCCGACCTCTTCTACGCCGGCGAGCGCAACGCCGTCGTCGATTATCTCGAGGGACTGGGCTGGCAGGTCAGCAGCCGGTCGCGACCCGAGATGTTCGCGCACTACGGGCGGGAATTCCCCACCGGAGATCTGAGCGCACCCCTGAGTAATTCGTTGTCCGTCACCGCGATCCGGAAGTAACACCATGAGCCAGACCGATTCTGTCCGCTACGACGGTGACACCTGGGACCTCGCGTCCAGCGTCGGAGCCACCGCGACCTCGGTCGCGGCATCGCGCGCACTGGCCTCACGAGGGCCCGACGCGCTGATCCACGATCCGTACGCCGAGCCGTTGGTGAAGGCCGTCGGCGTGGACTGGCTCATCCGGGTAGCCAACGGCGATGCGAACATCGAGGACGACCCGATGTTGAGCCGGCGTCGGATGGCCGAACAGATCGCGGTACGCACCCGCTTCTTCGACGACTTCTTCACCAATGCGGCGCGCGACGGCGTGCGCCAGGCCGTCATCCTGGCTTCCGGGCTCGACACCCGCGCCTACCGGATGAGCTGGCCGACCGGTTCGGTGGTGTACGAACTCGATCAGCCTCAAGTCATCGAATTCAAGACCAGGGTGCTCGCCGATCTCGGTGTCTCCCCCACCACCCAGCGGCGCACGATCGCCATCGACCTCCGGGACGATTGGCCGACGGCGTTGCGGGACAGCGGCTTTGACGTCACCCAGCCTACTGCATGGATCGCCGAGGGCTTGCTGATCTACCTGCCGCCGGAAGCCCAGGACCGCCTGCTGGACAACATCACCGAACTGTCGGCTCCGGACAGTCGCTTCGCGACCGAATACATGGCCGCCGGGACGACGCTGCCGGACAGCTGGCGCGACCGGTTCAAGAAGTACTCGGCGCAGATCGGTTCCGATATCGACCTGCCCGCCCTGTTCTACGACGGTGAGCGGAATTCGGTGGGCGACTACCTCGCCGAGCGCGGCTGGCGGATCAGCGTCCAGACCACCCGGGAGTCCTACGCCGCCAACGGCTTCGACATGCCCGACGATGAGACGCTGGTGGAGTTCAGCGATACCACCGGCTACCTGACCGCGTCTAGGATGCAGTGATGGCTCGCAGTCACGACGACACCTGGGACCTGACCTCCAGTGTCGGTGCCACCGCGACGCTGGTGGCAGCCGGAAGGGCGATGGCCACCAAGGATCCCCGCCACCTGATCGACGACCCGTACGCCGACCCCCTGGTGCGCGCGGTCGGCATCGACTTCTTCGTCAAGATGATCGACGGCGAACTGGAAACCCCGGCATTCGGCAACCCCGACCAGCTGCAGGCTCGTGTCGACGGAATGGCCATGCGCGCCAAGTTCTTCGACGACTACTTCATCTCCGCGACGGCCACCGGTATCCGTCAGGCGGTGATCCTGGCGTCCGGACTGGACTCGCGCGCCTACCGGCTGGCGTGGCCGTCCGGCACCGTCGTGTACGAGATCGACCAGCCCAAGGTAATCGAGTTCAAGACCGGAGTACTCGAGGACCTCGGTGCTGCGCCCACCGCGCAGCGCCGCACCGTCGGCATCGACCTGCGCGAGGACTGGCCCGCCGCGCTGCGCCAGGCCGGCTTCGACCCCAGCGCGCCCACCGCGTGGGTGGCCGAGGGGCTGCTGATCTACCTGCCGCCGGAGGCCCAGGACCAGTTGTTCGACACGATCACCGCGCTGAGCGTCCCCGGCAGTACGGTGGCCACCGAATACGTGCCCGGCATCATGAATTTCGACACCGAGAAGGCCGGCGCAATGACCACGTTCGCACGGCAGCAGGGCCTCGACCTGGACATGGCGTCGCTGGTCTATCCGGGACCGCGCAGTCACGTGATGGAGTATCTACGTGATAGCGGCTGGGACGTCACCGGGATCGCCACCCCAGATCTCTTCGCGCGCAACGGCCTGCAGCCGCCCAGCCCGGAGCTGTACGACGCGCTCGGCGAAATCGTCTACGTCAGCGCCACTCTGGGCTGAAGCCCAGCCACAGCAGCTTGCTGCCGGTTAGGTCCTGTTCGCCCTGATCCAGCACCCCTCTGACCGACTGGCCCACCAGAGTAGCCAGCGCCTCGGGCAGCGATGCGGCCGCCGGTTGGGACGAAGGCTTGGGCCGCAGGAAGTCCCGCAATGACGAGCTGGGATAGCTGACCAGTTCGGCCTCGGTGTCGGCGTCCACTCCGGCGAGCACCTTGGCCCGCCGCACCGCCGTCCGCAGCCCGCCGAGTTCGTCGACCAGCCCTCGCTCGAGGGCGTCGGCTCCGGTCCACACCCGCCCCTGTGCCACCTTCTCAACCGCCTCGACCGACATGTGGCGCGCCTGCGCCACCCGCTGCACGAAGTCTCGGTAGAACAGGTCGGCCTCGGCTTCGACCAGCGCCTGCTGTTCCGGAGTGAACGGCGCGTTGACCGACCAGGCATCGGCATTGTCGTTGGTGCGCACGCTGTCCGAGCCCACCCCGAGCCGCTCCTTGAGACCGCGGGCGATCAGCTTTCCGGTCAGCACCCCGATCGATCCGGTGATCGTGCCCGGATTCGCGACGATCGCGTCGGCGGCCATCGCGATGTAGTAGCCACCCGATGCGGCTACCGCGCCCATCGACGCCACCACCGGCTTGCCCTTGGCGCGCAGTCGCGACACTTCCCGCCAGATCGTTTCCGAACCGGTCACCGACCCGCCCGGGCTGTCCACCCGCACCACGACGGCGTCCACGTCAGCGTCGGCCCCGACCTCACGCAACGCCGCACCGATGGTGTCCGCGCCGGCGCTGGACCGGCCGAACGGCAGCCCCTTCGGACCGCCGCGGCCGCTGACGATCGACCCGGCGACAGTCACCACCGCGATCCGGGGGCGCTTCTTGCGGCCGGGGACCGACGGCATCGGCAACGAGGGCCCGCCCTTGCCGGCCTGGGCATAACGGGACAGGTATAGCCGCGGTGGAGCATTGTCGTCGGCATCGGCGTCGCCGGATTCGGGTGAGATGCCTTCCGGAGGGCAGGAGCGAAGCGACCCGGGAATAGATTGAGCGCCAGCCAGTTCGGCGACGCGGCTGTAGGCCTCGTCGCGGAAGCCGATGCGGTCGACCAGATGGCCGGCAACCGCGTCGTCGCGCAGCAGCGGCGCCCGGTTGGCCAGCTCGTCGATCGCGGCGACCTCGATGCCGCGTGACTGGGCGATGGCCTGCCACACCTGGCTGTGCAGGCTGGCGATCAGCCGTGAGTCGGCTTCGCGGTGGGCGTCGGTGTAGTGGTCCTGGGTGAACAGGTTGACCGCGGACTTGTACTCACCGCGGGCGACGAACTGCGCTTCGATCCCGGCCTTGTCCAGCGCGTTCCGCAAAAACAGGGCGTTGGTGGCGAAGCCGATCAGTCCGACGGTTCCATTCGGCTGCATCCACACCTCGGAGAACGCCGAGGCCAGGTAGTAGGACAGCGTGCCCGGGTAGGTTTCGGCCCACGCCAGCGACGGCTTGACTTCGGTGAACGCGGCGATCGCGGCGCGCAGTTCCTGCACGGGGCCCGGGGGTGCGGCCGAAAGTTGTACGCGCGCAATCAGTCCGGCCACGCGGGGGTCCTCGGCAGCGCGGTGGATCGCGCGGACGGCGTCGCGCAGCAGCATCGGGCGGCCGCCGCCGGTGAGGAAGGTCAGCGGATCGAAATTGCTGGACTCCGGTGGCGCCGTCTGCAGGTCGAGCTCGAGGATGCAGCCGTTGGGAACGCCGTGGTGGCGGGCGGTGTCGATGCGGCGCAGTGCGTCACGCAGATCGTCGGCGCCCGGGACGGCGGGCAGGAAGGCGAACATATATCGAGGCTACCGGCGCTGCGCACGGGGCCGGGCGGCATGCTCGTACGGTGGAGTCGTGAAGTACTCGATCTCGGTACCGCAGCTCGATGTCGACGGCTTCGACGACCAGGGGCTGAGAAGCTACCTGCTGCGCGCCGAGGAACTCGGCTTCGAGGGCGGCTGGACCATGGAGCAGGTGATCGGGCCCGCCCCGATGATCGCGCCGATGGAGTTGCTGGCGTGGGCTGCGGCCGGTACCACCACGCTCCGCCTCGGCGTCGCGGTGCTGATCACGTCGCTGCACGATCCGTTGCAGCTGGCCGCCACGGTCACCGCGGTGGACCGGCTCAGTCACGGTCGACTGGACCTCGGGGTGGCCCCCGGTGGCGGCCGGCGCAAGTTCGAGGCATTCGGCGTCGACCCGGCGACGTTCATCAGCAGCTTCACCGAGGGCCTGGAGCTGATGAAGGCGGCGTGGTCCGATGAGCCGCGGGTGACCTTCCACGGCCGGTTCCGCGATGTCGACGATCTGCCGATCGCGCCGAAGCCCGTGCAGCGACCGCATCCGCCGATCTGGTTCGGCGCCAACGCCCCTCGGGCGCTTGCTCGCGCGGTCCGCCACGGCGACGCGTTCATGGGCGCGGGATCGTCGACGACCGCCGATTTCGCAAAGGCCGTGCAGACCGTGCGTACCGAACTGGCCGAACAGGACAAGGATCCGGCCACCTTCCGGATCGGGAAGCGGGTGTACCTGATCGTCGACGACGACGCCGCGCGGGCACGGGAACGGGTGCTGGCCGGGCTGCACCGGATCTACGGTTCGATGCCCGGAGTCGAGGCGGTGCCGGTGTCCGGGACGCCGTCTGACGTCACCCGTGGCCTTCGGGAGGTGCTCGACGCCGGCGCGCAGACCCTGTTGCTGCACCCGCTGGGCGCGAGCTTGGCCGAGGATCGTGAGCAGATGGAACGCCTTGCCGCCGAGGTTATTCCACAGCTGAGCTGAAACATTCGCACCAAACTTCCAAAATCGGCAAATTCGCCATCATCGCCCGTTAGCATCGAGCCCCACATAGAAACGATCCGAGCGGGGGCTGGTCGATGGCTGCGGGCACACATCAGGTTGATCCGGTTGGCGATGCACGAACGCGCCGCCCGCACAACACCCGGATGTGGTTGAACGCCGGAGCTGTGACATTGGGTGTCGGCGCAGCGATGGTGGCCGGCGCCGCCGTCGCGTCGGCCGACACCGGATCAGCATCGGGGAGCCACGCTTCTAGTGGCGCCGATTCGGGGCCCTCGACGTCACGTTCAACCACCGCGGCGAAGGCCAAGAGCGCCCGAACCGTGCGGAACACGCCGAAGGCTGCTACTCGGGGTGCGGCGTCGACGAAGGTCGTCGCGAGTGCCGACGACCTCGCCGAGCGGTCGACACCGGCTCGCGTGGCGGCACCGCGCCGCACGCCAAGCGCTATTACTCTCGCCGCCACCTCGACCACCACGACCGCCAGTGCGCAGCCGGCCGCGCTGGCGACGCCCACACCGAATCGAATCCTTCAGGGCCTGGCTGAGTTCGGACACAACGTCTACCTGACCGTTGCGAACCAGATCACCGGCATACAAGCGAATGCGGCATTGTTCCGCGATGACCTCGCCAACGTCTTCGGCATCTCCCGAGTAACCATCACCAACCCCGGGGTGTACGGCAATCCCGCCCAGAACAAACAGTACTTCGTGCCCATGCAGGACTATGTGTCGGCGGCGATCGCCACCGTGGCGATGGCCTACGGCCAACTCACGGGCACCGCACCCGATCTGCCGGGCTTCACCACTGCCGCACTCAACACCGAGAGCCTGGTCTACCCGGGCTACAAGATCTATCGCGGCGTCGACGCGAACTGGTTCGTGAAGTGGACGGACAGTTACGAACTGTTGCAGGACAAGAACGTCCGCGTCATCTCCCGCATTTACTACGGTGATCAACGCAGCAGCGCGATCAACGACCTGGCGGCCGGGCTGCAAGACCCGACCAAAGTGATGATCGCCGCCATTACGGGTGCCGTCGACGGTCGAACCGCTCCGGGCGAAAAAACCCTGATCGTCCTCGGACTCGACACCACGCGGAACGTGGTCACGATCAATGACCCAACCCAGGCCAATGGCCAGGGGCTAGAGATGGACTTCGACGACTTCGTCGATCAGTGGGGCAAGCAGAACTATCGGCTCGTCACCGCCCAACTGGCTGACTCGTCGTCTACCCCGCTACCGGCACCCGCCACCAAGCTGGTGTGGTCGCTGCCGGCACCCAACGAGATCGGCCGCGCACTGCAGAACGCCGGAAAGAACGCCGCCCTGCTCGTCGTGCATCAAATCGAAGGCGCGCAAGCCAATCTCGCCGACCTTGCCAACGATCTCAGCTACACCTTCGGGATCATCGATCCCGACATCACGCCGCCGGCGCCCGACAGCGTCGAGTACGGCAACTACGCAAAGAACTATCCGTACTTCATCTTCCAAGGTGACTACCCCACCTGCCTGATCATGGCGACGGCCGCCATCATCGGGCAGCTGCGGGGCGGGGCAATGGACCCCAATCTGGGACAACAGATCCTCGACCAGGCGACCTCCACGCCGAGCGGGGTGTATCCCGGCGAAACGATCTACGAGCCGACCGCCGACAAAGAGAACGGCTTGCATTGGGGCACCAACAGCGCCGACGCCGTCAAGCTCCTGAACATGAACGGCGTCAACGCGGACTGGACCACGTACCTCAAGAGCCAGGGCGACGTTGCGCTCGACGCGATGACCGCGGCGCTGAGCCAGAACCAGGGTGTGATCGTCGCGGTCGCCAGCAACGTCATCTGGAACGCTTACACCCGCAAGTATTTCAACGAGACGCGGCGGCAGCCCCGTCCCGGCGGTGTAACGAGCGATCACGCCGTCGTGGTCCTCAGTGTGGACATGACCAAAGGCGTCGTCTACATCAACGACAGCGCGTTGGAGAACGGGCAGGGTTTCCCGATACCACTCGACGAGTTCAAAAAGGCATGGCAGTACAGCAGTTACTCGCTGATCACCGCCGAACTCCGCGCCACCTAGGCGCCGCAACAGAAGAAAGCCCCCGCCGTGGCGGGGGCTTTCTTCTGTTGTCTTGCTTTACAGTTCGGTGGCCGAACCGCCGGCGGCGGTGATGGCCTCGCGGGCGCTGCCGCTGAACTTGTGGGCGGTGACGTCGACCTTGACGGTCAGCTTGCCGTCGCCGAGCACCTTGACGGGCACGTTCTTGCGAACGAGTCCGTTGGCCACCAACTCGTCAACACCGACGGTGCCGCCCTGCGGGAAGGCCTTGTTCAGGTCGCCGACGTTGACGACGGCGTACTCGGTGCGGAACCGGTTACGGAAACCCTTGAGCTTGGGCAGCCGCATGTGGATCGGCATCTGCCCGCCCTCGAAGGTCACCGGCACGT
>JAEZIA010000486.1 GCA_023416315.1 Actinomycetes bacterium
CCCCCCCCCCCCCCCCCCCCCCCCCCCCCGCCGGGGGGCCGCGGTCGTTGTGAGCGACATCTCTGCCCGATTAAGACTCGGCCGCGGCGGGTAAATAGGAAAGCCCAAAGTCAGCGGAACAGAAGTAGGTCGGGATCGATGTGTGGAGCGGCGGGTGAAATCCGTCTCGACGACCATGCCCCCGATGTGGCCGCGGTGGCGGCCATGGCGGAGACCATGGAGCGGCGGGGTCCGGATGCGGCAGGTGTGTGGTCGCAGGGCCGGGTGGCGCTCGGCCACCGACGACTGAAAATCATCGACCTGTCCCAGGCCGGTGCCCAGCCGATGGTCGATGCCGACCTCGGTCTGACGATCGCCTGGAACGGCTGCATCTACAACTACGAAGCCCTGCGCGACGAACTGGCCGGGCATGGCTACCGGTTCTTCTCGCACAGTGACACCGAGGTGCTGCTCAAGGCCTACCACCACTGGGGTGATGGGTTCGTCGAGCGGTTGCACGGAATGTTCGCGTTCGCGATCGCCGAGCGTGACAGCGGCCGCGTGCTGCTGGGCCGCGACCGGCTCGGCATCAAACCGCTGTACATCAGCGAGGACCCCCGTCGTATCCGGTTCGCGTCATCGCTGCCCGCCCTGCTGGCCGGCGGCGACGTCGACACCCGCATCGACCCCATTGCGCTGCACCACTACCTGACGTTCCATTCGGTGGTCCCCGCGCCGCGCACGATCCTGTGCGGCGTCCGCAAGCTCGCTCCCGGCACGCTGCTGGCCGTCGAACCCGACGGCAGTCGGCGCGAGATCACCTACTGGGTCCCGGATTTCAGCCGGTCCGAGGAGCGCGCGGACTGGAGCGAACGCGACTGGGAGGACGCGGTTCTCGACGCACTGCGCACTGCCGTCAAGCGTCGACTGGTCGCCGACGTGCCGGTCGGTTGCCTGCTCTCCGGCGGCGTCGACTCCAGCTTGATCGTCGGCCTGCTCGCCGAGGCAGGCCAGCACGGGCTGTCGACGTTCTCCATCGGGTTCGAATCGGTCGGCGGTGTCAAGGGCGACGAGTTCGTCTACTCCGACATCGTGGCCGAGCGGTTCGGCACCGATCACCACCAGATCCGAATCGACACCGCGCGCATGCTGCCCGCCCTGGAAGGCGCGATCGGCGCCATGAGCGAGCCGATGGTCTCCCACGACTGCGTGGCGTTCTATCTGCTCAGCCAGGAGGTGTCCAAGTACGTCAAGGTGGTGCAGTCCGGCCAGGGGGCCGACGAGGTCTTCGCCGGCTACCACTGGTATCCGCCGATGGCCGAACCCGACGCCGCCGGCATCGACGGCTCGGTCGCCCGCTACCGCAACGCGTTCTTCGACCGAGACCACGAGGGTGTGGCCGCGCTGCTGTCCGACGAACGGCTCAGCGGTCGCGAGGATCCGAGCCTGACGTTTGTCGCCGACCATTTTGCTCAGCCCGGTGCGCAGACCGGGGTGGACCGCGCACTGCGGCTCGACACCACCGTGATGCTGGTCGACGATCCGGTCAAACGCGTCGACAACATGACGATGGCCTGGGGCCTGGAAGGCCGTGTGCCGTTCCTCGACCACGAACTCGTCGAACTGGCAGCGACCTGCCCGCCGGAGCTCAAGACCGCGCACGGCGGCAAGGGCGTATTGAAAGAGGCCGCGCGGCAAGTGATCCCGGCCGAGGTGATCGACCGGCCGAAGGGGTACTTCCCGGTGCCCGCCCTCACCCATCTGGAAGGCCCGTACCTGGCGATGGTCCGCGACGCGCTGTATGCGCCGCAGGCCAAGGAACGCGGGCTGTTCCGGCCCGAGGCCGTCGAGCGGTTGCTGGCCGACCCGAACGGGCGGCTGACCCCGCTGCGCGGCAACGAACTATGGCAGATCGGACTTCTCGAGTTATGGCTTCAGCAGCACGGAATCACGGGGCCGGCGGCATGACCACGCACACCGAGGCCATCACGATGAGCCTGCACGAGGCGTCCCCCGAGGACCTGGTACGGGAGATGGCCGACAACACCGTGCTCGAACTAGGTTGGGGCCGACTGATTTTCGGCCAGACCTTCGAAGATCCCGACAAGCTGGCCGCCGTGTTGCAACAGGAGGAGCAGGGCCGCCGCGACATCTGCATCTACGCCCGCGAGTCTCATGTACTGGTGGCCAAGTCACCGGCGGAGCTGTTCATCGACCCCAGCCACACCTACCGGTGGCGGCTGCACCCCGACGACCCCGAGGGTCCCGCCCCGGTCGGATTTTCCGTGCGTCCGCTGCGCGACCACGCCGAGGCCGACGAGATGAATCGGGTGTACGTGCGTTGCGGCATGGTGCCCGCCCCGACCGAACTGATCTGGAACAACCACCTGCACTGCGATGCGGTGGAGTATCTGGTTGCGATCCGCGACGACGACGGCTCGGTGGTCGGCACGGTCACCGGCGTCGACCACAAACGGTTGTTCAACGATCCCGAGGACGGCTCGAGCTTGTGGTCACTGGCCGTCGACCCGACCGCCAGTCTGCCCGGCATCGGCGCCGCACTCACCCGCACGCTGGCCGCGATCTTCCGTGAGCGCGACCGCGCATACCTGGACTTGTCGGTGGCCTACGACAACGAGGCCGCGATCGCGCTCTACGAGAAGCTCGGCTTCCAGCGCGTGCCGGTGCTGGCCGTCAAGCGCAAAAACGCGATCAACGAGCCGCTGTTCACCCCCGCGCGCGAAACCGTCGACGACCTCAACCCGTACGCGCGGATCATCGCCGACGAGGCCATGCGGCGCGGTATCTGGGTGGAGGTGCTCGACGCCGAGGCCGGCGAGATGCGGCTCTCGCACGGCGGCCGCAGCGTTCTGACACGGGAATCGTTGTCCGAGTACACCTCTGCGGTGGCCATGGCGCGCTGTGACGACAAGCGCCTGACCCGTCGCCTCGTGGCCGAGGCGGGGATCGCAGTGCCCAAGGGCCGCCTGGCGTCCTACGACAAGGAGGACCACGAGTTCCTCGCCGAGGTCGGCGACGTCGTGGTCAAACCGACCCGCGGCGAGCAGGGCAAGGGCATCACCGTCGGCGTGGCCGGGCCGGACGCGCTGGACGCCGCGCTGGCCCGGGCGCGCGAACAGCACCCCGAGGTGCTGATCGAGCAGCGGGCGCCCGGCGACGATCTGCGGCTGGTGGTCATCGACGGC
>JAEZIA010000028.1 GCA_023416315.1 Actinomycetes bacterium
CAGCGAGGTGTGATCTGAACGCGCTTGCCGATCTGCGGGTGGTCGAGATCGGTGGTCAGTTCACCGCGATCGGCGGCCGAGTGCTGGCCGAACTCGGCGCCGACGTCATTGTGGTCGAGCCGCCGGGGGGCTCGCCACAGCGTCTACGGCCGCCCTTCGTCGACGACGAGGCCGGGACCGATCGCAGCCTGCGCTGGTGGGCGGGCAACATCGGGAAACGCAGTGTCACAATCGATCTGGAATCAACCCCGGGGATCGATGCATTGCGCAGACTGATCGACAGCGCCGACATCGTCGTCGCCGCTGGCGACCAATTGGCCCAGGGAGCTATCTCCTACCAGGATGCCGCCGCCAGGCAGCCGCGGCTGATCTGGGTATCGGTCACGCCGTTCGGGATCGGCAGCGCCCGCGCCGATCAACCGGTCACCGACCTGACCATCCTGGCAGGCTCGGGCCCCGTGTGGAACTGCGGTTACGACGACCATTCCATCCCACCGATGCGCGGCGCAGGCGAGCAGTCCGCCAACATCGCCGGCATGTACGCAGCCATCGGTGCACTGATCGCCTTGGCTCACCGCGACCACGCGGGGATCGGCCAACTCGTCGACATCAACGTGACCGCCGCGTGCAACGTCACGTGCGAACAGACGACCTACCACTGGCTGGTCAACCACGCGGTCTGCCTGCGCCAGACCGGCCGCCACGCCTACCCGACACCGAGTTCGCCCGTTCAGGTGCGTTGCGCCGACGGGCAGTACGCGACCACCGGGGTGTTGCCGCGCAAGCCGGAGGATTTCCGCGGGCTGACCCAGTGGCTCCAGGATCTCGGTCTGATCGACGAACTGCCCGAAGCGGTCTTCCTCGAACTCGCCGGCAGTCGCGACACCCCCGTCGATATGTCGCTCATCGGTGAGGATGACGAGACCACCGCGATTCTGTCCGCGGCCAGAGACGCCGTCACGCTGATCGCATCACGGCTGCCCGCCAAGGAATTCTTCCTCGACAGCCAGCGTCGCGGGTTTGCCGCCGGTGCGATACTTCCGCCCCACGAGGCGTTCGACGACGAGCACACGGTGGCACGGGGCCTACATGTTCCGGTTCCGCATCCCGAGCTCGATCGCACGTTCATCTATCCAGGTCCGCCGTATGTGTTCAGCGCGTCCGAGCCCCGCCGGCCAACGCGCCCACCGCTGCTGGGCGAGCACAATTATCTTCTCGATGAGCTCGCCCGGTGAATCACCGGCTGACTCACATCGGCGTATGTGTTCGCGATATCGCGAGGTCAACCGCCTTCTACTGCACCGCGCTGGGATTCACCAAGATCGGCGAGATGCATGTGGACGATGCCGCCAGTGCGCGGCTGCTCGATGTTGATCCGCTGTCGCTGGACCTGATCTACCTCGAGCGCGACGGGTTTCGCATCGAGCTCCTGGGTTATGACACACCAAGGAGAAGTGAAGCGCCCCCTCGGCGGATGAATACGCCCGGCTTCACCCATCTTTCATTCCGCGTCACGGAGATCGACGCGCTTGCCGAGGCGATCGTCGCGCACGGCGGCAAGCTCCTCGCGGACCACACCGTGACGTTCGGCAGCGGGAACCGCGGAATGATGCTGACCGACCCGGATGGCAATTTCATCGAACTGATCGAACGCGTCGCGTCGTCGGAGAGTTGATCAGTTGAGCACAGTTCGTTCAGTTGTTCCATCGAGTGATAAAGTGCTTTAATGCCCGCCACCAGCGAGTTGATGTACTCGCCTTTCTCCAAGGCGATCTTCGACGACCCGTACCCGGTGTACCGGCGGCTGCGTGACGAGGCGCCGGTGTACCGCGATCCCGAAGACCGATGGTGGGTGCTTTCCCGGTTCGATGACGTCGCAGGGGCGCTGCGCGATTGGGAGACCTACTCCTCCAAGTTGGGCCCCGCTCCGGAGAATCCCGACAATGACGGTCGTAAGTATTCGGTGATCTCGATGGATCCGCCCCGGCACGACCGCATTCGGGGTGTGCTCAAGGGCTTCTTCACGCCCAAGGCAGTCGCCGCGATGGAGAACGCCCTTCGGGCGGTCGTGGACCACCATCTCGACCGTCTGGAACCCGGTACCACAGTCGATGCCATGGAAGCGTTCGCCTTTTCCGTACCCACCGATGTCATCGGAGACCTGCTCGGCGTTCCCCACGCCGACCGTGAGCAGTTGCGCGTCTGGTGGGAGGCCTTCCTCACCAGACACGAGGGCGAGGTGGCGATGCCCCCGAGCGCCATCGAGGCGAACCGCAAGATCAGCGCCTACATCGGGGACCTCATCGAGGCGCGGCGCTCCCATCCCGGCGACGACCTCATCAGCATCGTGCTGCAGGCGACATTCCACGATCCGGAGGTCGGCCGCGACCGCGCGCTGACGGCCCACGAGGTGCTGATGTTCTGCAACCTGCTATCGGCGGCGGGATCGGAAACCACGCAGAAGCTGATTTCGAACGGTCTGGTCGCCATGCACGACCATCCCGACCAGTGGCAGCGAATCGTCAACGATCACAGCTTGATTCCGGCCGCCGTCAACGAGGCGTTGCGCTACGACACCCCCAGCCACTGGGTGGCGCGCACACTGACCCGACCGGTCGAACTGCACGGCGTGACGATGGACGCCGGCGACTGGGTGCTGTTGCTCCTCGGCAGCGCCAATCGCGACGAGCGCCGGTACGACGAACCCGACCGGTTCATCCTCGGCCGGCCGCGCGGTACCGACGTGTACTTCGGCTGGGGCATCCACATCTGCCTGGGCCAGTGGCTGGCCCGGCGCGAGGCCCAGCTGGTCTTCGAGTATGTGGCGAAGAAGTTCCCCAACTACACCATCGGGGCACACGAGCGCGTATTGACCGCGACCGTACGCGGATACACCAGCGTCGAAATGACGCTGCGCTGATCAGACGACCTCGAAAACCTCATACTGCAACGATTCTCCGAAGAACGCGCCCTTGGCCACGCCGAGGATTCGCGTCAGCCACTCATAACGCTCATCGCCCGTCTCGAAGAAAATCGCCGAGTACACGGCCGCCGTGTTCACGTCCATCCGACCGGTGTAGCTCACGTATATGATTGCGCCATCGTCGGTTTCGAGCGTGACCCGCGCGTCGACGAGCACCCGCCCCGACGGTTCGACGTACGCCCAGTCGGCCGCGGCACGACCTTTCAACGAAGCCCGCAGCCGCTCCCCTTCCCACCGCGCCTCGGTGATCTCACCGATCGTGCGACTTCCTGTCGGGCCCGCAGACACGGTGATGGGCTCGGCGAGTTGATAGGTGACGTGACACAGCGGTCGCAGCTGCGCAACAACGGAATCCGTCACGGTTTGCTGCCCGTAGAAGCGTCATACTCGACGAACTCGAACACCGCGCCGTGACACGTCTCGGGATCGGCGATCAGGCGTCCGCCCTCGCGCTCGGCGAGCTTGACTCCGTTCGTGGACAGGTGCGACTCGACCGACGACAGGTCGCGGCACTCGAAAACGCACGAATGCATGATCTCGCCGTTAGCCGAAAGATCACGGCCCGCGACAGTGTCTTCCGAAGCGGGCACGATGAGTTCGACTGTCGTGTTGGTGCCCAGCTTCAACCGGCGACGGATCGCCGCCCCGCTCTTCTCGTCGCCAAGCACCGCCGCGCCGAGTGCGAGGTAGACGCCACTGGCCCGGTCGATATCGTTCACGACAACGCCGACTCGCCAGCCCTCGATGGTCAGTGGATGGTCACGCCAGGGGGCATTCGACCACCCTTCGACGAAACGGGGATCCTCCCAGGCCCCCGGCACGCCCAACGGGCCCGGCTTCACTTCGGTAAATGGCATGAACTCGAGCTGACCCGCCGTGTCTCTGGGGTGGGTGAAGACCGGGCTCATCGGCTTGCCCACCATCGACTCTCGCCCCGCGCCCCCGAGGCCAAAGCAACGCACCCCGTGCGCCGCAAGGGCGTCGAATATCTCCGTGGGCCCGGAATCGGCGAAGTAGGCGGCCGCATGGAAATGCGAACCGAAGCGGCTCAGGAACTTCCCGAGAGGCAACTGCGCCGCCTCGGCAGTCGGTTCCATGACATCGACCGCCAGGTCCCCGATGGTAACCATCGAGGCCCAGCGCTTCTCGGCATCCAGCCACTCGTCGGTGAACACGTCGACCGCGCCGAACACATCGCGGTACCACTGCGCGGCGACACGATAATCGTCGACGATATGGTTGACGTGCCATTGTCTGCCGATCTGAATCATCTGTCGTCCCTTTAGGGGTCGGGCGCGAAATCGCGCGAGGTGAATCGCCATACACCGGCATCCTTGGTGAGTTCGTCGCGGTAAACGCCCTGCGCGATCACCTGGACTCCGCTGCCGGGGTTCGAGGAGAACACCGTGCAATAGGACCGGCTGGTTGCTCCGGCACCGCTTTCCTCGGCCAAGACCGAGGTGACGACGTGTCGAAGCTGTCCGGGAACAGCCAGGTCGACGACGTACGCCCGTAGGGCGTCGCGACCGCGCGCCTGCTCTTCCCCGGCCAGCAGGAAACGGCCGTCGGGGACGAAACAGTCGGCGAACGCCTCGGAATCCCGCCCGTCAAAGGCGAAGTTGTAGCGGCAGATCAACTGGTCGATCTCGAAGGCGTCTTGCGCCGAGATGGTCAACGGTTCCCCTCCTGCCGCTCGATTCGAGCATCACTCGAGTTGGGCGAACACTAGGACATATATTGTGTAGCTGTCCAGAATTCCCCTGTCGGCCCTCCGGAGGGAACTTGCCGTCCACCACCGCCGAGTCGTCACCCGAACTCGACCTTCTCATCCGGACGACGCGCGCGTTCCTGGACAGAGATATGCCGCTGGCGCGGGTACGGGAGTTGCACGCCTCGGGTCAGTCGTTCGACCGTCAGTGGTGGAAGCGAGCCGCCGAACTCGGCTGGACCGCGCTGCTGATTCCGGAGTCCCTCGGCGGTGGGTCCATCACTGGCTGTGGGATCAATGACCTGATGAGCTTGCTCGAGCAGCTGGGGCGCACTGTCGCGCCCGGACCGCTGATCCCGGTGAGCGTCGTCGCTTCTGCGCTCGCGGGAGCCGACGGCGCCCACCAAACAATCATCGACGGGCTGCTCGATGGTTCCGTCGTCGCGGCGTGGGCCGTCGACGAACCGGGGCAGCCGTTCGGGAGTATCCCGGCAACGGCCGCCACCCCGACGGCGCAGGGGTACCGCATCAACGGTGTGAAGGACCGGGTCGAGGGGGGCACGCACTGCGACGTTCTACTGGTGTCCGCGCTCTGCTCCGGTGGCGTTGCACAGTTCCTGGTGCCGGCCGGAGCCCGCGGCGTGTCCGTGCTGCCGTCGCCGACGGTTGACCTCGTACGTGACTACGCGACAGTGTATTTCGACGGCGTGGAGGTCGGATCGGCCGAGATCGTCGGCAGCGTCGCCGCGCCTCCGGTGGCCATCGCACGGCAGACATATATCGCTGCGTTGTTGCAGTGCGCAGAGACGGTCGGAGCGTTGGACGCCATCTTCGACATGACAGTGCTCTGGGCCCAGGAGCGCACCAGCTTCGGGCGGCCGCTGTCCTCCTACCAGGCTCTCAAACACCGGTTCGCCGACATGAAGACACAATTGGAGGCCTGCCGCGCGATCCTCGCAGCGGCGCGCCGCGCGTTCACCACCGAGCCCGAGACCGCGGGACTGGCCGTGAGTGCCGCCAAGGCCTACATCGGTGAGTACTCGATCGCGATCGCCCAGGAGTGCGTCCAACTGCACGGCGGGATAGGCGTCACGTGGGAACACGATCTGCACGTCTATCTGCGCCGGATCGAAGTGAACCGCGCGCTCTTCGGCACCACCGAGGAGCATCAGGAGAACGTGTACCGGTACGTCGAGCAGACGGAGGTCAGCCGATGACTGAGACTGTCGACCAGTTTCGCGCGCGCGCAGCCGGTTGGCTCGCTGCCAACATGCCGCATCTGGGTGGCGACACACCGCACACTGATCGCGACAGCGACGAGACGTGGCAGCGCGCACGCGAGTTGCAACGCCGCCTTTACGACGGTGGTTTCGCCGGCATCTGCTTTCCTACCGAATGTGGCGGGCTGGGGCTCGATTTCGCCTACCAATCCGCGTTCAACGAGGAAGCGGAACCGTACGAGATGCCGGTCGTACTCAACATCCCGAGTTTGACCATCTGCGCCGCGACGCTGCTGGACATGGGCAGCGAGGAACAAAAGCGCCAACACATCGCCGCCGCACTCCGCGGCGACGAGGTGCTGTGCCAGCTGCTTTCGGAGCCGGGCGGAGGTTCCGATCTTGCAGGCGTGACCACACGTGCCGAACGGCGAGACGGTCGCTGGATCCTCAACGGCGCCAAGATATGGAGTAGCAGCGCCTTCGCCGCCGACTTCGGCTTGTGCCTGGCACGGACCAACTGGGATGTGCCCAAACACGAAGGACTCACCATGTTCCTCGTTCCCCTGCAGGCTCCGGGACTGACGATGCGCCGAATACGCCAGGTCAACGGGTCCACGGAGTTCTGCGAGGAATTCTTCGACAACGTCGAACTTTCCGACGAGCACGTCGTCGGTGACGTCGACGGCGGCTGGGCCGTCGCGTCACGCCAGCTGTTCCACGAACGACGCGCGGTCGCGAAAGGCTCGGAGTACGCGAATTGTGCAGCGCTCGAGAGCGGCAAGGGCGGTGCGATCGACCTTGTCGCTCTGGTGAACATCACCGGCCAGGCCGGTGATCGCTGGGCCCGCCGGATGGCAGGGCGAGCGCTCACGCACCGTGTGGTGGAGAAAGCGTTGGGAGAGCATGTGTTCCGTGGGGTGTCGTCCGGCGCCATGCCTCCCGCCTCGGGCTCGATAAGCCGCCTGTTCTACGGATTGTGCGAGAATTTGGTGCTCGATGCCGCTTTGGCGTTGACTGGCTCCGCTGCGGTGGTGGGTGACGATCCGACAACCATGGCCGTCGGCCAGAAATACCTTTCGCGGCAGGCTGTTTGCCTCGGTGGTGGCACCACCGAGATCGCCCGCAACATCATTGCCGAGCGAGTGCTCGGATTTCCCCGCGAGTACGCCGCCGACCGCGGAGTGCCCTTCAAAGACGTCCCGCGCAACGGAGGCCGTCGGTGACCGACACCCTCATCACCGAACGGCTCGCTGCCGTCATCGGTGTCTGGCACGCTCAGGGCGCGCCATCATTTCCTATCGACCGGTCTGACATTCGGCGTTGGGCGATCGCCACGTATTGGCCGCAGCGCCCGCCCCGGTTGTACTGGGATGAGGACTACGCGCGCACCACGCGGTGGGGCGGCATCATCGCTCCCGACGATTTCAACCCGTTCGCGTGGCCGATCGAACCGCTCGACGCGGGAGCCACCGCGTACGTCCTACCGCAGCCGGGCGACCCGGGCCAGCGGGTGCTCAACGGGGGTGTCGAATTCACCTTCGGTCAGCCGATGCGCCCCGGTGATGTGATAACCGGTCGGTGGCGGATTCAGAGTGTGACCGAACGCGAGGGCAGATTGGGCCTGATGATGTACGTCAACCTCGAGCGCGAACTGCGCAATCAAAATGACGAGGTAGTTCGCAGTCGCATCGACACCCTGATCCGGTACTGACAAGAGGAGGCAACCGTGTACATCGGAGGCGAGTGGCGATCGGCCTTGTCGGGCAAGGTGTTCGAGAGCACCAATCCCACCACCGGTGCCGTGCTCGGCACTGTTCCCGACGGCGGCAGCCAGGATGCTCGGGCGGCCATCGACGCAGCAACGGCCGCGTTACCAGAATGGCGCGCGCGCACCGCGTACGAGCGAGCCGACGTTCTGATGGCGGCACATCGCATCATGCTCGAGCGCCACGACGAGCTGGCCACGCTGATGACCCGCGAACAAGGCAAGCCGTTGCGCATGGCCCGCACCGAAGTCGGCTACGCTGCCGACTTCCTGTTGTGGTTCGCTGAAGAGGCCAAACGCGTTTACGGGGAGGTGATTCCGTCCGCACGCGCCGATCAGCGCTTTCTGGTTCTGCAGCAGCCGGTCGGCGTGTGCGCGGCGATCACTCCGTGGAATTATCCGATTTCGATGATCACCCGTAAAGTCGCGCCTGCTCTGGCAGCGGGTTGCACGTCGGTGCTCAAGCCCGCCGAGCAGACGCCATTGTGTGCGATAGAGACATTTCGGGTGTTTGCCGACGCGGGTGTCCCGGCGGGTGTGGTCAACCTCGTCACGTGTGCAGATCCCGAACCGGTCGCCGACGAGATTCTCGCCGACGCGGGCGTGCGGAAGATCAGCTTCACCGGGTCGACAGAGGTCGGCAAGATGATCGCGTCGCGGGCCGGCGCCACGATGAAGCGCGTTTCGATGGAACTTGGCGGGCATGCACCATTTCTGGTCTTCGCCGACGCCGATCCGGAGCACGCTGCCAAGGGTGCGGCGTTGGTGAAGTTCCTCAACACCGGTCAGGCGTGCATCTGCCCCAACCGGTTCATCGTGCATCGCTCGATCGTCGAGCCCTTCCTGGCGACCTTGCGTGCGCGTGTGGAGAAGCTGGTGCCCGGCGACGGACTGCAGAAGGGCACGACTGTGGGCCCGCTGATCGATGACGTCGCCATCACGAAAATGGAACGCCAGGTTGCCGACGCAGTCAGCAAGGGTGCGAGCGTTGTACTGGGCGGGTCGCGGCTGACCGGACCCGATTTCGACCAGGGCTGCTTTTACGCACCGACGATCCTGGCGGACGTAACTCCTGGCATGCTGATCTGCTCAGAGGAAACCTTCGGGCCGATCGCACCGGTGCTCGTCTTCGATGACGAGGCGGAGGCGATCGAGTTGGCGAACTCTACGAGTTACGGGTTGGCCGGCTATATCTATACCCGCGATATCGGTCGGGCGATCCGGGTCGCCGAGGCATTGGAGTTCGGGATGATCGGCATCAACGACATCAACCCCACGTCGGCCGCTGTTCCGTTCGGCGGCATCAAGGAGAGTGGGTTGGGCCGTGAGGGGGCGCGAGCCGGAATCGCGGAGTACCTGGACACCAAGGTGCTGGGGATAGCGCTGTGACACTGGATTTCGATGCGATCAACGTAGGCGATCAGCTGCCGGAATTCGTCCGGACAACAGGGTTCGCGGAGTGGAACCGCTATGCCGCGGTGAACGACGAGTTCATCCCGATCCATATGGACGACGAAGCCGGGCGGGCGGCGGGCAACGCAGGCGGTGCCTTCGGTATGGGGAACCTCAGGCTGGCGTATCTGACCAACATGCTCCGCGGCTGGATCGGGGACGACGGCGAAATCCGTTCGCTCAGAGCCAAATACAAGGGGATGAACCAGAAGGGCGACGAACTGCGGGCGGTCGCCGAAATTGTCGGCAAGGAGCTGGTTGACGAGCCGCAGGGACGAGTTACGCTGGTCCACCTGAAGGTCGACGTCATTGACCAGAACGGTACTTCTACCACCCCTGGAGAAGCGACCGTCGCATTCACCGCACCGCGAGGTGCGTGACCGTCACGTCAGCGCGGCGAGGTGCCCGATTCCGCCCGGGGCGCTCAGTACCGGTTCGAGCAACAGCATCTGGCGCATGCATCGGCGGTGTAGCAACCGGATCAGAGCCGCGTCGTGATCTGGGCCGGCGTCGCGGATGAAGTCTTCGAGCAGGGCATCGCCGGTCAGCCGATCGACGGGTCGCTGCCCGATCAGCGTCGCGATGTCATCGAGGTCGGCCGAGATGATCGCCGGCTCGTACTCGTTGACGCGAGCGGCGAACTTGGCCACGGAAGCCACCGTGTCCCGACGGTATTCAGCGATGCCGGCCGCAGCGTCGAGCCCCTCGATCATGGCAGGCAATCCGTCCACCAGCCCGGTGTATTCATGCCTGGCGGGCTCAGGCAACGACACCGCGTCCAACTGGACATCAGCCAGCCGAGCGATGGATTCGATGGCGTGCAGGGACAACTGGTGAAACCACTCGACATATTGCAGGATCTCCGGCAGCGCCAGGTCCAGGTGCAGTGCGATCACCAGGCCGAGCGGGGTGCACAGTGCGAACTTCGCGGTGTGGAATTCGATCGCAGTTCTGTCCAGGGGCTCCCCGGAGACCTGCTCGTAGCAGGCAAACACCCGAGTCAGATCCCCCATCGGCTCCGTCGCGTTTCGTAAGCGAAGACCGGCAAGGTCGTGCGCGACGTCGCCGATGTGCGCCAGCTCCACATCGAGAAGTCCGGTGATGCGCCGATCGGAGAACATGAACTGGCCGGAGTCGCCCAGCACGAACGCGGGTTGACTCCGGCGGGCGGGAATATTGCGTCGCAACCAACCGATCCCGAACTCCAGCTACGGTTCCGGGCGCTGCTTGAACTCACGGTAGCGGGTGACGAATGACTCGAAGAAGTCCAGCGCGATGGCTTCCGGCGTAGCCGGGACGGCCATCCCCAGGTCACCGAATGCCTCGGGCGTTATTCGGTGCACAGCCACGAGAGCCTCGATATAGCTGTCCATCACCGCGTCGACCTCGGCGGCGTCGGCCGCGGTGCCGAGATTCGGTTCACCGGTCAGCCAGTCCATCACGACCGCCGCGCCGCCGCCGATCTCGGCATGAACGTGCGGCACCGGGATCGAATGCGCCTCCATCACCCGCAGGACCGACGCCTCGCGACCGACATCCATCGTGCCGAAGCCATCGCGGTTTCCCCGCACGTAGAGCCGGACTGGCCGCCCGTCACAGTGTGCGATGACGAACCATGCCGGCCGCCAGCGATGCTGCCGCTCGAAGCTCACCACCTCGCCGACGTTGGCGGTCACCCAGTCGCGGACAAGGTCGTCAAGTTGTTCTGTCACGAACCGAACACACCCGGCGACTTGGAGTAGTCGACCGTCGACAGCTCCGTCATCCCACCGTCGATGTGCAACACCGTGCCGGTCACGAAGGCGGCGTCGTCACTGGCCAGAAATGCCACCGCCGGCGCGATCTCGGTGTCGGGGTCAGCACCCCGTTTCATCGGCGACGCGTCGGCGGTCCGGGTGTAGTTGTCCCAGTCGGTGCCGATCATGTCGCGCTGGACGTCGGTGAGCGCGAACGGACACACCGCGTTGACCCGGATCCCGTCCTGGGCCCACTCGTTGGCGGCCACCTTGGTGAGTGCGCCGATCGCCCCCTTGGCCGCCGAGTACGGCGCGGTATAGGCGATGCCGGCCAACGCCGAACCGGACACGAAGTTGATCACCGACGCTTTGCCTGCTGCTTTGAGGAACGGGTGTGCGATTTGCATGAACCGGAACGTCGCCTTGGGCCCGGTGGCCTCGGAGAGTTCCCAGTCCTTGTCGGTGACCAGCTCCAGAGCCTTCGGCATCGCGAAGTACTGTGCGGCGTTGACCAGGACGTGCAGCGCACCGCTCGCCGCCGCGGCCTCTACCGCGGTGGAAATCTCGTCGCGTTTGGCCACGTTGGCTTTGACGAACGCAGCGGTGCCGCCGTCTCGCTCGATCAATTCGATGCACTCGGCCGCTTTGTCGTCGTTGAGGTCGACGATGGTGACGTGGGCACCCTCGGCCGCCAGCCGCCGCGATATCGCCCGGCCCAGCCCTTGAGCGCCGCCGGTCACCAATGCTTTTCGGTCATCGAGCCGTGCCAAGGGGGAACCTCCCGCATGTAACAGTTGAACACTTTGCGTTCTATCATTCAGTATGATGGCAGACCGCCACCGCCAGCGCCAGGAAGGGTTCCGGATGCGGGTATCAGCGGATCGCGATTAGGAGCATCCGGATGTACATCGGTCTCACCGACGAACAGGCGTTGCTACGTGACACGACGGCGCGCCTCGCCGACCGGCTGGCGACCGTCGATCCCGACGGAATTTCCACTGGCGAACAGCTCGAGAACGAATGGCGCGAAGTGGTCGCCCTAGGCGTGCCTGCACTCCGGGCACCACAGGAGTGGGGACTGGATGCCAGCGGCGTCGAAACAGCGGTCGTGGTCGAGGAATTCGCCCGCCGCCTGTGTGCGGTCCCGGTGCTCGGCCAGGCCGCATTGGCGACGGAACTATTGCACGCCGCCGGAGCGGACAAAGAGATCGAACTGGTCTCCGACGGCACGCTGCGCCTGGCGCCGCTGCTGAGCCCAGATTTGGCCGGCTTCGCCGACGAACCTTCGGGCGGCATCGCATTCGACGCCGCCGGGGCCACGCACGTCCTGACAGCGGTCGAGGACGACGGACACCGGCGGTTGATGTATGCGCCGATCGAGGTGGTCGAGGCGAGCGGGCTCGACCTGACCCGGGCGTTGAGCCCGGTGACCATGTTCGACCTCGACTCGGCGACGGCGGCTGGCCGACCGATCGATGCCCAGCGGTGGACGAAAGCCAACGCGCTCGCTCTGACCGTCATTGCCGCGGACCTGGTCGGCGTGATGGCAGGCGCTCTCGACGACGCCGTGCGCTATGCGGGTGAGCGCGTCCAGTTCGGCGTGAAAATCGGCTCTTTCCAAGCGATTCAGCACCTCCTCGCCGACTCCTTCGCCCGACTCGAAGGAGCCAGAAGCTGCCTGTGGCATGCCGCCTGGGCGGTCGATCACGTACCGGCCGAGGAGGCCATGCTGGCCGCCCGCACTGCCAAGGCCTACTCTTCGGCTGCCGGGCGAGACGTCGTCGAAACCGCGATGCAGGTGCTCGGCGGGATCTCGATCACCTGGGAGCACCTGGCCCATCTGCGGCTGCGCCGAACTTTGGTGAACCGCCGACTGTTCGGTGATGAAAGCGACCAATATCAGGCGATCGCGCAGCTGCGCCTCGCCGACCGAGACCTGGGTTAGCCCGCGGAGGACCATGGACTTCACCGATACCCCTGAGGAAGCAGAATTCCGGGCCCGGTTACGCACGTGGCTGGCCGCGCACGCCGCCGAGGCTCGAGTGCCTGACGACCCCGGCGCGCGTGCCGACGCGGCCAACGCCTGGCACCACACGCTGTACGAGGCGGGTTACATCGGGCTGTCCTTCCCCGTCGAGTATGGCGGCCACGGCCTGTCTCCGATGTATGAGGCGATCCTGAACGACGAACTCGGTCGCGCCGGTGCACCCCCGATCGAAGGCGTGGGGCATTTGTCGAACGCGTTGCGGCTCTTCGGATCCGGTCAGCAACGCACCGAGTTGCTACCGGGCCTGTTGTCCGGAGCCGTCCGATGGTGTCAGGGATTCAGCGAGCCTGAGGCGGGTTCGGATCTGGCCAGCCTCCGAACCAAGGCCGAGTTGATCGAGGTCGACGGTCGGCCGACGTTCCGCGTCAACGGGCGCAAGATCTGGACGAGTTTCGCCGCAGTCGCGGACTGGTGCTTTCTGTTGTGCCGTACCGAGCCCGATGCGGCCAAACACGCGGGAATCTCGGTCCTGCTTGTGCCCATGTCGACCGACGGCATCGACGTCGCACCGATCGTCAACGCGGCGCGCAACCGCGAGTTCGCCGAGGTCACCTTCACCGACGTCGACGTTCCGGCCGAAAACCTCCTCGGCGAACGCGGGCAGGGCTGGTCGATCGCGAACCAACTCCTGGCATACGAACGCGGGCCCAGCGACATCAACTGGATCAGTCGCCTTGCCGTTCAGCTTCGAGCGCTCGAGGACGACGTGCGCGCCGGACGGGTGCCGGATACCACCGTCGCGCGCGCCAAGCTCGGTGAGGCCTACACCGAATTACGCGCGCTCCAGGTCAAGGTTGCGCGGTCGCTGACCGAACGCGTCAACGGCGCGCTGCCCGGCGCCGAGGGTTCGGTGGACAAGCTGCTGATGGCTCGGGCCGATCAGACCTTCGGCCATACGATGATGGATCTGCGTGCGGCGGCACCGCTACTGTGCGAGGGCCTGGAATGGGACTTGTACGTGTGGTCTCGGGCTGCCGGCATCTACGGCGGTACGGCTCAGATTCAGCGCAATATCGTCGCCCAGCGGGTATTGGGGCTACCCCGCAGCTAGTCCGGCGCAATCATCCGCGCGTGGGACTCCCTGAGCGCGACCAGTCGGTGCTGCATGATCTCGTCGCCGCCACCGGCCGCCAAGGTCGCGGTGACCTGCTCGATCTCGGCCGCCAATCGTTCGGCAGCCTCGCTCTTGGTGAGCAGATCCTGATCCGCCCAGTCGTCGTGCGGAATGCGGTCCTTCGGGTCCATCGCGTTGTCTCTCTCCCGCCCCCGGCGGTATAGTCAATTGCGCACATCTTGTTTAGTTGTTCAGTCGAACGATACAGGCGTAGGAAGCTGGGGACCAAGCGATGCCGCTGCAACCGTCGATGAAACTGCTGTCAGTTGATGATCATCTCATCGAACCACCCCACGTCTGGGCTGACCGCCTGCCGAAGAAGTACCTGCATGACGGTCCCCGGATCGTCGAATTCCCTCGCGACGGCGCGCCACCTGTTCAGCAATGGGTGTACGAGGGCCGGTCGTATCCCAATATTGGATTGAACGCTGTGGCCGGCAAGTCGCCCGAGGAGTTCGGCGTCGACCCGGTTCGCTACACCGAGATGATCCCCGGCTGCTACGACCCCAAGGCCCGACTGGTCGACATGGATGTCGACGGTGTCCACGCCATGCTGTGCTTCCCCTCGTTTCCCCGTTTCTGCGGCACCGTGTTCCTGGAGGGCACCGACAAAGAACTCGCATTGCTATCCGTTCAGGCGTGGAACGATTTCTCGCTCGACGAATGGTGCGCGACGGACCCGGCGCGATTCATCCCGATGGCGATCACGCCACTGTGGGATGTCGACCTCATGGTTGCCGAGATCGAGCGCGTCGCAGCCAAGGGAGCGCGGGCGGTTGGACTGCCCGACAACCCGATGAATCTCAAGTTGCCCAGTTACCACACCGCACACTGGGATCCGGTCTGGTCGGCGCTAGAGGAGACCAACCTGACCGCCGTCATGCACTTCGGCTCCGGCGGCATGCCGCCGGCCACCTCGCCGGAGGCACCGTTCGCGGTGATGGTGACGCTCATGGGCACGACCTCCATGGCGGCCGCGATCGAATTGGTGTTCTCGCCGGTGTTCCACAAGCACCCGAATCTGAAGGTCGCCTTCTCCGAAGGCGGCGTCGGCTGGATGCCGTACCTCGTCGAGCGCGCCGACTACGTGTGGCGCAAGCACAAGTTCTATCAGAACATCCATCCGGATGTCCCACCGTCGGAGTTGTTCCACCGCAACATCTCTGGCTGCTTCATCGAAGACGAGGTCGGGATGGCGATGCGCCATCAGATCGGGATCGACAACATCACGTGGGAGTGTGACTATCCGCATTCGGACTCGTTCTGGCCCAAGAGCCGGGCGCGTGCCGAGGAGATGCTTGCCGACGTTCCCGACGAGGACGCCGCGAAGATCGTCGAACTGAATGCCCGGCGGTGGTACGCCTTCCCCGAGGAGGGCTTCCAGTCCTGCACAGCCGATTCGGGGTGGCGACCCAACGATGGCAAGCCCCTGGCCTACGACTACGACGCGGACATGGCGCAGCACGGCGGGATCAACAACGAGCAGTTCGTCAACAATCTTGCCCAGCAGATGACGAATAAGGAGTGATCGGGTAGGCGATTTGCGTCGGGCTCGAACGCCCACGTAGCCAACGGCTTTCCGCTGTCCACCACCGTGATCGCTCGGCCTCCCCCGCGCGCTGCAACGCCGCCCCGGACGCGGCGATACCGCCTGCCTCCTTGGCGACTTCACTCAGTCTGGCCGCCTCGTTGACCGGATCACCCATGACGGTGTACTCGTAGCGGCGCGGATCACCGACGTTACCTGCAACGACCACACCCGCAGAGACGCCGATACCGGCTGATAGCTGCGCGGAGCCGCTGCCCAATGTGGTCGCGAGGTGCCGGGCTGCCGCAAGGGCGTCGCCAGCAGGATCGGAAGTCGCCTCCGGCGCACCGAACACTGCCAGTATCGCGTCGCCCAAGAACTTGTTGACCCATCCGCGGTGGTGTTCGACCACATCGACGGCAACGGCGAAAAAGTCGTTGAGCGCAGCGACGAATACCTGAGGCTCGACGCCGGATGCCAAGCGTGTCGAGCCGATGACATCGACGAAGAGCACCGCCACTTCGCAGTTGATCCCACCCATGACCGGGCCCGACTCACTCTGCTCGGCGAGCCGTGCGACGTCCCGGCCAACCTGACGGGCAAAGATGTCGCGCAGGCGTTCGCGCTCACGCAATCCACCCGCCATCGAGTTGAAACCGGCTTGCAGTAGACCAAGTTCGGAGGCGTCGAACACCGACACACTTGCGTCGTAGTCACCGCGAGCGATACGGTCCATGCCTGCGCGTACCGCCTCGATGGGGTCGGCGTTGGTAGCAGCGGTGAAGACAGTGATGGTCAGTCCGCTGATCACCGCTGCGCCGCCGAGTGCCAGCACCGCCACAGCGAGCCGATCACCCGGATAGTCCACGACAAGCGCGCTCGCGGCGACCAGCAACAGCATCAGCAGCGGGACACCGGTACCGATCACCCACGCCGCGACGGCCCGCATCCGCAACCCAGGTCGGCGTGGTCGGGTCGGCGGGTGAGCGGTGAGGACCGGGGCGACGAACGGGCGCAGCACTCTGGTGCACCACCAGTACGTCAGTGTCGCGGTGACGACGCCACCGAGCAGTGTCGAGACGCCTAACGTCGTAGCCAGCCAGGGTCTCTCGACGTTGACCGCGATCAGCAGCACACTCGCGGTGGTCCACACGAGTGCGTTGATCGCCGTCAACCGGGTTGGAATCCTCAGCAGCGCGCGGTGGCGCACCGCGGTGGTGGCTGCGGTCGGCACCGTCACCCAGCGGAGCCCGCAGACGCATCCGATCGGCACGGCGACCACCACATACAACGCCGCGGCGACCACGTTGACGCGAAGGACCAGCGGGTCGCTCAGCGCCGCACCGGTGGGAAGTCCTCGTGACGACAGCACACCGATCACCGACGCGCCGACCATGCTGGGTACGAGCGCGCCGATTGCCAGGGCCGTACGAGCGGCCGGGCTGACCGCGAACTCCCGACCGTGAAGTACCTTCATCGGCTCAGCTCGAGACTGTGAGCGCAGAACGCCAGTCATCGATGGCGACCAGCCGGCCCGACGACGCGAGCGTGAGATACAGGGTGTGCTGGTCCGCACTCAGAGTCATGTTGGTGGTCATCGGGTCGTCGGTGGTGATGGCGCCGAGCAGTTGGCCCGCCGCTGAGAATACCGTCACTCCACCGGCTCCCAATGTCGCGACGACGATCGTGCCGTCACCGGCGACGCATAGTCCGTCCGCCCCACCGATATTCAATGGGCCACCGCTCGGCACAGTCGCCAGACCGCGCGCTGCGGCCACCCGCCCGGGCGCGGCCAGTCGAAACTCCCACACTCGCCTGGTCCTGGTTTCGGCGACATAGACCAGCGAGCCGTCGGGTGACAATGCGACGCCGTTCGGCATCTCCAGGGGATACACGACTTCAGTCAGCCTGCCGTCGGGAGTCCCGTAGAGCAGACCGGTCAGCGCGCGGCTTCGCCCGTGTGTCGTCCCCCCGTCGGTCAGATAGAAGCCGCCATGGTGGTCGACACACACATCACTGGGACGGACCAAGGGCAGCGTGCGGCCGTCGAGCGCGACGAATTCGGTGGCCAATGTCTGGACCTGTCCATTGAGGGTGACGATCTGCAGCTGAGGCGGGACCGGCTCGGCAGCCGGTCCGACCGGCCGAAACAACTGCGCACAGCCGTCGAAGTCGTACGGCCAAGCGCCGATTCCGAAGGTCGATCCGCCGTTCTGACAGACCACGAGCCGGCCGTCGGGCAGTTGCGCGACTCCATTCGGGCCACCCCCCACATCGGCGACCAGATCAATCGCCCCCTCCGGCCGAACCCGAGAGATGCGCCCCGCCGCCATCTCGGACAGCACGACGGATCCGTCGGGGAGTGCGACGGGACTCTCCGGAAAGGCCAGTCCGTCGGCCACGCAGCGCATACCGGTCACAGGATAGACCGCCACCAGTCCGCGAATACCGGGTCTTCGAGCGGGATGTCGCCAACCCCGGTTTGGCTCGCCGGCCAGTCGGCCGCGGGCTGCGCCAGCGGCGACCGCTCGTGCTGCGCCCCGTACCACAGCCGGTGCCGCCGATGGGCGAACAGCCAGCGCCCGTCGACCCGTTCGTACCGGTCGTCGTATCTGATCAGTTGGTCCACGAAACCGTCCACGCGAGTCTGGGCATAGCAGTGCGCCCACACCTGTCCGGTGGCCCGGTCGTCGTCCTGGAATTCGATGAGATGGTTGGCAACCAGGATCACGGCGAAGAGGCTTCCGCTCAAACTTTCGGCCATCAACCGGCGCAATCCGTCCGGCCCCTGGCCGAACTCGCCGAACCGAGCGCGCGGGGAGAACAGCTCTGCCATCTCATCGATGTCACGAGTCTCGATCGCGCGGGCGTAACGCACTGGCAAGGACCGGATCTCGTCACGCGCCAAGAGGGCGGACATCGGATCGCGCACAGCTCAACCGCCCGTCACGCTGATGTCTTGGCCGGTGACCGCCGACGAAGCGTCGGACGCCAGCCACATCGACACCTCGGCGACCTCGTCGGGCTGGACCAACCTGCCGATCTTGTTCAGCGCGGCCAGCCGCTGTCTGAGCTCACCGGGGTCGACGCCCTCCTCGCGAGCACGGCGCCCGACGTAGTTGTCGAACAACTCACCGGCCACGCTTCCGATCACGAGCGTGTTGACGCGGATTCCGCTCGGCCCGACCTCGAGTGCGAGCGTCTGGGCCAGCGCGCTCAGACCGAGCTTGGCAGCAGCATAGTGCGCCTTGCGGGGCTGGACATTTCGCGCCGCAGCCGACGACATGAACTGAATGTTGCCACACGCCGCGGGAATCATCGCCTGGCACAGCGCTTCTCGGGTAAGAACCATAGGCGCTATCAGGTTGGTCGCGAGCACATCCTGCCAATTGTCGACGGTCGCCTCCGCCACCTGTTGGTCGCTGCCCGGCACCGCGGCATTGTTGATCAGCACATCGAGACGTCCCCAGCGATCCAACACACCGGCGACCAGCTCGCGACATTGCTGCTCGTCTCGGATGTCGACGACGTGAGTGGACGCGGCCCCGCCCTCGTCGGCGATAGCGCCCGCGGTGATCGCGAGTTCATCGCTCCTGCGGGCTACCAGAGCGACGTTCGCGCCGCGCCGTGCGTACCGACGGGCGAGAACGCGACCGATGCCGCCACTGGCACCGGTGATCACCACGGTCCGCCCCGAGACGTCGACACCCATCGAACTCACCCGTCCAGCAGCATCTTCGCCATCGGTGTACCGGCCGGAAAAGCCTCGGTGATACCGGCGCTCAGATATCCCGAATCGGTGATCATCGTGATGCCGTTCACCACAGCGGCCGCATCACTGCACAGGAACAACAGCGGGTAGGCCTGCTCCATCGGCGTCGCGGCCGACACACCCACCTGCTCTCGGTAGTCGGCACCGAAGTCCAGCCAGAGCTCGGCATTCGCCTGCGCCAGCGGTGTATCGGTGGGGCCGGGGCAGATGGCGTTGATGCGGATGCCGTCGGAGATGAAAGCCATGGCCTCCCGCGCGACGTAGGCACAGACCGCCTGCTTGGTGAACATGTAATGGGCGCACCCGTTGTCGACAGCCCAGGCCGCGGCGCGATCGAAGTCGGTGATGTCAAGGAACTCGTTGAGCTGGGCCAAGTTCGACCGCCAGGCCAACCCTGCCGCCGAGGAGATGAAGCCGATCGCGGAACCCCGCCGCAGCATGCCGCCGGCCCTGAGCCGGTCGATGAGATAGCGGTGCCCGATGAAGTTGATCCGTTCGATCCCTACCCCGTCGGCCACACCGGCACACGCCAGCACGGCATCGACCCGACCGCCGCACTCAGCCACGGCCGCATCGATGCTCGCCGCGTCGGCGAGGTTGACACGGATTGCCCGAACGCCGGGCAGGTCGATGTCGGCGTAGTCCAGCACTACCACCTCGGCGCCGGCGTCGACGGCCAACTGCGCGGCGGCATTGCCCATCCCGGTCGCACCGCCCACGACCAGTACCCGCTTACCACCGTACGAAAAGGCGTCGAACAAGCTCACATTGGCTCCCGAGGTGTCGTGGCCGCGGTGGCCGGTTGGGGTTCCAAGCCTACACAAGGATACATATTGTGTACTGTTGTTTACCGATGAAAGTCGCTGGCAAATGCCAACAAGGACATGCGCTGCATGTACAGCCCGCGCTGGTCACGTCGGTCGGATTGGCGCATCTTGTGTATCCGACTGTCTTCGAGCCTCTCAACCGTGCGTTGGGCTTCCGGCACAACGCCCGTCGGCACGTATACCTTCACGGCCTGATTGAGATGTCGATCGGACTGCTGTCGGCCAGCTCGAGGACGCGGAGGTTCGCCGTGTTCGTCGGCGCCGGATACCTCTTCTACCTGTCGAGCCACGCCGTGTGCAGTCGAACTGCCCGCTAAGCACGAGTCAGGATGATCGGTAGGTACGTAGGTCCCCGCAGCGACGTATTCGTCGACCACTTTGCCTCCCCAGCCGAGTTGATGCCGGACGCCTGAGAAATCAGCTCACGTAACACGGCTTGGGCTTCCATCCGGGCCAGTGGAGCACCGATGCACATATGAGCCCCGTAGCCGAATGCGATGTGGTTGCGGGGGTTTCGATCCGCCTGGAAGGCGTCCGGATTCGGGAACACCCGGGGATCTCGATTCGCAGCACCAAACGACAACAGGATTCGCGACCCAGCAGGGATCGTCACGTCGCCAACCCGGTAGTCGAGTCTGGTGTAACGGTATAAATTCTGGATCGGACTCGAGATGCGCAGCTGCTCCTCGACCGCCATCGGGACGAGATCCGGTTTGGCCCTGATCATCTCGAATTGGTCCGGATGGGTGGCCAGCGTGTCGAACAGTCCGCCGAGCAGATTGGTCGTGGTTTCATTGCCGGCGATCAGCAACAGCATCGCGATGTGGAACAGCTGGTTGTCTGTCAGCGAACCGTCCTGCGCGTGCGCAAGCAGGCGCCCCATGACGGTGTCCGATTTCTTCAATCCGCCGGCGGCGAACTGCCGCATGAAGTAACGCTGCAATTGCACAATCGAGCCGAGGGCCTTGGCGGAACGGGCAATTCCCTTGCGTGTCGGCTCGAAGTCGACGATGTGCATGCCCGCCTCGGACCACGCGCGGAATTGGGCAACGTCGGCGTCGGGTACCCCGAGGATGTGCGCGATCATCCGCACCGGCAAGGGGATGGTTAGCCGCTGCACCACGTCACAGCCGGGATTCGCCACAACCTCCGCAACCATCTCGGCTGCGAGTTTGTCGGTCATCTCCTGCCAACTCGCCATGGCCCCCTTACTGAAGCCGGGCTGAACTTGTTTGCGCAGGCGGGCGTGTTCTTCACCATCGGTCAAGACCAAGACCGGTGCCGCAATCTTCAACCGTGTCACGCCCTGTTCGCTGGTAACCGCATCGGTGTCGCGAAGAGCAGCTCGCACGTCCTCGTGGCGGCTCAGTATCCAGGTGGCTCGTCTGGGGTTGTAGTGCACGCGGCCCGTCCGATGCAGAGTCCGGTAGGCCTCGAAAGGCTCTGCGGCGGTGGCGCGGTCGAGTGGGTCGTAGTCGGTGTTGACCGCTCCTACCCAGCCCTGATGGCCGCGGCGCCAGGTTCGTACCGCGCCACCGAGGTTCAGCCGGGCCGCGGAGGCGAACGGGGTGAAGATGGCAGCCGAGGCACTCAACCGCTCATTCGCTGTCACGCCAAACTCCTTGAGCGATGGTGTGCGACGACAGTCGCACCGAACTCGTCGATCGCCTCGAGAGCCCGCGAGAGGCTGTCGCCGGGGACGCTGAGCTGAATCGCCGTGACCCCGAGCTTGGCGAGACGGTCGACCTCGTCGAGGTACGCGGCCGAATTGAATTCGGCTGTGCCCGGCGTCCCAGTCAGCCCATTGAAAGCGATGTCGACCGTCCCGATATCCCGGCCGATCGCATCGCAGCGGCGGCGCAGATCGTCGATGCCCGCAGCGAGGGCATCCTCGGCGTCCATGGTCGCCGTCCCGGTGACCTTGGCCAGGATGTCCGGCGCCGCGAACGGGCACCAGCCGTCGCCGTGCGTCACCACCCGCCGGCGTGCGGCAGCGGTGTTGCCACCGACCCAGATCGGCGGGCAGGTGGCGGGGCGCGGATGGGCGGTGATGCCGCGGGCCTCGAAGTGCGAACCCGAAAAGCTCACCTCATCCTCGGTCCAGATCTGACGGATCAGCTGCAGCGCCTCATCGACCAGATCGCCACGCTGCTCGAAATCCACACCCAGGGCCGCGAATTCGCCCTTGAGGTAGCCAACACCGACCGCCAGCGTGAACCGCCCGCCGGACAACACGTCGACAGTGGCGCCAGCCTTGGCTACCAAGAACGGATTTCGATACGGGAGAACGACGAGATTCGGGATCAGCCGCAGCGTCGTGGTAACCGCGGCAGCGAATCCCAGGGCGACGAACGGGTCGAGCGCGTCGTGACCGCCGGACTCCAGCCACCGTTGCGTGGGCGCGGGGTGATCGGTGAAGCCGAAGCCGTCAAAACCGGCCTTCTCCGCGGCGGCGGCCACTGCGGCCACACCCGATCCGGCGACCAGTTCCGGATGGTACGGGTGGGTGTGCATCGGGTGAGTCAGGATGAACCGCACGTCGATTTCCTTCCGACACCGGCCGGCGTCAGCGACCCTCGAAGCGAGGCTCCCGCTTCTCCGCGAAGGCCGCGACGCCCTCCGCGACATCGGCGGTACCCGCCACCTGCTCGACAAGCAGAGCCTCGGTGGTGAAGGCGGCCGCCCGATCCACGTCGAGCGCCTGGTTGAGCATGGCCTTGGCCGCAGCGAGGGCCCGGGTCGGCCCATTGGCCAACCGCAGCACCCATTCGGTGGCGGCATGCTCCAGCGCCTCGATGTCGGCCACCACTTTGTTCACCAGCCCGATGCGATGCGCCTCAGCGGCCGAGATCTCCTCGCCGAACAGGATCAGTTGCTTGGCGACGTTGAATGGCACCTTGCGGGTGAGCAGATACGCCGCGCCGCCGTCGGGCGCGAGGCCGCGCCGCACGAATAGCTCGATCAGACGTGCACCCTCGGTGGCAATGATCAGGTCGCAGGCCAGCACCATGCTCGCGCCCACGCCCGCCGCGACGCCGTTAAGCGCGCAGATCACCGGTTTGTCGCAGTCGAGCAGCGCGGAGACCACCGCCTGCGATCCGCTGCGCAAGATCCGCGCAGCGTCGCCGGCCACCCGATCCTGGCTGGGGCGCATATTGGGATCGCGCAGGTTGGGACCCGTGCAGAAGTGCCGGTCGCCGCTTGCGGTGAACACCACGGCACGGATGTCGGGGTCACGCGATGCCGACGCCAGGTTGTCGATCAGGTCGCGCTGCATGGCGCGGGTGACCGAGTTGCCCACTTCCGGGCGGTCGAGCACCAACCACAGCACTGCGCCGTCGGCGCGGACGGTCAGGCCGGTGCTCACAGCACGACGGGGACGCTGGCCGGCCCCCGCACGGAATTCGTGTGCACGAAGGCGACATTGTCCTCGTCGACCTCCCACGTCGGAAACCGCTTGAGTGTCTCCTCCAGCGCCACTCTGGCTTCGAGTCGGGCCAGGGCCGCACCCAGGCAGAAATGTGATCCGTGTCCGAAACTGATGTGCTTGATACCCGTTCTTGTCACGTCAAACGTGTCAGGACGGTCGTATTGCCGTTCGTCTCTGCCCGCTGAGCCGGTCAGCAACGCGACCTTACTGCCCGCCGGAATGACGGTGTCGTGGAAAGTTCTGTCCTGCAGCGTGAATCGTCCCTGGACCGGGGACGGCGCGTCGTAGCGGAGCAGCTCCTCGACGGCGCCACCGATTAGCCCGGGGTCCGCCACCAGCTTGGCGCGCTGGTCCGGATTACGGGCCAGCGTCAGCGCGGCCCATCCCAGCAGCCGCGCCACGGTCTCGTTGCCCGCAACGTTCACCATCGCGATGAAGACCAGCAACTCACCGTCGTCCAGCCGACGCGGGTCGACGTCGGGCATGACGAGATCGGAATCCATGAGATCGCTGACGATGTCGGCCGTGCGGTTGCGTCGCCGCAATTCGATCTGTTGCCGGTAGTAATCGAACAACTGTGCCGATGCCAGGTCGCCGGCCTCGGTGCGCTCCGGATTGCCGTCGTCTCGGTGCACTTGCGCATCCGACCATTCACGGAGGTTGTCGTGGTCGGACTCGGGAAAGCCGAGCAGGGAGCTGATCACCATCACCGGGAGTTTGGCCGAGAAGTCGCGAACGTAGTCGAAGCCGTCCGAGCCGACATGACGATCGAGGTATCCACTGCACAACGTCCGGACGTAGTCCTCCAATTTGGCGATCCTGCTCCGGAAAAAGGTGCGATTGACCATCTTCCGCATTGCCGTGTGGTCGGGCGGGTCCATCATGATCATCGCCTTGGGTGCACCCCAAGGGTCGTCAGTGATCATGTCCAGAGTGATGCCATGCTCGGAGGAGAAGGCTTCGGTGTCCAGGGACGCGGCCATGACGTCGTCGAACCGGCTCAGCGCGTAAAAGTCGTACTCCGGGTTGTAGTAAACCGGCGCTTCGTCGCGCATCCTCTTCCACACCGCGTACGGTTCGGCATGTAAGAGGCGATCAAAAGGATCCCATCGCAGATCCGTCGTCGTCATCACACCGCCCTTCCTTGCTGAACACTATTACACTCAATGTCTTATTGCACCACCATGGGCTAGCATTTCAGGCACTAGCGGACACGAACATCGAGGAGAGTTTTCTGGTGGAAACGCGGGAGATGGACCACGTCGTCTACGAGAAGGACGGGGCGATCGCGCGGATCATCCTGAATAACCCGGACCGCGCCAACGCCCAAACCTCGGAGATGGTGCACAGCGTGAATGCCGCGCTCGACGACGCGCAGTACGACTACGACATCAAAGTCGTGATCATCAAGGCCAATGGCAAGGGATTCTGTTCCGGCCACATCCCCGACGGTAGCTATCCGGAATTCAAGGCCGAGTTGGATGCGTCAGGGAAGGTCTGGCGTTCGGCCGCTCAGCTGTTCCTGTGGCCGGTGCTCAAGCTGTGGGAATTTCCCAAGCCGGTGATCTCTCAGGTACACGGCTATGCGATCGGCGGGGGCACCACCTGGGCGCTGATCCCTGAGATCACGGTGTGCAGTGACGACGCCTGGTTCCAGATGCCGCTGGTGCCCGGCTTCGGCCTGCCCGGGTCGGAGACGATGTTCGAGCCGTGGGTGTTCATGAACTACAAGCGCGCCGCCGAGTACCTCTACACCGCCCAGAAGATCTCGGCGGAGCAGGCCCTCGAGTTCGGGTTGGTCAATCGGGTGGTGCCCCGCGACCGCCTCGAAGCCGAGGTCGAAGAACTCGCCGCCAAAATCGCCAAGGCACCGCTGATCACCCTGCAGGCAACGAAAGCCGGAATCCTGCGGGCATGGGAGACCATGGGCTTCCGCACCCACCAGCAGGCCAGCAATGACCTCCAAGCTGTCGTGACAGGTTCGAAGGAATTTCAGGACTACATGGTCGAACTGATGAAGAGAGCCGCCAAGCCCGCGGATCGGGTCTGACAATGCCGCTCGAGCCGATCGTCGCGTTCGGCGGCGGTCCCGAGGTCGAGGAGCTGCGCAGCCGAATCCGCGGCTGGTTGGTCGATCATTTGCCCGATGAGTTCCGCCGCACCGCCGCCAACCCCGACTATCTTCCGCGGGACGGCCACGAACGCGCCGTCGAGTTCTGCCGGGCTCTGCACGCGCAGGGCTGGTTCGTTCCGCACTGGCCCGCTCGCTTCGAGGGCGGCGGCCTTGATGTCGTCCGTCAAGTCGTGATCCGCGAAGAACTCGCGTATGCCGGTGCACCGCTGGTGAACACCAACGGCGTCAACATGCTTGCGCCCGTGTTGTTCCGATTCGGGACGTCCGCGCAACAGGAAGAGCACTTGCCCAAAATCGCCCGCTCGGAACGAATGTGGGCTCAGGGTTACTCCGAACCCGAGGCAGGGTCCGATCTTGCCGCGCTGCGGATGACCGCGCGGCGCGACGGCAACCATTACGTGCTCGACGGTCAGAAGACGTGGACCAGCAATGGCGTGTTGGCCGATTGGATCTTCGTACTGGCGCGGACCTCCCCGGTGGGCGAGAAGCGGCAGGCCGGAATCTCGTTTTTTCTGGTCGATCTGGAGACTCCGGGGATCACCCGCCGCCCCATCCGGTCCATGACCGGCTATCCCACGTTCGCCGAAGAGTTCTTCGACGGCGTGCGAGTACCCGCGACCAACCTTGTCGGCGAGGAGGGTCAGGGCTGGAAGGTGGCCAAGGCATTGCTGGACGCCGAGCGCTCCAATGTCACCCGCGCCGCCCAAGCACAGCGTTACCTCGACGAACTCATCGACTGGTGCAAGGCCCAGCGCGGCAGCACACCCGACCCGTTGGCCGATCCGCTCAACCGCATGGCGTTGGCCCGAGCGGTCGAACGCGTGGAGGTCGGACGCGCACTGTCCTACCGGGTCGCCCACCAACAGGCCTCGGGCACACTGGATCCCGCGCTCCCGTCATTGTCCAAGCTCTATCACTCGCAACTGACCGCCGAGCTCCGCCAACTCGGTGCTCGAATTCTCGGGCCACTTGGCGCCCTGTTGCCCGACGATCCAGACGCGGTTCTCGATGGCCACTTCTCCGAGGGCCTGCTGTTGTCGTTGCTGCACACCATCGGTGGCGGAACCAGCGAAATTCAGCGCGACCTGATCTCCACGACCGGACTCGGCCTCCCCCGCTAGCCGAACTCGGCTCGACCCGCAGCGGCAGCCGAGCGCTGTTGGGCGACAGTGGCGATCGCGAGTTCGAGAGGATGAAACGACGCCAGTTGGGCCGCCTCCGCAGAGCCGATGAGCCGCTTGGTCAACTCCACTGCGCCCGAATCTGCCTGGGCGAGTTCAATTGCAACGGTGATCGCCGTGCCCACCGCTGCGCCCGGTTCGGCGAGGTCGGTGACGAGTCCCCACTCATGCGCAAGCTCTGCCGGCAGTCGATTGCCACGCAACAGCAGCGACGAGGCGCGTTGGCGGCCGAGCTGCTGCATCAACCGCCAAGCCAGTCCGCCGTCGGGCACCACGGCCCGCGCCACGAACGGCGCCGAGAAAAAGGCATCTCGTGCCGCGACCACAAGGTCGCAGGACAGTGCGGGCTCCACCCGAGGCCGACCGCGGCCCCCTCGACCGCCGCGATAGTCGGCACGGCGGCAGCCCGCAGCTGTTCCATCACGCGCTGCGCATGCTCCACCCGGCCCGCTGGACTCATCGGACCCGTTCCATGGGCCGGCCCGGTTTTGAGATCGCCTCCGGCGCTGAAGAATCCGCCGGCACCGGCGAGCACGATCGCGCGCGCCTCACACGACGCCAGCACCTGCGACAGCTCCGTCCACGATTCGTATCGCAGCGAATTACGCTGGGCTGGGCGGTTCAGTGTTATCACCGCGACGCCGTCACGGTGTTCGCACAGGACGAGCGGCTCCGAGCTCATCAGCGGTTGAGGAACTTGTCGATCGCGGCCCGATGCTCCGGCGTGGTGAAGCACTCGGTCTCAGCGGAGATCCCGAACTCGAGGATCGCGGTGACAGCACGCTCGGCGTGCAGATTCAGCGTCCGCTTGGTGTCCTGTACAGCGCGTGCGGGAAGGGCAGCCAACCGATGCGCCAGGCGCAGGCCCTCGGCCTTGATGTCGGCATGCGGAACCACGCGATTGGCGAGCCCGAGTTCGACGGCGACGTCGGGTTTGATGCGCTCGCCGAGCAGCAGGTACTCCTTGGCTTTGAGCAGACTCATCAACAGCGGCCAGAGCACCGAGCCGCCGTCTCCCGCGACCAGACCGCTCGCGACGTGCGTATCGGCGAAGAACGACCGGTCCGACATCAGCACGATGTCGCAGAGCACCGCGATGCTGCAGCCGAAGCCGACAGCCGGACCGTTGACCGCCGCAACGACCGGTAGCGGGAAGTCGATCATGTCCCGCACGATGCGGCGGGCATCGCGCATCCCCTCACGTCGGGTGACGGGATTCTCCACGTGGGTGTGTAGCCATTCGACGAGATCACCTCCGGCGGAGAAGAAATCGCCCGTCCCCGTGAGGAGCACAGCGCGGGCGTCGGGATCCTCGCCGAGGTTCGTCCAGAGCCGCGCGAACGCGCCGTGCATGCGATTGTTGACCGCGTTGGCGTTACCGGGATTGTTGAGTGTGACGATCCGGACCGGGCCGTCGTTTGCGACCAGTATCTCGTCGCATCCGGTTACGTCGGCGGTGCCCTGCGGTAGCTCGGTCATCGGACCGCACCAGCCAGTCGACCCGCGATGATCGCCTCCGCGTCAGCGACGATGCGGGTGACGACTTCACCGGCCGTCGGGATGTCGTCGATCAGCCCCATGGCGGTGCCGATCCACCAGATTCCGGCCTCGAGATCGCCCGTCTCGTACACCTTGACGCCTCGTTTGCCTGCCACCAGGTGCGCGATATCCTCGAATTGACCGCCGGCGTTGAGGATTTCGACCACTTCGCGGGACACCGAATTGCTCGCGACCCGGCCGGTGTTGCGCAGGGTGCGGAAGATCAACTCGGTGCCCAACTCG
>JAEZIA010000048.1 GCA_023416315.1 Actinomycetes bacterium
GCGGCGTCCTTCTCGATGTACTTGCGGTACTCGTCGAGGGTCGTCGCACCGACCAGGCGCAGCTCGCCGCGGGCCAGCATCGGCTTGATCATGTTGCCGGCGTCCATCGCGCCTTCGCCGGTCGCACCGGCGCCGACGATCGTGTGCAGCTCGTCGATGAACGTGATGATCTGCCCGGCCGAGTTCTTGATGTCGTCGAGGACGGCCTTGAGCCGCTCCTCGAACTCACCGCGGTACTTGGCACCGGCGACCATCGACCCCAGATCCAGGGAGATGACGGTCTTGTCGCGCAGGCTCTCCGGTACGTCGCCGGCCACGACTCGCTGGGCCAGGCCCTCGACGATCGCGGTCTTACCGACGCCCGGCTCACCGATCAGCACCGGGTTGTTCTTGGTGCGCCGGCTCAGCACCTGGATGACCCGCCGGATCTCGGTGTCTCGGCCGATGACCGGGTCGAGCTTGCCTTCCCGGGCGCGAGCGGTCAGGTCGGTGGAGTACTTCTCCAGTGCCTGATAGCTGGCCTCGGGGTCCGGGCTGGTGACGCGCGCGCTGCCGCGGACCTTCACGAACGCATCCCGCAGGGCTTCCGGGGACGCGCCGTGCCCGGTGAGCAGCTTGGCCGTGTCCGAGTCACCGGTGGCCAGGCCGACCATCAGGTGCTCGGTGGAGACGTATTCGTCGTCCATCTCGGTGGCCAGCTGCTGCGCGGCGGTGATCGCCGCCAGCGACTCACGGGACAGCTGGGGTTGCGACGTCGCGCCGCTGCTCGACGGCAGCCGGTCGACCAGCCGCTGCGCTTCGGTACGGATCGTGGCCGGATCGACTCCGACAGCCTCGAGCAACGGCGCAGCGATGCCGTCGGCCTGCGTAAGCAGCGCCAACAGCAGGTGGGCAGGTCTGATCTCCGGGTTACCGGCGGCACTGGCCGCCTGCAACGCGGCGGTCAGCGCCGCCTGGGTCTTGGTTGTCGGATTGAAAGAATCCACGACACCTCCATTTCTCTCGCCAGGAGCCAGCACGTGGCCCCTCAAATGCTTGTCGCATAGTTCAACGCCGTCAAGGGTTGAGTCTGTTCCGCTCAACTTTAACTTTTTTCGGCAACTTCCCGAGTCGCGGCCGCCGGGCGCGCCGAGACCGCCACAACCCGCACGACGGCGCTACCGTCGGTATATGTCCGACTCCGACTTCGGCGAGTTCGAGTTCGAGCGGAAGTTCTTTGTCCGCGATTTCCCTGCCGTGGCGGCCGCCGACCCCAGCCCGACACTGATCGTGCAGGCCTACCTGTTCGCCGCCGACGGCTACGCCGTGCGCGTCCGCCTACAGGGGCCCGCACCGCCCGATCTCGACACCGACCTCACCAAGCTCGTCGCCAGCCTCGGCGACGACGCACTCGGCACGATGACAGCCAAAGGCCCCGCCGCCGGCGGCACCCGGTATGAGGCCGAGCGCGCCCTCGACCCGCTGGTCGCGGGGCAGATCGTGGCCCGCGCCGACCACGTCGTGCTGAAGTTCCGCACCTCGGTCTGGCTGGGCGAAGACGGTTGGGTCATCGACCGATTCCTGGCCGGCAACGCCCCCCTGGTGCTCGCGGAGGTGGAACGCAACGGACCGGTCGTCGACCTGGCGATCCCGTCGTTCTGTACCACCGAGGTGTCCGAGGACGACCGGTTCCGCAACGAGTATCTCGCCAGCCAACCATTCGGCACCTGGGCCGACGCCTACTACCGCGAACTCGAGGCGAGCGGTCCGCGCTTCCTCGGCAACCTGGGCCAGAACCAGTTCGAAGGCAGCTGAGCAATCGCCCGTTGGTGCTCCACGCGTTATCGAACATATGATCGATACGTGGGGGAGCTGACGTCGATCGGGTACAACGGTCAGCCGCTGCGGGAGCCGTTTCGCGTGGTGCGCCCACCACTGCCGGTGCTGGTCGACCTGACGGTGCTGTTCCCGCGTGAACCGCATCGGACCGGCCGCTATCACCCGCACGGCCTGCAGATGCACAAGGTCGTCAAGGGCATGCTGTCCTGCTGGGGCCTGTGCGAGCAGGGCGATTGGTGGGGGCTGGTCACCTACGACATCAGCTACGGACCCAAGCGCAAGGCCGTCACGCACTGGGTGCCCGCCTGGACGCTCAAACGACGTTAGGTGCGCCCGGCGTTCGGCGGTGACGTCGTCGCGTAGGGATTGGTCAGCGTCGTCGTCGTGGTGGCAGTGGTGTCCTCCGACTCCGACGGAATCACCACCTCGCTGGTGGTCTCCGACGTCGAGGTCCCGGCGCCCGGGCTCAGATCCGTGGTCGAGGTCCGTGTCGACGTCGTGCGCGTCGTGGTGGAGGTTTTACGAGTGGTGGACGTCGGCGTCGTGCTGATCGCCGGCGCGTAGATCACCGGTCCGTCGCGCCGCTGGGCGTCTTCGGCGGTGTCCAGCACCGCCCACACCAGCATGACCAGCAGCAGTACCGCTGCCGCCCCGGAGACGTAGATCAGGGTGTACGACTCGCTGTCACCCTTTTCTTCGTCGGCATCATCGCCCACGGGCAGAGATAGTACGGTCAGCCGTTACCGCCCGTAGTCCGTCTAGCGCCAGGAGGCACCTGTGACGACCGGTCTCGGTTCGGAACTGACCGAACTGATCCCCCTGGCCCTGGTCATCACGCTGTCTCCGCTGACAATCATTCCCGGCATTCTCATGCTGCACACGCCCGCGCCCCGGCCCACCAGCCTGGCGTTCCTGGTCGGATGGATCCTCGGCATCGGCGGCCTCACCGCGGTGTTCGTGCTCGTGTCCACCGCGCTCGGCGGACTCAACACGCAGCCCGCCTGGGCGCCGTATGTCCGCATCGTGATCGGGGCGGCGCTGATCGTGTTCGGGCTCTACCGGTGGCTCACCCGGAACCGCTCCGAACACACCCCCAAGTGGCTGACCTCGATGACCAGCATCGGCCCGCCGCGCGCCTTGGTGACCGCGCTGGTGTTGGTGGTGGTCAACCCGAAGGTTCTGTTCATGTGTGCCGCAGCGGGTTTGGCGATCGGGTCGGCGGGCCTGGGCACCACCGGCGCGTGGACCGCCAACGCGGTGTTCACTGCCGTCGCGGCTTCTTCGGTGGCGCTGCCCGTGCTGGCCTATCTGGTGGCCGGTGAGCGGCTCGACGAACCGCTGACCAGACTCAAGGATTGGATGGAGGCCCAGCACGCGACGCTGGTGGCGGTGATCCTGGTCGTGATCGGCGTCATGGTGTTGTACAAGGGCGTTCACGGCCTGTAGCCCGCGGGCCTACACTCGCGGCCGTGGGTCTGGAGGATCGCGATGCGCTTGCGGTGCTGCAGGCTGCGTTCGACGACTCCGGGTCTGCGCAGTCACCGTCCCACGAGCTGCTCCAGCGCTTCTACACCCGGTGGTTCGCCCTCGACCCCGAAGTGCGGGATCTGTTCCCGCCCGAGCTCGCGCCCCAGCGGGCCGCGTTCGGGCAAGCCATGCACTGGGTGTTCGGCGAGTTCGTCGCCCAACGCGCTCAAGCCCCGGTGAGCTTCCTCGCTCAGCTCGGCCGCGATCACCGCAAATACGGTGTCACACAACGGCATTACGACAGCATGCGGCAGGCCTTGTACTCCACGATGCGCAGCCATCTGAGCGCAGGCTGGACGCCCGCGGTGGACGACGCCGCCACCCAGGCCATCAACCTGATCACCGGAATCATGGCCGGCGCGGCCGACGCCGAGGACGGACCCGCGTGGTGGGACGGCACCGTCCTCGAACACCACCGGGTGTCCCGCGACATCGCGGTCGTGCGGCTGCACCTGGACCGGCCCATGCCCTACCACCCGGGGCAGTACGTCAACGTCCAGATCCCGCAGTGGCCGCGGCGCTGGCGGTATCTGTCGCCGGCGATGCCGCCGGACCCGGACGGCTTCATCGAGTTCCACGTGCGCTCGGTGACCGGCGGCATGGTCAGCCACGCGATGGTGGCCGAGACCAGACCCGGCGTCCGCTGGCGGCTGTCCAGCCCACACGGGGCGATGGAGGTCGACCGCGACGACGGCGACGTGCTGATGGTGGCGGGCAGCACCGGTCTGGCCCCGCTGCGCGCGCTGATCATGGATCTGTGCCGGTTCGGCGAGAACCCGCGGGTGCACCTGTTCTTCGGCGCCCGGTATCCCTGTGAGCTGTACGACCTGCGGACCCTGTGGGAGATCGCGGCGTCTAACCCGTGGCTGTCGGTGTCCCCGGTGTCGGAGTACCCCACCGATCCGCCCTGGGCCGGTGACTACCCCGACGTCCAACCGCCCCGTGGCCTGCATGTGCGCCAGACCGGGCCGTTACCCGAGGTGGTGACCAAATACGGCGCCTGGGGCGATCGGCAGATCCTGATCTGCGGAGGTCCGGCCATGGTGCGCGCCACCCGCGACGCGCTTCTCGCCAAGGGCGCGCCGGCCGAACGCATCCAGCACGATCCGTTGCCCTGACAGTTCGTCGACATTGCCCCTTCCGATTCGCCCCGGCGAGGACGATGATGGCTGGGGGCGGGGGTGGCAGTGAGGGGTTGAGATGACGCTTGCCGGTCCAGCCGACGAGACCGACGCCCGCGAACTCGACGCCATCGCTTGGGAGTTCCTCTGTTCGCCCTACACCGGACGAACCTATTGGGACTGGCCTCTGGAACGCCGGCTGGACAGCTACCTTCGCCATCAGGATCGCGACGACATCCTCAACAGTGGTGCCGCTTACGCCACCGTCGTCGACCGGGTGATGGCGAACCTGGGGCGGGCCCGCCGCGACGGCGTTCTGGCCCCGCCGAGCCGATAGCGCACCGATAGGATTCGACGATGGCCGAGTTGCCGTCCATCGTCCTGCGCGATCCGTCCTCACCGCTGACGGCCACCTATGTGCCGTCGGCGGGCATGATCTGCACCTCGCTGTCCGACGACGGTGTCGAGCTGTTGGGGCAGCGCCACGGCCTCGCGGCCTATCTGAGCGATGCCAAGACCCTCGGAATTCCGATCCTGTATCCGTGGGCCAATCGGTTGAGTGCCAACACCTATCGTGTCGATGGCGGCGCCGTGACGTTGACCCCGGGATGGGGCGGCGTCCGCGACGACTCCGCCGGCGTGCCGATCCACGGCGTGCTCGCCGGGTACCGCGGGTGGGTGGTAACCGAGCAGTCGGCCAACCGGCTGACAGCCGACCTCGATTTCGCCAGCCGCCCCGCGCTGCTGGCCAGCTTCCCGTTTCCACATGTGCTCACCCTCGACGTCACGCTGGCCAACCGGGCGTTGACGGTGCAGACGACGGTCACCGCCACCACGTCGGCGCCGGTGCCGCTGTGTTACGGCTTCCATCCGTACCTGACGATTCCGGGTGTCCCGCGCGCGGACTGGACATTGCAGACGCCGCCGATGCGCCATCGCCCCGTCGATGACCGAGGCCTGCCCACCGGCGAGGTTCGGGACTGGCCCGCCTACTCGGAGCAACTGGGCGACAAGACATTTGATGACGGTTTCGATGCAGTGCCGTCCGGCGGGGTGTTCGCACTCGCCGGTGGCGACCGACGTATCGAGGTGGTCTTCGACCGGGGCTTTTCGGCGGCGCAGATCTTCGCGCCCGGCAACGACGACGTCGTCGCGCTGGAACCGATGGCCGCGCCGACCAACGCGTTGACCACCGGTGACTACCGCACGGCGGAGCCGGGCCGGCCCGCCGTCTCGGTATTCGTCATTCGGGTGGCTTAGCCGAATCGCCGAGCGTCCGCGACCGCGCGGTTTCCAGACCACCAGTGCCGTGCTCTTCGGTACCACCGCCAGATCACGACGCTGGTTGGCGCGCAACGATTCGACCTCCTCGGCCAGCTCGCGCACTCGGGACTGCAGGGCCTCGACCTGGTTGGTCAGCTCGATGATCCGCTTGATACCGGCGAGGTTGACGCCCTCGTCCTGCGACAGCCGCTGCACCTCGCGCAGCAGTTCGACGTCGCGCTCCGAATAGCGCCGTCCGCCACCGGAACTGCGCCGGGGGCTGACCAGGCCGAGCCGGTCGTACGTGCGCAGGGTCTGCGCGTGCATACCGGCCAGCTCGGCGGCCACCGAGATCAGGAACGTCCTGTTCTCCCGAGAGTCGTTGCCGGCCATCAGCGGTTACCTGCCCACCCGGCCCGCGGGTCGAAACCGCTGGACCGCTCTGCGGCCGCGTAGGCCTCCAGCGCCTCGAGCGCCTGTCCCTCGAGGTTCGGCGGCACCGCGACCTTGACGGTCACCAACAGGTCGCCGTGGCCGCCGTCGCGTTTGGGCACTCCACGCCCGCGCACCCGCAGAATCCGGCCGTCGGCGGTGCCCTTGGGCACTCGCACTCCAACCTTGCCCTCCAGAGTGGGCACGGAAAGGGTTGTCCCCAAGGCCAGTTCGGTGAAGCTCACCGGTACGGTCACCGTCAGGTCGTTACCGTCGCGGCCGAACACCTTGTCGGGCCGGACGTGCACCGTGACATAGAGGTCGCCTGAGGGGGCGCCCCGCAGTCCGGCCTCACCCTGTCCGGCCAACCGGATGCGCTGACCGTCCTCGACGCCCGGCGGGATCCGCACGTTGATGGTGCGGGTCCGGGTGGTGACCCCGGTGCCGTGGCACTCGTCGCAGGGGTGCTCGATGATCGAGCCGCTGCCCCGGCAGTCGGTACACGGCTCGGAGAATCCGAATGCGCCCTGGTTGCGGTTGATCACCCCGGAGCCGTTGCAGGTCGGACACACCTTCGGGCTGGTGCCCGGACGTGCGC
>JAEZIA010000096.1 GCA_023416315.1 Actinomycetes bacterium
AGGTACGCCTTGTGCTCGGCGGGCGGATCGATGTGCACGACCAGCTCCACGTCGTCCACGTGGACACCGCGCGCCGCGATGTCGGTGGCCACCAGCACCCGCGCCGTGCCTGCGGCGAAGGCCGCCAGGTTGCGGTCGCGCGCCGGCTGAGACAGGTTGCCGTGCAGGTCAACTGACGGGATGCCCGCCTGGGTCAACTGCTTGGCCAGCTTGCGGGCGTGATGCTTGGTGCGCAGGAACAGGATTCGCCGTCCGGTGCCGGAGGCCAGCGTGTGCACCAAGTCCTTCTTGGCGTCGGCGCTGGCCACGTGGAACACGTGATGGGTCATCGCGTCCACCGGCGATGTGTCGGAGTCGACAGCATGCGACACCTCGTTGCGCAGGAAGCGCTTGACCAGCTTGTCGACGCCGTTGTCCAGCGTCGCCGAGAACAGCAGTCGCTGCCCGCCGGCCGGGGTGGCCGCCAGGATCCGGGTGACACCGGGCAGGAAGCCCAGGTCGGCCATGTGGTCGGCCTCGTCGATGACGGTGATCTCGACGGCGTCCAGGGAAATCAGGCGCTGCCGCATCAGGTCCTCGAGCCGGCCCGGGCAGGCGACCACGATGTCGACGCCGGACTGCAATGCCCTGACCTGCTTGTTCTGCGGCACACCACCGAAGATGGTGGTGACCCGCAGTCCGGACGCCTCCGCCAGAGGCTGCAGCGTCGCGGTGATCTGGGTGGCCAGCTCACGGGTGGGTGCCAGCACCAGACCCGACGGGCGCGAGGCCACGCGGGTGGTACCGGCCAGCCTGCTGACCAACGGGATGGAAAACGCCAGCGTCTTGCCGCTGCCGGTCTTGCCCCGGCCCAGCACGTCACGGCCGGCCAGGGTGTCCGGCAGGGTCGAGACCTGGATCGGGAAGGGATGGATGATGCCGTTGTCGGACAGGGCGCGCACCAGTGGTGCACGCACGCCGAGGTCGGCGAACGTTTTATCGTTTTGCATGGTGCCTTTCGGGCATCAGTAAAGGTGGCGAGATTGCCGGGAGGCAAAATCGATCGCCGCGAGACTGTGTGCTTCAGGAGCACAAATCAGCTGAACTCGGTTTCCGGAGTTCCGGAAGTGCCGGTGAAGTGAAGGTGTTCCACGACGTGCTGGCAGCTTTGTTAAGCGGCCAACGTTGTTGCAAGCATATCAGTACCGGCGAGGGATAATTGCCACAGATACCGGGTACCCCTCGCGTCAATAGACGCGACCAAAGGAGTCTGCAGGGGATGACGAGGTTGCGGACCGGCGACGGACTCGCCGACGTGGTGGTGACCGCAGTGGCGTCGACGACCGCGCTTGCCGCGGACGCCGAAGCGACGTGGCACCAGCTTCTGGAGGGCGCCAGCGGAATTCGCCCGCTCGACAAGTGGTTCGTCGACGAATACGAATCACCGGTGCGCATCGGCGGTGCGCTGCGGGAAAACTTCGACGAACAGCTCAACCGCGTTGAGCTACGCCGGCTGTCCTATCTGGGCAAGATGTCCACCGTGCTGAGCCGCCGGCTGTGGGAGTCGGCCGGCTCGCCCGAAGTCGACACCACCCGGCTGCTGGTCTCCATCGGCCTGGCGTTGGGCAATACCGAAGAGATCGCGATGCAGGCCGGCGCCTGGCAGGAGAAAGGGCTCAAGGCCATCTCACCGCTGGCGGTGCAGATGTACATGCCGAACGCGGCGGCCGCTGCGGTCGGGTTGGAGCGTCAGGCGAAGGCCGGTGTCATCGCCCCGATCATGGCCGACGCGTCCGGGGCGGGCGCGATCGCCCAGGCGTGGCGGCACATCGTCCTCGGCGAGGCGGACGTGGCGATCTGTGGCGCCGTCGAATCGTGGGTCGAGGCGGTGCCGGTCGGAGCGTTCAACGAACTCGGCATCATGTCGCACAACAATGACGATCCGGCCGGCGCCTGCCGGCCGTTCGACCGGCACCGCGACGGCATGGTGCTCGGCGAAGGCGGCGCGATGCTGCTGATCGAAACCGAGGAGCACGCCAAGGCCCGCGGGGCGCCGATCTTGGCCCGCCTGATGGGTGCGTCGACCAACTCCGACGCCTACCACGACGTCGAACCCGATCCGACCGGTGAGACCGCCGGGACGGCGATCGCCCACGCGATCGACCTGGCCGGCTTGCAGCCGTCCGACATCGACCATGTCAACGCACACGCCACCGGAACGATCTTCGGCGATCTCGCCGAAGCCCGCGCCATTCGGCATGCCTTCGGCGCTCACAACCCCGCGGTGTACGCGCCCAAAGCCGCGCTCGGGCATTCCCTGGGTGCGGCCGGTGCGGTCGAGGCGGTGCTGACCGTGCAGGCGTTGCGCGACGGGGTGGTGCCGGCCACGCGAAACGTCAAGGATCTCGACCCCGACATCGACCTCGACGTCGTGGTCGATCAGCCGCGCCGCGGCGACTACCGCTACGCGGTCAGCAATTCGATGGGCCTCGGCGGCTACAACGTGGTGCTGGCGTTCGGTACTGCCTGATCAGCGCTTGACCAAGGTGAACTGGCCGACCTCGGACACTCCGCGGCGGAAGAAGTCCGAGCAGCCGACGAGATAGCGCATGTAGCGGTCGTAGACCTCCACCGAGGTCACCGCGATCGCCTGCTCGCGCGCGGCCTCCAGCCGCTCCGACCAGATGTCCAGGGTGCGCACATAGTGCGGGGTGAGGTACTCGAGTTCGGCGACGGAAAACCCGGCGTTGCCGGCGAACTCGATGACGTCCTCGTCGCAGGGCACCGCCCCGCCGGGGAAGATCTCCTTGGCGATGAACCGCATGAACTTGAGGTCGGACATCACGATCGGGATGCCCAGCTCCGGCCACCGCTTCAGCGGGTGACCCATGATGGTCTGCAGCACCATCCGCCCGTCGTCGGGCATCACGCGGTGGCAGGTGTCGAAGAATGCGGCGTAGCGGTCCTTCGGGAACGCCTCGAACGCTTCGATGCTGACGATCCGGTCGACGGGCTCGTCGAACTCTTCCCAACCACGGAGCTGAATTTGCCGTGACCGCTTGGTATCGACGGCGTCGAGCACCTCTTGGCCCAATGCGCGTTGATTACGGCTCAACGTCAACCCGAGTGTGTTCACGTCGAATCTTTGCGCGGCTCGCTTCATCACCGAGCCCCAGCCGCACCCCACGTCGAGCAGCGTCATTCCGGGCTGCAGGTCTAATTTGCCCAGTGCCAGATCGATTTTCGCGATCTGCGCCTCTTCGAGCGACATGTCTTCGCGTTCGAAGTACGCGCAGCTGTAGGTGCGCGACGGATCCTGGAACAGCGCGAAGAAGTCGTTCGAGAGATCGTAATGTGCCTGGACATCCTCGTAGGCCGGACGCAGCTTCGTTGAACCCGAACCACTTTCCGTCATCGTCGGCCGACCCCCTCTGCTCGAGATGTGCATGCCGTAATGAAAAGAGGCTAGCTGATTGCCTTTTCACACGTGAACTGGCATACGTCGGTGTATCCGTCGCGGAACAGATCCGCGCATCCTGTGAGGTACTTGTGGAAGCGCTCGTAGATCTCTTCGGACGTGATCGCGATGGCCTCGTCCTTCTTGGCCTCCAAGTTCGCCGCCCACGTGTCGAGGGTGCGGGCGTAGTGCGGCTGCAAGTGCTGCTCACGGGTGACTTTGTAGCCGGTGTCCACCGCGTGCTTGCGGACCATCGACGCCAGCGGCAACCGGCCACCGGGGTAGATCTCGTCCATGATGAATTTGATGAAGCGCACCCGCGACATCGTCAGCGGCAGACCCTTGGCTTTGATCTCCTCGTCCTCCGGAATGATGATCGTGTGCAGCAACATCACGCCGTCGTCGGGTAGCCAGCTGAACGTCTTCTTGAAGTAGTCGTCGTACTTGTTGAACCCGAAATGCTCGAAGGCACCGATCGACACGATGCGGTCGACCTTGCCGTCGAACTCCTCCCACGGCTGCAGTCGGACTTCCATGCTGCGGGTGGTGTCGATGTTCGGGAAGCGGTTCTGTTCGATGTGCCGCTTCTGGTTCTCCGACAGCGTGAGGCCGATGACGTTGACGTCGTAGCGTTCCACCGCGCGCTGAATGGTCGAACCCCAGCCGCAGCCGATGTCCAGCAGCGTCATCCCCGGCTGCAGACCCAGCTTGCCCAGCGAGAGGTCGACCTTGGCCATTTGCGCCTCTTCGAGCGTCATGTCATCGCGCTCGAAGTATGCGCAGCTATAGGTCTGGGTGGGGTCTTGCCACAGCTTGAAGAACTCGTTGGAGATGTCGTAGTGGAACTGGACTTCCTTCTTGTCCGACCCGCGGGTCTGCGAGGCCGACTTCGACAGCCACTGGGACTGGGGAGACGAGGTACTTGATGGATTCGTCACGGGCATTCCGTCCTCGGAGCAGGGGGTATCAACGTCGCGGAGTACCCACTCAGCCTGATCTCAATCGTCGATATTCGGGACGCTTTCGGCGGCTACGGTAAGTGCCGTGGCCAAGGCCGACGGTACCCGCTGGGACAGTAAGTACGCTGGCCGGATTTCTGCTCAGCCGCGGTTACCTGACGTGTTCGCGCCGTATCTCGACCAGGTGCCCCAAACCGGGCAGGCACTGGATTTGGCGTGCGGCTGCGGTGCGGCGTCGGTGTGGCTGGCCCAGCGCGGGCTGACGGTGACCGGGATCGACGTCTCGGCCGTCGCGATCGAGCAGGCGGTGCAGCTGGCCGCGCGGCACGACGTCGCCGAGCGGTGCCGCTTCACCGTCGCCGACCTGGACGACGGACTGCCTGGGGGACCGCTGGCCGCCATGATCCTGTGCCACCGATTCCGCGACCCCCGGCTGTATCCGGCGATCGTCGCCCGGCTGGCGCCCGGCGGTCTGCTGGCCATCTGTGTGCTCAGCGAGGGCGGTGCGCAGCCGGGGGCTTTCCGCGCGGCCGCAGGAGAGCTCCAGGCCGCATTCGCCGACCTGCAGGTGCTCGCCGCCGGCGAGGCCGACGGCCAGGCCTGGCTGGTGGGTCGCCGCTAACGCAGCTTGACCATCCGCGTCGTGGAGCTCTCGTCGAGTTCGACGACGTCGGTGCGCGACCGCAGGAAATCGCTGAACGACTTGAACCCCAGCGACTTCTCCGAGAACGACGGATCCATCCGCTTCATCTGCGCCTTGACCGCCGAGTTGTGCAGCCAGTCCGCGTCGTCCTTGCCCAGCCCGATCTGCAGTGCCCGCTGCAGCAGCGCGGTCGCCACCGCCTGTGGATCCGGTGTCGTGTCGGCGGCCTTCGTACGCTTGGTCCGCTTCGGCGGCTCCTCGGTGCCGGTCGGTTCGAACACCGGCACCCCGGGCAGGGAGTCGTAGATGACGAAATCGTCGCACGCGGCCGCCAGGGCCCGGCTCGACGAGCCGGCGACGCCGATGCCGACGACGTAACGGCCCAACCGCTTGCAGCGCTGCGCGAGCGGGATGTAGTCGGAGTCGCCGGCCACGATCACCACGTGGGTGAGGTCGGGCAGCCGGAACATGTCCTCGACAGCGTCGACCGCCAACCGGATGTCGGCGGCGTTCTTGCCGTAAGCCGCCGCGGGGAACAGCTGCACCAGATCCACCGCGCGGCCGACCAGTTGCTCGCGGTACTCGGCGTTGACGTCGGCCGACCAATCGGCATACGCACGCGTCAATACCACGGTGCCGAACGACGACGCGAAGTCCAAGATCGCACCCACATCGACGCGGGCCCGAGCCAGCTTGCCTGCCTCCAGACCTTTGGCCTTGTCGCGCTGAAAAGAGTTGCGGCCGTTGACCTGGTCGTAGCGGGAGATGACGATGTTGTCGAAGTCGAGATACACCGCGACACGCGCAGCACCGGGTTCGGTCATGTGCTCGAGTCTTGTCCATGTTGTGACGCGCCACGCGCCTTTGTCCGAACGCGCGATGTCGGGCG
>JAEZIA010000020.1 GCA_023416315.1 Actinomycetes bacterium
GCCCACCGCCACCAGGCGGCGGTTCACCGCGATCCGGTCGGCCAGACCGTCTTCGATGGCCTGCGGGGCGACGAAATGCACGGACGTGGCCGCGGCGGCGGCGGGCGCCGCCCCGAACATGGGCCGCGGCAGCACCGGTTGCGGGGTCGGGATGGAGGCGTTGGCGTCGCCCATCGCGGCCCAGGCGATCATCCCGCCCTTGAGCACCGCGTGCGGCCGCACCCCGAAGAACTCCGGCTCCCAGATCACCAGGTCGGCCATCTTGCCCACCTCCACCGAGCCGACCTCGTGGTCGAGGCCGTGTGCGACGGCCGGGCAGATCGTGTACTTCGCGACGTAGCGGCGCACCCGGTTGTTGTCCGCTGCGCCGTCGCCTTCCAGTGCTCCCCGGCGGCGCTTCATCACGTGCGCGGGCTGCCAGGTGCGCAGCACCACTTCGCCGATCCGGCCCATCGCCTGGGCGTCGCTGCCGATCATCGAGATCGCGCCGATGTCGTGCAGCAGATCCTCGGCGGCGATCGTCGACGGCCGGATCCGGCTCTCGGCGAACGCGAGATCCTCAGGCACGCTGGGGTTCAGGTGGTGGCACACCATCAGCATGTCCAGATGCTCGTCGAGGGTGTTGACGGTGTGCGGCCGGGTCGGGTTGGTGGAACTGGGCAGCACATAGGACTCGGCGGCGACGGTGATGATGTCCGGCGCGTGCCCGCCGCCGGCGCCCTCGGTGTGGTAGGCGTGGATGTTGCGGCCCTTGATCGCGGCCAGGGTGTCCTCGACGAAGCCGGCTTCGTTGAGGGTGTCGGTGTGGATGTTGACCTGGACGCCCGCGGCCTCGGCTACCGTCAGGCAGGCATCGATCGCCGCCGGCGTGGTCCCCCAGTCCTCGTGCAATTTGAAACCCGCTGCGCCGCCGCGCAACTGCTCCCACATCGCCTCGTGGCTGACGGTGTTGCCCTTGCCGAGCAGCGCGACGTTGAGCGGCCAGGTGTCCATCGACTCCAGCATCCGGGCCAGATGCCAGGAACCCGGGGTCACCGTGGTGGCCTTCGAGCCCTCGGCCGGTCCGGTGCCGCCTGCCACGATTGTGGTGATGCCGCTGCCGATGGCCTCTTCCATGATCTGCGGACAGATCAGGTGTACGTGGCAGTCGATTGCCCCGGCGGTGACGATGCGCCCGTTACCCGCGATGATCTCCGTCGACGGACCGACCACCAGGTCCGGGTGCACACCCGACATGATGTCGGGATTGCCCGCCTTACCGATCGCGACGATGCGGCCGTCGCGAATCCCGATGTCGGCCTTGATGATTCCCCAGTAGTCGATGATCACGGCGCCGGTGATCACGGTGTCCGGTGCGCCGTGAGCGCGGGCCGCGCGGCCCTGGCCCATCGACTCGCGCAGCACCTTGCCGCCGCCGAACACCGCTTCGTTGCCTGCCAGGCCGGGGCCGCCGCTACGGTCCTCGGTGACCTCGATGATCAGGTCGGTGTCGGCCAGCCGGATCCGATCCCCGGTGGTCGGTCCGAACAGCGCCGCGTAACGAGCCCGGGACAACGCGGTCATCGGGCGTCCAACTTTCCGGGCGGGGTCAGGCTCAGCCCGTGGACTTCCCGAGTGCCTTCCACCGGCACCAGCGAGACCCGCTGCGGCACACCCGGTTCGAAACGCACCGCGGTACCGGCCGGGATGTCGAAACGATGCCCGTGAGCGGCGTCGCGGTCGAAGGATAGGGCGGCATTGGCCTGCGGAAGGTGAACGTGGCTGCCGACCTGAACCGGCCGGTCGCCGGTGTTGACGATCTCCACCTCGATACGCGGGGCCCCCGCGTTGATCTCGATGTCGCCGTCGCCGAGGAAGACCTCGCCGGGAATCATGCTGTCCTCTCTGGCCTCACGGGATCGGATGGTGAACGGTGACCAGCTTGGTGCCATCCGGAAAGGTGGCCTCGACCTGCACGTCGGGCAACATCTCGGGCACGCCCTCCATCACCTCGTCGCGGGTCAGCACCTCGCGACCGCTGACCATCAGCTCGGCCACGGTGCGGCCGTCGCGTGCGCCTTCCAAGACGTGGTCGGTGATGAGCGCGACCGCCTCCGGGTGGTTGAGCTTGAGCCCGCGGGCCTGTCTGCGGCGCGCGAGGTCGGCGGCGTAGGAGATCAGCAGCCGGTCGGTTTCATGCGGAGACAAACGCATAGTGCGCGATCCTGCCATGGCAGGCCGCGATCAGCAGGGCGGGGAGCTACCCCTTCGCCGGGTCCGGCTCGAGGTTCTGCAGGCGCACCTGCCCGCGGGCGACGAGCCGGTCGGTGTCGTCGCGGATCGTGACCAGCCACAGCTGCTGGCGTCGGCCGCGGTGGATGGGCTCGGTGACCCCGTACACGGTGCCGCCGGAGATGGCCCGCAGGAAGTCGGTGTTGTTGTTCACACCGACGACGTTGCCGCCGCCGTTGGCGGCCAGCCAGATGTAGGCCGAGGTGCTGGCCATCGATTCGACCATGGCGCAGTACACCCCGCCGTGGACGATGCCCATCGGCTGCAGCAGCTTCGGTTGGACCGCCAGCTGGGCCTTGGTGCCGTCGGTGGTCATTTCGGTGAACACCAGCCCGAGCTCGTTGTCGAACGGAGCGGACAAGGCGATCGGTGACTGCTCTGATTCCACGATCTGTGTCTACACGAAGCGGGCTCAGACGAGGGACGGGGCCCCCGGGTGAATACCGGGGGCCCGCCGGGGGTGGTCCGGGGGGGGGTGCAG
>JAEZIA010000150.1 GCA_023416315.1 Actinomycetes bacterium
CTCACCATCGAGTAGCTCGATCACCTGCTTCTGGGTTGGTAGCCCCGTAGAACGGCCAGCCACGGCGAGCTCCTCATCTTGAGTTGTCCTGATCAGCTGCGTCGGATGCAGGGCTCTGCGCGAGCCAGCCACCAACGATACGCCAGCCCAGGCGCACGCAATGGCAGGATGTTGGCGTGCTGAGCCCAGATCCCAGCCCTTTCCCAGGCATCTCCCGTCGCCGACTCCTCGCCGACGGCGGACGCGGGCTCGCGCTGGTCGCCCTGCTGAGCGCGGTGGGCGCCGCCTGCGGGTCCCCGCCGCCGCCCGAGCCCGATCCGCTGGAGCAGCAGGCCGAGCTGGCCCGCCACGACAGCGAACTCGCGGCGGCCGCGGCCAAGGGCGCTCCCCCGGCCTTCGTGCCGGTATTGACCGAGGTGGCGGCCGAGCGAGGCCGGCACGCAACCGTGCTGACCGAGGAGATCGCCCGGCTGGCCGGCAAACCCTCCTCGACGACGAGCGCGACGTCGACGACCACCACCTCGGCGGCCGGCACCGCGCCGCCCAGCGTCGCCGACGTCGTCGCTGCGTTGCGCACCTCGGCCGACAGTGCCACCAACCTCGCGCCCACCCTGTCCGGGTACCGGGCCGGCCTGATCGGGTCGATCGCAGCGTCGTGCGCCGTCGCATCGACGGTGGCGCTGCCGTCGAAGAAGGGCGGACAGTGACCTCACCGACGTCACCCACCTCGCCCGCCCCGGACCCCAACCGCCCGTCGGACGCCAGTGCGGCGGCGCTGTTCGACGCGGTGGCAGCCGAGCACGCCACGATCTACGGGTACGGCATCGTCTCGGCACACAGCTCCCCCGACGAGAACGACCTGGTCTCGGCGGCGATGGCGCAGCACCGTGAGCGGCGGGAGGCGGCGATCGCACTGCTGACCGGCCGCTCGGCCACGACGCCGGTTCCGGCCGCCGGGTATCAGCTGCCGATGACGGTGAACACACCGACCGAGGCGGGCACTCTCGCGATCCGCATGGAGGACGACTGCGCCACGGCCTGGCGCGCGGTGATCGAACAGGCGACCACCGATCAAGACCGGGCGTTCGGGGTCACCGCGCTCACCGAGTCGGCGGTGTTGGCGGCGCGCTGGAAGCAGACACTCGGGATCCAGCCGGTGACCGAAGCGTTCCCCGGCGGTACCGAGTAACCAGCGATTTCGGCGCGAAAACCGCCGCTAGGCGAACGGAAACGCGCCGAAATCGCTCAGGAGCCGAGCGCCGCGGCGATCTCGGTGACGGCGTCGTCCACGCCGACGTCGCGCTTCTCGCCGGTGAACCGGTTGCGCAGCTCGACCACCCCGTCGGCCCAGCCGCGGCCGACGACGACGATCCACGGCATCCCGAGCAGTTCGGCATCCTTGAACTTCACCCCCGGTGAGGCGGTGCGGTCGTCGAACAGCACCTCCAGGCCCAGCCGGTCCAGTCCGTGCACCAGCTCCTCGGCGCCGGTACGGGCCGCGGCGTCCTTGTTGGCGATCACCACATGCACGTCGAACGGCGACACCGAGGCCGGCCAGCGCAGGCCCAGCTCGTCGTGCTGCTGCTCGGCGATCACCGCGACCAGCCTCGACACCCCGACGCCGTAGGAACCCATGGTGAGCCGCACCGGCTTGCCGTCCTCACCGAGCACGTCGGCGGAGAAGGCGTCGGTGTACTTGCGGCCCAGCTGGAAGATGTGGCCGATCTCGATGCCGCGGGCCGACACCAGCGGCCCGGCACCATCGGGTGACAGGTCGCCGTCGCGCACCTCGGCGGCCTCGATCGTGCCGTCGGCCACGAAGTCCCGGCCGGCGACCAGGCCGACGACGTGCTTGCCGGGTTCGTCGGCGCCGGTGATCCACACCGTGCCGTCCACCACCCGCGGATCCACCAGGTAACGAACTCCGTTGGCCAGCAAGCCTTTCGGGCCGATGTAGCCCTTCTTGAGGAACGGGTACTTGGCGAAGTCCGCGTCGTCGAGCAACGCGTACTCGGCCGGCTCGAGCGCCGCCCCGAGGCGCTTGTCGTCGACCTCGCGGTCACCCGGCACACCGATGGCCAGCAGTTCCCACTCGCCGCCGGGCTGGCGGACCTTCAGCAGCACGTTCTTGAGCGTGTCGGCCGCGGTCACCTGCCAACCCAGGCCCGTGGCGTTGGCCCACTCGACCAAGGTGGCGATGGTCGGGGTGTCGCCGGTGTCATACACCTGGGCTTCGGGCAGTCCGTCGAACGGCCGTGATTCCGGCACCGCAGTGATCACCGCCTCGACGTTGGCCGCATACCCCGACTCCAGGCACCGCACGAAGGTGTCTTCACCGATCTCGCTTTCGGCGAGAAACTCCTCGGAGGCCGACCCGCCCATCGCGCCGGACACCGCCGAGACGATCACATAGCGAATCGCCATGCGCTCGAACATCTTCTGATACGCCTCGCGATGCGCGTTGTAGACGGTCTTGAGGCCGCCGTCGTCGAGGTCGAAGGAGTAGGCATCCTTCATCACGAACTCGCGTCCGCGCAGGATGCCCGCCCGCGGCCGGGCCTCGTCGCGGTACTTGGTCTGGATTTGGAACAGCAGCAGCGGAAAGTCCTTGTAGGAGCTGTACTCCCCCTTCACCGTCAAGGTGAAGAACT
>JAEZIA010000268.1 GCA_023416315.1 Actinomycetes bacterium
TCAGGCACTGCGTTCGGACCTGTAGACTCACTGCGGCTCAGGAGCCAGGCCGCCTTAGCTCAGTCGGTAGAGCGATTCACTCGTAATGAATAGGTCGGGGGTTCGATTCCCCCAGGCGGCTCTCTTATTGCCTGCCGAGCGCCTCGGCGGCGACATTGCGGGCCGTGGCGGCCGCCGGAAAACCGGCGTAGCCGCTGGCGTGGTAGATGACTTCGGCCAGTTCGTCGTCGGTCAGGCCGTTCTGCCGGGCGATGCGGAAGTGGGCGTCCAGTTCCTCGGTGGCCCGCATGGCGATCAGCATGCCCAGCGTCACCAGGCTGCGGTCGCGGCGGCTGAGCCCTTCCCGGCTCCACAGCCGGCCGAAGACGCTCTCGACGCCGATCTCCATCAGCTCGGGCGCGAAGCCGCCGAATTCGACGTCTTCGTCGGACTCGGGCAGCGTTCCGGGCAGCATCTCCCGGAACACACGCAATCCATCCTCACGTAAGTTAGACATACAAAGCACTTTGGCACACTCCGGTCAGCGCGGCGCCAGATACCCGACCGGCCCCGACGCCAGGCACAGCGAGAGCGCGGCGGTCGAGGCCCGAACGGTGATCGCGTCGCCGGCCCCGGCCAGCCGCACGAAGACCCGGTTCAATCCGGGGTGCACGGTCACCTTGGTCTCCGGTCCCTCGTCGAGCTTCATCAGCATCGAACCGTCGCTGTTGGCGAGGTAGTTGATCTCGGCCGTCCAGTCCGCGGGCAGCAGCGGCCCGTCCAGCGGCATCCGTACCGCGGCGTCGGGCTGCACGAAATACCCACAGCCGGGCACCGGGCCGGCGTTGATGGTCCTGGTCCACGTGACGTTGGCGTCGACGAGCCGCCCGGCGGAATCGAGCATGCGCAAATGTGTTGTCGAACCGGAGAATTCGGGTCGATCGCGGATGAGTGCGAACATGTGGCTGGCCAGGTTCTCCGGGTAGGCGACGCGCTGCAGCACCAGCGGGTCGACCTCCTGGTCCAGCAGGGGCGCCGACGAGTCGGCCCGCGCCTGCGCGAGCCCGCGGATCGCGTTCTGCAGATACGGCTGCGCCGGGTTGTCGCGCCAGCTGGTCAGGAACGTCGAGGTGGAGTACAGGCTGCTGGCCACGAACGCGATACCGGTGGCGGTAACCACCGCGGTGCGGGCCGACGAGGTATCCAACCACCGTGACGCCCGGTTGGGCGCGCAGAACCCCACCGCGGCAAGCAATGCCAGCACGATCACCAGATCCGGGAAGTAGCGCAGGGTCTGGGCCAACTCCAGGGCGGTGAACTTCGACGAGCGCAACAGATAGATCGGGATCTGGCAGGCCACCGCATAGCCGACCGCCACCAGCCAGACCGCGCCGATGCGCTGCTTGCGCGCCAGCGACACCGCGACGACCGCGGCCAGGGCCAGCCAGCCCAGAACCATGACCGATACCGGCGGCACCGCCCACGGCGAGGCCGGCGCCCATCGTTGCCACTCCCACGGGCCGCCCACCAGACCGGGCACGATCCCGTGAGTGACCGACCGGCGCAACAGGTCCCACGTCATCGCCAGGTCCAAGCTCCAGCGGCGGTGGTCGACGACGACCAGATAGACCGCCACCCACATCGCCGTCAGTGCCAGCGCGGGGACCCACAAGCGCAGTCCACGGCGCCAGACCGTGCGCACCGCGGCCGAGTCGCCCTGTACGTAGGCCAGCAGGGCGGCCACCGCGAACGCGACGAACGGGATCACCGCCGCCTTCTCGAAGAACAGCAGCCCCCCGAAGAAGACCACGCTTGCGGTGACCGCGTAGCGCCGGTTCCCGTTGCGCACCAACAGAATTGCGTCGGCGCATACCCATGCCATCGCGGCCAGCATCGGCAGCGAGTTCAGCCCTGCCGCCCACCACGCAAACCCGGGCACGCCCAGCGGGGTAAACAGGGCAAAGCACAAGGGAATCAACAACACCGGGCGCCACCCGAGGATTACGTGCAAGGCCCGCAGCACCGACAGCGAGACCAGCAGCTGCAACATCACCAGGCTGACCGCGGGCCACGCCCACACCAGCGGAGCCAGCCGAGTGATCACGCCGGCCACCAAGAACGCACCAGGCATCACGTGACCGTCGTGGTCGTCGAACAGATACGACGTCGACAGCAGATCCTGAGTGCCTGCCCGACCCACCAGGATCAGGTCGTCCCAGTAGAAGTAGCCGCCGAACGCCACAACCGCGCGAACCACCAGCGCAATCGCGATCAGGACGATCGCCGCGGCAGCCACCGGTGGCGTGCGCGCCACTCGGGTCCGAACTGCCATCGCGTCGACTGTACTCACCTGTCGGTAGGGTGACCGCCATGCAGGTAGTCGTCACCGGCGCCGCCGGTTTTATCGGGTCGACGCTGGTCGACCGCCTGCTGGCCGAGGGACACAGCGTCGTCGGACTCGATGATCTCAGCCGAGGCCGCATCGAGAACCTGGCCGGCGCGCGCGCCAACGAGCGGTTCGCGTTCGTCCAGGCCGACATTGCAACCGCCGATCTGGTCGGCCTGTTCGCCGAGCACAAGCCCGAAGTCGTCCACCATCTCGCCGCGCAGATCGACGTGCGCCGCTCGGTGGAGGAGCCCGAGTTCGACGCGGCGGTCAACGTCGTCGGCACCGTGCGGCTGGCCGAGGCGGCCCGGCTGGCGGGGGTCCGCAAGATCGTCCACGCCTCGTCGGGCGGATCCATCTACGGGGTTCCGGCGAACTACCCCACCAATGAGTCCGCCCCGGTCGATCCCGCCTCGCCGTACGCGGCCGGCAAGCTCGCCGGGGAGATCTACCTCAATACCTTCCGGCACCTCTACGGTGTGGATTGCTCGTTCATCGCGCCGTCGAATGTGTATGGGCCGCGCCAGGACCCGCATGGCGAGGCCGGGGTGGTCGCGATCTTCGCCAACGCGATGTTGGCCGGAAAGTCCACCCGGGTCTACGGCGACGGCTCCAACACCCGCGACTACGTGTACGTCGACGACGTCGTCGACGCCTTCGTCCGGGCCTCCGGCGCGGGCGGGTGTGGGCAACGGTTCAACATCGGCACCGGCGTGGAAACCAGCGATCGCAAACTGCACTCGGTGGTCGCGAAGGTGGTCGGGGTGGCGGACGACCCGGAGTTCGCCCCCGCCCGGCTCGGCGACCTGAAGCGGTCCTGCCTGGATGTACGCAAGGCCGAGCTGGTTCTGGGCTGGCGACCGCGGATCGGCCTCGAAGAGGGCATCAGTCGCACCGTCGAGTATTTCCGCGGCTAGCGCTCTGGGGTGCGCGCACCCTCCAGCGCCACCGCGCGCGCCAGCCGGGCGTACTTGAGCTCAAGCTCTTTGAACCGCAGATACGTCGACAGCGTCGTGAACACGAACGCGATGATCAGCGCATAGGTGATCAGGTCGGCACCGCGGCGCACTCCCAGCCAGTTGGCCAGCACCGTGGTGTCATCCGGGCGCAGGATGGCGTAGACCGCCAGGATCACGAACGCCACGTAGCCGACCTTGACCCACGCCTTGGCCTTGGCGTTGGTCCGGGACTGCAGCAGGTAGACCAGCAATGCGATCACCGCGGCGATCAGCAGCACCTGGATCCAGTTCATCGGCGCATCCTTCCGCGCAGGAACCCGTCGAAGACGATGTTCACCCCGTTGAGCAGTGGCTGGCCCTTGGACATCGAGTACTCGGTGTAGAGGATCTCGACGGGCTCTTCGGTCACCCGCCAATGGTTTTCGACGATCAGCGCGATGAACTCCGTCGCGTGACTCATGCCGTTCATCGTCAGGTTGAGGTTGTCGGCCACCGTCTTGTTGAACACCCGCAGCCCGTTGTGGGCGTCGGTCAGCCCGAGCCGGTGGCTACTCGGGCTCAGCCAGGCCGCTGTGCGCAGGATCAGCCGCTTCAGCGGCGGGGTGTGGCTGACCGTGCCGCCTGCGAAGCGGGTGCCGATCACGATGTCGACATCGCCCTTGGCCAGCCGGTCGATCATCACGACGACGTCCTTCACGCGATGCTGCCCGTCGGCGTCGAACGTGACGAACACCGCCGCGTCGGGCTGGCTGCGGGCGTACTCCACCCCGGTCTGGATGGCCGCACCCTGCCCGAGGTTGACCGGGTGCCGCACGACGTGGGCACCGGCCCGCAGGGCGATATCGGCGGTGTCGTCGCGGCTGCCGTCGTCGACGCACACCACGTGGTCGAAGACCTGGCGGAGGTCGGCGATGACGTCGGCGATGACCTTCGCTTCGTTGAATGCCGGCACGATGATCCAGGCGTCGGGGTAAGGCGTGTCGATGTCCACAAGGTACACGCCGAGCAGCGCCCGTTCAGCGTGCGGTGCGACCGAGAGCGGCCAGGTGGACGGCTATTCCGACCAGCGGTCCACACAGCAGCGCCACCACCGTGCGGTCGGTCAGATTCAACGGCAGGCTCAGCAGCGCCGCCGAGACGACCGTCGCCCCGACCCAGCCGATCGAATAGGCCCGGTGCAGGCCGGCGGCCACCGTCGCGGCCCCGGTCACGGTCAGCAGCGCGATCGCCACTGCACCTGCGGTCAGCCAGGCCAGTAGCACCCCGCCGGGGCCGTACTCGTCGCCGAACGCCACCCGGATCAGCCACGGCCCGAGCAACCCGGCGGCCACCACGCCGACGGCGCCCAGCACCAGCACCACGGCGGCAGGTGCGAGCAGGGCCTTGAGCCGGTGGCCGCGGTGGTCGACGAAGTGGGCGATCAGATTGCCCTGCATCGCGGTCAACGGCACCAGCAGCGGCGCCCTTGTCAGCGTCACCGCCAGGATGACGACGCCGCCGGCCGCCCCCAGATCGCCACCGGAGGTGGCCTTGAGTAACACCGGAAAACCCATCACCAGGATCGCGCTGGCGCCGGCCGCGGCGATCGAATGCCCAGCCCCCCGCAGGAACGTCGCGGTGCTGCCGGGCGTACGCAGGCCGGCCGCCGTCCGCGCGCCCGGGGACGCGGCCAACAACAGCAGCCAACCGACTGCACCGGCAACCGTCGCCCATAGGAAACCGTTAAGACCCCAGCCCACCACGAACGCCGCCACGGCGACCACCACCCGCATGATGGCGTCGGTGACCATCAACGCCCCGTATCCGCCCCAGCGTCCGGTTCCGGCGAGCAGACCCAAAAGCGTGGCGTGGATGCAGAATCCGGCCAGGCCGACGCTGAGTAGCACGACCGACAGCGGACGGGATTCGCTGAACACGTGCGGCGCCCACAGCACCGCGGTGCCCGCCATCACCAGGGCGGCCAACAGGCCGACGGCCGTCCCGATCCGCATCGGGAATGTGCGTGGGCCCTCGGCGATCTCGACATAGCCGGTCGAGCGCACTTCCCGGGTGGCCTCCTGCAGCAGGCCGTATGCGGCACCGCCGACCAGCCCGAAGGCACCCCAGAACACGCCGAACACCGAGAACCCGGCCGGGTCCAGTGCCCGGGCGGCCAGGTAGAGCACCGCGTACCCGCACACCGCCGAGATCGCGGTGGCCGCACCGACTCTGGCGACGCTGCTGCGGCTGATCGCCCCGGCGTCGGCGCCCGCGTCGGTCACAGTCGCGGCACCTCGGTCGAATACAGCCAGGCCTCCCACAGCGGACGCAGCGGCACGTCGGCGTAGTTGGCGGCCAGGCCGGTGAAGTCGTCGGTCACCACGGTGCCGTGCCGGTGCCGATCGGTCCATTCCCGCAGCAGCGCAAAGAACTTCTCGTCACCGAGAATGCCGCGCAGCACGTGCAGAGTGAGCGCGCCGCGCTTGTAGACGCGGTCGTCGAACATGTCGGCCGGTCCGGGATCGGCGAGTAGCAGGTCCTGCGGTGAGGACACCAGCTTGGCGTGATAGTGCTGGGCCCACTGCTCGGCGGTCCGCCCGCCCGAGTTCTCCGACCACAACCATTCGGCGTAGCAGGCGAACCCCTCGTGCAACCAGATGTCCCGCCAACGTCGAGCGGTCACGCTGTTGCCGAACCACTGGTGCGCGAGCTCGTGGGCGATAAGCCGCTCCGAACGCCCGCTGCCGTCGCAGTGGTTGGCACCGAAGATCGAAATACCCTGTGCCTCCAGCGGTATCTCGAGATCGTCGTCAGTGACGACGACGGTGTAGCCGTTGCTCAGCGGATAGGGGCCGAAGAGCTTGACGAACAGCTTCATCATCTGCGGCTGACGGCCGAAGTCGTCGGCGAACTCGGAGCGCAGCCGATCGGGCAGCACCGCCTGCATCGGCACCTGGGTTTTGGGCAGTTTGTGGAGGCCGTACATGCCGATCTGCAGGGTGATCAGATACGTCGACGTCGGCTCGGGTTGCTCGTAGGTCCACACGGTGTGCGCGGCCCGCACCCGCCGCGACACGAGTTCGCCGTTGGCCACCGCGCGGTAGGGGCTGTCGGTGCTGATCTGGATGCGGTAGCTGGCTTTCGCGCTGGGATGGTCGTCGCAGGGAAACCACGACGCCGCCCCGTTTGGCTGCCCGGCCACCAGGGCGCCGTTCGACAGCTCCTCGAAACCGACGTCGCCCCAATAACTTCGGATCGGTCGCGGGGACCCGCCGTAGCGCACACTGATCGACATCGCCGCACCGGCGGGCAACGGGGACGACAGCGTGATGTGCAGCTTTCCGGCCGAGGCGGAGAAGTTCGACGGGCGGCGACCATTGACGGTCACCTTCGACACCGACAGCGCCTCGGAGAGATCCAGGGTGAATGTCCGCAGCGACGCCAGCGTCGCCGCGGTGATCGTGGCGGTGCCGGTCAGCCGGTTGATCGCGACCTTGTACTCCAGGTCGAGTTCGTACCGCGACACCCGGTAGCCGAAGTTGCCGTTGGTGGGCAGGTACGGGTCGATGACCGGTGGGCCGCCTTTCTTGGCGGCCTTCTTCGCGGGATGTTTCACGCGGCGCTGTCCTCGGCTCTGCGGGCGGCTGCCTCGCCACGTGACTTCTTGCGCGAAATGCCCCACGGTGCAATCGGATTGCCCTGCCAGCGGGTCGACGGTGGCACCTCGTCACCGCGCATCACCAGCGAGGCCGGACCGACGGTGGCGCCGGCGCCGAGCCGCGCGGCAGGTAAGGCCACGCAGTGCGGGCCCAGGGTGGCGCCTTCGTCGAGCACGACGGTGTCCATCCGCATGATCCGATCGTGGAACAGATGGGTCTGCACCACGCAGCCGCGGTTGACGGTGCTGGCGCGCTGCAGCGTCACCAGGTCCGCCTCGGGCAGCCAATACGTTTCGCACCACACCCCGCGGCCGATCTTCGCGCCGAGTGCCCGCAGCCACAGGTTCATCACCGGCGTGCCGCTGGCGGCGCGGGCGAACCACGGCGCGGCGACCGTCTCGACGAACGTGTCCGACACCTCGTTGCGCCACACGAATGACGACCACAGTGGTTGTTCACCGGCGGAGATCCGGCCGACGACAAGCCATTTGGCGGCTACCGCGATCCCGCCTGCGACCGCTCCGGCCACCAGCAGCAGCACCCCGCAGGCCAGCGCGGCCCAGCCGTAACCGAATTCGAGAGCCAATGCCTGCAACGCAGCCAGCACGGCCACCCCGATCGCGAACGTGACGATCACCGGGATCAGCCGGCAGGTCTCGACGGCGGCGCGCATGACCTTCAGCCGCAGCGGCGGGCTGTAGGTCAGCGTCGCCTCGGCCTGGTCGGCGCGGCGGCGCAATCGGATCGGCGGGCTGCCCAGCCACGACGAGCCGGCCTTCGCCTTGTGCGGTGCGGCCGAGAGCACCGCCACCAGGCCGTCGTCGGGCACCCGACGGCCCGGCTGGGTGATGCCGGAATTGCCGAGGAACGCGCGCTTGCCGACGGTGGCCTTGGCGACGTGGATCCATCCGCCGCCGAGTTCGTACGACGCGACCATGGTGTCGTCGGCCAGGAACGCACCGTCTTCGACGACGGTGAACTTCGGGGTCAGCAGGGCCGTCGAAATCTCGGTGTTGCGACCGACTTTCGCACCCAGTGCACGTAGCCACCACGGCGTGAGCAGACTGGCGTAGAGCGGGAACAAGTAGTTGCGGGCGGCGTCCATCAACCGTTCGGTGGTCCACAGCTGCCAGCCCACCCGGCTGCGCACCGGGTGGTAGCCCTCGCGAAGGCCGACCGCCAGGACTCGCACCTTGACCACCGTGACCGCCGCATACACCAGCAGCGAGATCAGCGCCGCCACCGGGATCCACGGTGCGGCAGCGCCGAGGGCCCCCGCCAGGGTGGCACTGTTCCGAGCCGGCCACACCAGCACCGCCAACCCGGCCGCCAGCGCGACCAGTGGCACCGCGCCGAGCAGCATCGACGTCACGCCATATGCGGCCACCCACAACGGCGCCCGCGGCGGCCGGTGCTCGGGCCACGGGTGCCGGGCCTTGCCGGACTTCACCGCCGGTGAGCCCTTCCAGTACTGCCCGTTCTTGACCTTGCCGACCACACCGGAACCGGGCGCCACATCGGCGTTCTTGCCGACGGACGCGCCCGGGAACAGGGTGGTGCGCGCCCCGATGGTGGCGTCGTTGCCGACGGTGATCGGGCCGACGTGGAACAGGTCGCCGTCGATCCAATGCCCGGTCAGGTCGACCTCCGGTTCGATGGAAACCCGGTGACCGAGCCGCAGCATGCCGGTCA
>JAEZIA010000317.1 GCA_023416315.1 Actinomycetes bacterium
CGCGGTCACCAATTTTGAGTTGGTCTACTTCGTTGCCGACCTCCTCCACCACGCCCATGGCTTCGTGGCCGAGGATGTCCCCCGCCGACATGAACGCACCGAGGACCTCGTAGAGGTGCAGGTCGGAGCCGCAGATGTTGGTGCTCGTGACGCGGATGATCGCGTCGCTCGGCTCCTTGATCTGCGGGTCGGGAACGGTGTCGACCGAAACGTTGCGGCGTCCTTGCCAGGTCACGGCGCGCATGGGGTCCTCCTCGCATCTGGGGTCTGCCCGCCCGCATGCCCGTTCGGACAATCCTCAAACACCCCATCCATGCGCTCGAGACGGTTTCGTTCGCCGTCGACGCGGCAACTCAACACTGCACCCTGTGCTGCAACGAAAGGATCTTCCATGGCGCTCGACGACGACGACATCACGACTTCCACCCCCGGCGGCGAAGGCACCGCGGACGGCGGCTCCAACCCAGAAGGCCACGACGGCGGCGCCGACGGCACCGCGGGCGGCGGCGGTGAAGGCCCGGCCGATGGCGGCTCCAACCCCGAAGGCCACGACGGCGGCGCCGACGGTACCGCCTGAGAACTCCATGCTGAGCCGCTGCAGTGCGGTCGACGGGCGGACCTTCGCCGACCAGTACTGGGGTCGTCGACCGCTACTCAGCAAGTCCGTCGACCTGCCCCGGGATTTCAGCGACCTGCTGTCGCCCGGGGCGGTCGACGAACTGATCGCCCGGCGCGGCGTCAGGGCGCCGTTCATCCGGCTCGCCCGCGACGGTGAGATCCTGGCCAAGGACTGCTACCTGGCGCCGGCAGGCTTTGGCGCCGAAATCGCCGACCAGGTCGACTCGGCAAAGGTGTTGCGCGAATTGGCCGCGGGCGCAACGGTTGTCCTGCAAGGCTTGCACCGCCTGTGGCCGCCGTTGATCGACTTCGTCCGGGAAGCCGTCGACGATCTCGGTCACCCCGTGCAGGCCAACGCCTACATCACACCCAAGGGCAGCCGCGGCTTCGATCCGCACTACGACGTGCACGACGTCTTCGTCCTGCAGGTGTCCGGGCAGAAGCGCTGGGTCGTGCACGAACCGGTGCACGCCCATCCCCTGCCCACGCAACCGTGGACGCAGCACCGCGCGGCGATCGCGGACCGCGTCCGCGAGGATCCGGTGATCGACACCGTGCTGACCGCGGGTGATGCGCTGTACCTGCCGCGCGGCTGGCTGCACGCCGCCGAAGCGCTCGACACGACCTCGATCCACCTGACGATCGGCGTCTCGGCGACCACCGGGCTCGATGTCGCCCGCGCGGTGCTCGACGAGTTGGCGAACACCGACGCCTTCCGCCAACCGCTGCCGATGGGCAGCTCGCCCGCCGACCGCGACGAGACGATCGCGGCGGTCAACAAGGTGCTCGCCGAGATGGTGGTCGCCCTGCGGGACAACGCCGCGGCGTTGAGTACCGGCGCCGCCGCCCGACTGTCCGACCGCTACGCCGAGCGGACCCGGCCGGTCGCGGTCCACCCACTGGCCACCCTCGCCGCCGCCGAGGACGCCGACACCGAGGTGTGCTGGCGCCCGGGACTGGTGGCCACGCTCGAAAAGTCAGGCGACCGGGTCACGCTGCGGCTGCCCGACCGGACGATCACCTTCCCCGGATCATGTGCCGCAGCGATGCAGGCATTGCACCGCGGCGAGGTGGCCCGCTCCACCGCCCTGCCCGGCCTGGATCCCGCCGACGGCGCGGTCCTGATCCGGCGGTTGCTCAAGGAGGCGGTCGTCGTCCCCGCACCGCCGCGATGAGCAAGTCGGGCGGGGGCTGCAGCGATCAGTCGCTGAGCCGCGGCGATCCGATGTACGGCACCGCGTCGGCAGGCGCAACGTGGCTGTTGCTCGAATTATCCGGCGGCTGGGGACCTTCGGCGTTCCTACAGTCACCCGGCTGTATCGATCCGACGCTGGGGCTGGCGATCGTGCGGCGCGCGGAGGCGGCGGGCATGCGAATCGCGGCGATCCGCAAGCACGGCAGGCGTCCGGCCACACCGCGCTGGCGGTGGTTCGTCGCGCGCTGCGACCTCGGCAGCGAGGCGCTGTACGGCGGCGAGGTCGACGATCCGCGCGCCTACCTCGACCTGGCGCTGGACGGCTCCGACGGCGCGCCGTCCGACGACCCGCTGGTCGCGGTGTGCGCACACGGTCGCCATGACATGTGCTGCGCCGTGCGTGGTCGCTCCGCCGCGGCGGCTATCGCCGGCTCATACCCCGAATACGCCTGGGAGTGTTCGCATCTCGGCGGTGACCGATTCGCGGCGACGATGCTCGTACTGCCGGCAGGATTGTGCTACGGCCGAGTGGACAGCACCGATGCGGCCGCTCTGGTCGGCCGGTATCTGGACGGCCGGGTGGACAACCGGTTCCTGCGGGGACGCACGTCGCTGCCGCACGCCGTGCAGGCCGCGCAGCATTTCGCCAGGGAGGCCTTCGGCGACGACCGCATCGACGCCTACCCGCCGCTGACCGTCGAGCCCGGTGACGGCATCACCCGGGTGGTGCTGGGCGGCCGGCCCGATCCCGTCGCGGTGGTTCTCCGCGAAGAGCTCTCCGAGCCGCTGCTCTCGCAGTGCCACGCCAAAGTGCCGGGGCGCGTGCGGATCTACACGCTGGCCTCGCTCACGACGGTGGGAAGCCACCTGTGGCCACCGGGCCCCAGCGCTGCGGGGTGACGCGGATCAAGCACTTGCCCTGCTTGACCATCGCCTCGCGATATTCCGCCCAATCCGGGTGCTCGCCGGCCACCGCGCGGAAGTAGTCGACCAGCGGCTCGACGGCATCGGGCAGATCGATCACCTCTGCGGGACCGTCGATCTGCACATAGGCGTCGTTGAATTCCTCGGAGAGCACCAGCACGCTGGCGCGCCCGGTACGGCGGATGTTCACCGCCTTCGCGCGGCGCGGGTAGCTGGCGATCACCAGGCGGCCCTGCTCGTCGACACCGCCGGTGACCGGTGAACTCTGCAGCGACCCGTCGGCACGGAAGGTCGTGAGCACCATATGGTGCCGCGGCCGCACGAACTCCAACAACGTGGCAAGGTCCACCGTGTCGGCGGTGGCGATCCTGGGGGACATACCGCCACTCTAGCCACGCGCAAATCACCTCAGGCGTACGTTTGGACTGACCTCAGGAGGACCCATGGCCACCATGCGCGCCGAACGTTTCTATGCCGACACCAAAACCATTGCGGTGGAGGATGTCCCGATCCCCGAGCCAGGCGAGGGCGAGGTCCTGGTCAAGGTCGCCTTCTGCGGCATCTGCCACTCCGACCTCAGCCTGATCAACGGCACCTTCCCCGCCCAGCGTCCGGTCGTGATCCAGGGCCACGAGGCCTCGGGCACGATCGCCAAACTGGGACCCGGTGTCACCGGATGGTCCGAGGGTGACCGGGTCGTGGTCGCCGCCGGACGGCCGTGCGGGCAATGCCCCAATTGCCGTCGCGGCGAGCTCGCCACCTGCCTGCGCATGCAGCTCATGGCATTCGCCTACGACGGTGCCTGGGCCGAGTACACCGTCGCGCAGGCCGCCGGTCTGACCCGGGTGCCCGACAACGTGCCCCTGGAGCAGGCCGCGATCCTTGCCGACGCGGTGTCCACCCCGTTCGGTGCGGTGGTCAACACCGGCAAGGTCGTCATCGGCGAGTCGGTCGGCGTCTGGGGTGTCGGCGGTATCGGCACCCACATCGTCCAGCTCGCCCGGCTCGTCGGCGCGGTCCCGATCATCGCCGTCGACATCAATCCGGCCGTCCGCGACCGTGCGCTCGAACTCGGCGCGGACTACGCATTCGATTCCCGCGACCCCGATTTCGGCGCCAGGCTGGCCGACGTGACCGGCGGACGCGGGCTCGACGTCGCCTTCGACGCCGTCGGGCTGAAGGTCACGTTCGAGCAGGCACTGAACTCGCTGACCGGTGGCGGCCGGCTGGTCGGGGTCGGCATGAGCGCCGAGTCGCCGACGGTGGGGCCGACGTCGATGTTCGGTCTGACCCGACGCCAGGCACTCGGTCATCTCGGCTACCACAACAAGGACATCGAGACGCTGGCCCAACTGGTGTCGTGTGGCCGGCTGGATCTGTCACGCTCGATCAGCCAGATCGTCCCGCTCGAGGACATCGCCGACGGCATCCGCATCCTCGACAACGCCGAAGGCAATCCGATCAGGGTGCTCGTCGCGCCGTGAGTTCGCCGCCGCAGCGGCACGGCGTAGAGCGCGCGAAGCGCGCAAAGGGACTATGCTGGCGCCTTTCTCATAAGGAGGGCACATGTCCGCGGAAGCGAAGAGCCCTGGCCACATTCGACTGACGTCCCACCGCGGCGCCGACGACGCCCCACCGATCAGATGGGGCGCGGCCACCGCCGCGCAGCGCGGGCCGCTGATCGGGACCACCAGTACCCGCAGTCACCGCAACGTCGTCGGAACCCACAGCGGTTCCTACGGCGTGTACCGCGCCCTCGCGGTCGCGGCCGGGGCGCTGTCCCGCGAGCACCGCGCCGACCTGACCAATACCGCCCCGACCGACACCATCGGCCCGTACCCACAGTGGAGCCGTCCCGACGCGATCGTCAGCCTGGACCCGTGGGGGGCGATGGTCGCCGACGCCTTCGCCGCCGAGCTGGCCGCCGGCCAGGACATCCGTCCGACGATCGCCGTGACCAAGGCTCATGTCATTCTTCCCGAGATCGCCGACGCGATCGGCGAGGGTCGACTCGTCCCCGACGATCGAGTCCTGCTGCCGGGCGGTGCCGCGCTGGTGACCAAGGTCGCGATCGAGCCGGTCTGGTATCTGCCCGGCGTCGCGGACCGCTTCGGCTGCAGCGAAGCCCACCTGCGCCGCGTGCTGTTCGAAGAGACCGGCGGTATGTATCCCGAACTCGTCACCCGCTCCGACCTCGAAGTGTTCCTGCCACCGATCGGTGGGCAGACCCTCTACATCTTCGGCAACCCGCGGGACCTCGCCGACCCCACGGTCGAACTCACCGCCCGCGTGCACGACGAGTGCAACGGCTCCGATGTGTTCGGCTCCGACATCTGCACCTGCCGGCCCTATCTGACGCACGCGATCGAGGAGTGCATCCTCGGCGCGCAACGCGGCGGGGTCGGGCTGGTCGCCTACTCCCGCAAAGAAGGTCGCGCACTTGGCGAGGTGACCAAGTTCCTGGTTTACAACGCCCGTAAGCGCCAGCAGGGTGGCGACACCGCCGAGGCATACTTCGCTCGCACCGAATGCGTTGCCGGCGTTCAGGATATGCGGTTTCAGGAATTGATGCCGGACGTGCTGCACTGGCTGGGCATCCAGAAAATCCATCGGTTGGTGTCGATGAGCAACATGAAATACGACGCGATCGTCGGTTCGGGCATCGATGTCGGCGAACGGGTCAACATTCCCGATGAGCTGATTCCGCCCGACGCCCGGGTGGAGATCGATGCCAAGATGGCCGCCGGCTACTTCACCCCGGGCCCGGTACCCGATGCGGCGGAACTGAAGAAGGCCAAGGGCCGCGGGCTGGACCGCTGATGGCCGCGGCCGTCGACATCGACCTAAACACCCCGGCAGGGGCGACCGCGGCGTTACGGAGCACCCGGACCATCCGGCAGCGGGCCGGGCTGCTGACCGAACGTGCCCGCCGCGGTGAGTCCCGGTGGTTCATCGTGCACGACGCCCCCCTGTCCGCCGCTGCCGCGGCGGTCGCCGAAGTCACCCGCGAGCGCTATCCGGAT